>NZ_CP150481.1:3183356-3501692 GCF_047922965.1 Neptunicella plasticusilytica
CAACAAACACCATATCACCCAGCAACTCCTGTGCATGTTCGGTAATCCCTACGGTAAAAGTACCGTCACCTTCAGGGCGTACCCACTCATGAGTGGTGGCATAACGTAATTCGGATGGAATGTTGCTCATTAGTTTTTCCTCAATATTTTTATTTGTTCAGTTCACATCTAAAGTTGGATTGTTATCGACTATTTTATTAACACACTTTTTTACCATTGCGGACAAAGCTAGGCTTAACCACTTTTACTGTAACCCACTTTTTACGCATTTCAACTTCCACTGTATCGCCTACTGAAGCGGGCACACGGGCCATGGCAATACTGTGACCCAGCGTAGGTGAAAAAGTGCCGGAGGTGATCACACCTTCACCGCTATCGGCCATCACTTTTAGGCCAGAGCGCAACACGCCCTTGTCTTCCATGACCAGTCCAACCAGCTTGTCGGTACCGGCAGCTTTTTGCTGTTCCAGCACACTACGGCCAACAAAATCACGCTCGGCCGGTTCCCAGCTGATAGTCCAGCCCATATTGGCTGCCAGTGGCGAAATAGTTTCATCCATATCCTGGCCGTATAAATTCATACCTGCTTCTAAACGCAAGGTATCGCGGGCGCCTAATCCACAAGGTTTAACCCCGGCGTCCAGCAACTTTTGCCAAAAATCAGCGGCCTGTTCGTTAGGCACCATAATTTCGTAGCCCGCTTCACCGGTATAACCTGTAGTAGCAATAAACAAGTCTTCAGCCTGCACCCCGTAAAAAGGTTTCATACCGGCTACCGCTTCATTTTGCGCGGCCGAAAACAGGCTGGCGGCTTTCTGTTTGGCGTTAGGTCCCTGTACCGCGATCATGGCAAATTCAGGACGCTCGGTAATGGTGACGTCAAAACCTTCTGCTCTGCCCAATAACCAGTTCATATCTTTTTCGCGGGTGGCAGAATTCACTACCAGGCGGTAATTGGTGGCGTCAAAATGATAGACAATCAAATCATCCACCACCCCGCCCTGCTCGTTCAACATGCCGCTATACAAGGCTTTGCCCTTGTCTTGCAGTTTTTCTACATCGTTGGCCAGCAGATAACGCAGGTAAGCTTTTGCATCAGTCCCTTTTACATCGACAATGGTCATATGGGAGACATCGAACATCCCCGCATCCTGACGTACAGCGTGATGCTCTTCTATTTGTGAACCGTAATTGATGGGCATATCCCAGCCGTGGAAATCAACCATTTTGGCGCCAGCTTCAATATGCTTGGCGTGCAGAACTGTTTTATTGGTCATAACAGCAACCTTGTGACAATGAGTTGAGCCTGAGTATAGAAATTGGCATCCGATACAACAAATTGATAATTCAAATGATTAGATAAGATTATTTTATGTATAATGCAAAAACCATGAGATTTATTAATCTTTTGAATAATATTCATCCTTGACTGCATTTGGTTCCGCAAATCCTGAGCTTGTCGAAGGGTCAGGACGAACGTAGATTGGGCGGTCAATTAACCAGTAACCGTTCGCCCTGAGCGCGAAGCAGTCGAAGGGTAACGTTTACGCTGGGGGGACAACCAGAAACCGTCATCCCGGTACGTTGTTAGCCGGGATCCAGCCTTTTGCAATATGGATCCCGGCCTTCGCAGGAATGACTGATTACGAATCCTTTGATGGCATTTGGTTTCGCATATCCTGAGCTTGTCAAAGATAGTTGCTGTTCATCCTTCGACTGCATTTGGTTCCGCAAATCCTGAGCTTGTCGAAGGGTCAGGACGAACGTAGATTGGGCGGTCAATTAACAAGTAACCGTTCGCCCTGAGCTTGTCGAAGATAGTTGCTACTCATCCTTCGACTGCATTTGGTTCCGCAAATCCTGAGCTTGTCGAAGGGTCAGGACGAACGTAGATTGGGTGGTCAATTAACCAGTAACCGTTCGCCCTGAGCGCGAAGCAGTCGAAGGGCAACGCTTACCGGTTTAATTCGTAGCTCGTAGCTCGTAAAATTATTATTATTGGAACAGAATGAAACAGCTCTCATTGGATAATTTACGTACTTTCGTCACCGTTATCGATAGCGGTGGCTATGCCAAGGCAGGTGATATTCTCGGCCGCACCCAACCGGCTATTAGCCTGCAAATTCGTAATCTGGAAGACAAGCTGGGCAAGAAGCTGTTTGATAAAATCGGCCAACGCCATCAGGTGAATATAGATGGCCGTCAGTTATATCAGCAGGCCCGCGCCATGCTGGCCATTAACGATGATATTTTCCGCCAGTTTGAACAATCCTCATTACGGGGACGCCTGCGTCTGGGGATCCCCAGCGAGTTTGCCACTACGTTGCTACCCGGCATTGTCGGTGAATTCAGCAAAATTTATCCCGATGTCGCGCTGGAAGTCACATCGGCCTTAAGTAAATCCCTGCTCAGTGACCAAAAGCTACCCGAGTTCGATTTGGTCATGGCGCTGGTTGATCCGGACAAACACAGTGACGGTGAAGTGATCCGCGATGATGATCTGGTTTGGGTTGGCAACCGCTTTCAGCCAATTAGTCAGGAGGGGCTGTCGCTGGTTCTGGCTCCCGATGGCTGTGTGTACCGCAGCCGAGTTATCAACCGGCTAAAACAGCAAACCTTACAATGGCGGATCAGCTATACCAATGCCGATCTCACCGGCCTGACGGTCGCCATTCAACAAGGGCTGGGTATTACTGCGCTGGCACGTGCCAGTGTGCCGAAAGAACTAAGCGTAATCAGAAGTGAACACTTACCCGAACTGGGTAAAATCAAGATTTGCCTGTTTAACCAGAGTCGCAACCATCCCCAGGCCACCGGCAGATTAGCCGAGTTTATCAAAGCTCGATTAGGCTAATTTTTTTACTCGGCGGCAGGCATCACCTTACTTGCAGCATACAAAAAAGGTGAGTCAATGCTCACCTTTTTATCTGGATCAATCTCACCTAGACATTATAGGTTGAAGATGCGGTATCACCGCCTCGACCCGTCCAGTTGGTGTGGAAGAATTCACCACGTTCACGATCCAGACGCTCATAAGTATGAGCACCAAAATAATCGCGCTGAGCTTGCAACAAGTTAGCCGGTAAACGGGCATGACGGTAACCGTCGAAGTAACTCAGTGCTGATGTCAGTGTCGGCGTCGGAACACCGTTCATCGCGGCGGTCGCCACTACGCGGCGCCAGCCATCCTGTGCGGCATGCATTTTTTCAACAAAATAGTCATCGACCAGTAAGTTAGTCAGTTCCGGATTGCGATCAAAGGCATCTTTGATTTTATTCAGGAAGGTGGAACGAATAATACAACCACCACGCCACATCAGGGCGATACCGCCATAATTCAGATCCCAGCCGGCTTGCTTGGCCGCTTCACGCATTAGCACATAGCCTTGCGCGTAAGACACAATCTTCGACGCTAACAAGGCTTGGCGAATATCTTCGATAAAGGCTTGCTTGTCGCCATCGAAAGAGGCTTTGGGACCGGACAAGATTTTGGATGCCGCCACACGCTCGTCTTTTTGTGCTGACAAACAACGGGCAAATACCGCTTCACCAATCAGGGTTAATGGCACGCCTTCTTCTAACGCCGAAACAGCCGTCCATTTACCTGTGCCTTTTTGACCGGCTGTATCGAGAATTTTTTCTACCAGCGGCTCACCGTCTTCTTTATAAGCCAGAATGTCGCGAGTAATTTCAATCAGGTAGCTGTCCAGCTCGCCTTCATTCCATTCTTTAAAGACTTCGTGCATTTCATCGGCTGACAAGCCGAGCAGCTCTTTCATGATCTGATAGGCTTCACAAATCAGCTGCATATCACCGTATTCGATACCGTTGTGTACCATTTTCACGAAGTGGCCGGCGCCATCTTCACCGACCCAGTCACAGCAAGGGGTGCCGTCTTCCACTTTGGCAGAAATACTCTGGAAAATATCTTTTACTGCTGGCCATGCGACAACAGAACCACCGGGCATAATCGAAGGCCCGGTTAAAGCGCCTTCTTCACCTCCGGACACACCGGTACCGATATACAACAAGCCTTTACTTTCAAGGTATTGGGTACGACGGTTAGAATCAGGGAAATGGGTATTACCGCCATCAATAATGATATCGCCTTTATCCAGGTGGGGAATAAGCTGCTCAATCATGTCGTCAACCGCCTGCCCGGCTTTCACCATCAGCATAATTTTACGCGGCTGAGCCAGCGAACTGACCAATTCTTCAATACTAAACGCACCACGAATCGATTTACCCTGGGCACGACCGCCAATAAACTTCTCAACTTTTTCTGCTGAGCGATTGTATGCCGTTACCGTAAATCCTTTGCTTGCCATGTTCAGGATCAGGTTTTCACCCATGACTGCCAGACCAACCAGGCCGATATCCGATAGTTCTTTCATAGTGTGTGTTAGCTCGTAGTTAAATGTGGGCGATAATGTAGTGGTTCAGGCCGACAGACTCAAGTCAAAATAAGGCTGTATTTCGCATTTGAACCAGCAAAACGCTAAAAGGTCGCCATTCTACTAATAATTAAGCGAATAGACCAATTTGCACTTTCAAAGTATCAGAAAATATTACCAGCAGGGACTGATGCATAATGCACCAGTCCGTTTTCCCCAACTTTGCTATTGAGGGGCTTCTCCCTCATCGGTAACGGTTTCCGATACCGGCAATTCGGATTTTTCATCCTGCAGGAAATCATCCAGCGATTTGTTCAACTGCTGGGCTGAAAAACTGGAAATAGTATAGATCCGGTTTTGCCAGTATTGTCCGGGCTGCTGCGAACTAAAGCGAACATAATGAGCATCATCCAGTTCGGCCAACTCCAGCGTATAGCTTTGCCCTGCTTCACTGCCTACAATCAGCTGCAAGGTAGGGGTATAGCTATTCCACAGCTCTTCGTCGTTAGGCTGGATCTGCTCAAAATTAAGCTGACTAATCGCCGTTACCACCGAATTCAATACCCCGGGATATTTCAACAGGCGTCCTTCCGGCAACGCGACCAAGGTGTAATTAGTTTGCTCCGGATCGGATTTTTCGATTGTCCAGCCTTGCTTTCCTACCCGTTGTACCTGCTTAATCTGTTGTAACTCGTTAGGCAAAATCGGTTGCTTTAACCAGTCGGTATCGGTCATGGGCAATTCCAGATTCTGGTCGATTAACCAGCTCTGATTTTTGCCGGATAAGCGCACATATTGGCCATGTCCGCGTTCCGGGCTGGAACCTACCAGTAATGACCAGCTTTTTGTTCCGGCGCTCAGGGTGACCTGGGTGGCCAGACTGTCCTGATCACTGATATCCCTTAATCCCAGACGGTCAAAATATTCAGGTTTGGTGGTTTTGGCCTGAACGCGCTGCGCAGCCACCAGCGATTTTAATAATTTGGACAACTTGTCCTGATCAACCGGGTAGTTATTTAACTCGGCGACCAACCATTGCCCGTCAACGAGCTGGGCGCTGAAATTCAATCCTTGCGCTTTATCAATCTGGATATGATCCAGTTTAGTCACATCAGCCTTTAGTCCCTCCAGCAGCACGCCCTTTTCTGGCAACGCACTGCTGTTATTCTTGTTCATGACTAATACGCCGGCTACCGCCGCCAGCGCGACAGCCAAGATAAAAATTCCTATTTGTTTGTTCATAGTTGTCCCCGGCTGGCTTTCTTGCGGCTTAATCTTGCCACGAAACCTAACAACAGCACCAATAGCAGAGGTGCAACGGCGATATTGAGCAGTTTCAGCAAACTGCCCAGATTTTCAATATCCATATCCAGCTGATGACGCACTTCACGCAGCTCTTTACGAATATCAATTTTCTTCTGCATAAACTGGTCTACCGCCTGTTGTTGCTGTTCACTAAGCACCAGCATACCATTTTCGGCCTGTTGGCCTTGTAGCTGGGCTAATTGCTGTTCGGTCTGCTGCAACTCCTGCTGCAGGACTTGCTCTTTCTCGCGGAAGCGCTTCTCGGCCTGAACCGTTAACTGTTCTACCACCTCAAAAGGACGGGCAAAAGTGCCGCGACTACGCACGCTGATCAACGCATTGCTGCCACCCAGATTTTCCACCGCATTGGTGACAAAATCACCGTTATTGGCAAACGGCGTAAACACGGTTTGACCAAAGAAATTGGACTGACTGCCCCAGAAACGGTCGGTAAGCAAATCGGTATCGGCAACCACAATCACATTGAGCTGATCGGTTTGGGCAACAAAGTCCTCGGCTTCGACGCCATCGGGTATCTGTTCAAAGGCCGATTTGGCCTTACCGGCAATCCGCGCGGCCAAGGTATATCTTTGCTCTTTAGCGTTAAAGTTTTTACTCAAGTCTTCCACATCACGGGTAACACCGTATGTCGCGCTATCAATTAAATCGGTATTCGACGAGCTGTGGATCAGTGGCGTCCATTGGGTTTGCGCGTCTTTTATCTGATGTAATGCGCCCACCGACGCGGCATTGATCACATCCAGACCACTGGTGACGACATCATCACCGTCAAGCAAATCCCCCTGCAGACCAAGGTAGCCCATATGACGCGCCACACCTGACTGGGTACGGATATCCAGCCCTGAAGCCGCATCCAGTACCACTTGTGACGGATCAAATTCGACGCCCCAACTGGTGAGTAATTTAGTCAAGTCAGAACCACCAGCTCCTCCCATCGCCGCCATTGGATCGGCTTCACTGTGCGGATCAACAAAGGCGATGACCTTACCGCCCTGCATGGCATACTGATCAATGGAAAACTGCAATTCCTCGTTATAGCCGCTGGGATTGACCAGCATTAGCACATCGGTATCGGCAGGCACGCTGCTGGCGTCATTACCCAGTTTCTGCACTTTATACAATTGTTCTAACTGGGTAAAAATAGTCCAGGCCGGGTCCATTCTGCCGGTCATCGGATTTTGGCCGCCCATAATAGGTAAGTCACTGATCACCGTAACGCTAACCTGTTTAGGATCACTCAACTGGTAAATCAGCTTACTGATTTCATATTCAAGAAAAGACTCTTGCTGGGGATCAAAAAACGCAATGGTCTTTTCATCGTTGTAGGCGTTGCTACCTGCCAGCCCCAGATACACGGCATCCCCACCGTTACCCAGTGTCGCGCCGGTTAAACCGAACTGATTGGCCCGATCTTCTGCCTCGGAAAACGGCACTGGATCAATCTGATGCAGGATAATTTTACCGTCGGATGCACTGGCATATTCCTGTAACAGACTTTCCACCCGGTTAGCGTAATTACGCAGGCTGGTCATGCCATTGGAGGCTTTATCCGAATAGAAAAAATACAAGTGAATCGGCTCATCTATTTCTTGCAGAATCTGTTTACTGCCTTCGGACAGGGAATAGACCTGGTCTTCAGTCAAATCCAGTCTAACCGAGCTAAACAGCAGATTATTAATCAGGACTAACGCCGTAAAAACCACCACCAGAAGCAGGGTAGTAAACGTATTGGAAAACTTGTTCAACATGCTTAATCCGCCTTTTTCTGTTCAATCACACGTAATCCGGCATACAACCAGACACCGATAACAATAAGAAAATACCCTACATCATTCAGCGCCAGTACCCCTTTGGCCATTGCCTGAAAATGGGTAAGGAAGCTAAAGGACGCCAGAGTATCGAGCAACACTGTGGGTAGCCATTCTTTAAAGGCATCCAACACCATATCACTACCGCTCAAGACGAAAATAAAGCACAGCACCACGGCCAGAATAAAGGCCACAACCTGGCTTTTTGACAGGGCCGACATACATAAACCTATCGCCAAAAAAGCACCGGCCATCAACCAGCTACCAATATAGGCAGCGACGATAATGCCGTTATCCGGTTGACCCAGGTAATTGACCGTAATCCACAAGGGGAAGGTTAACAACAGCGATAATCCCAGCACGGCCCAGGCTGCCAGAAACTTGCCCAGCATGGCCTGCCAAATAGTAATAGGCAAGGTCATCAGCAATTCGATGGTGCCGCTCTTGCGTTCTTCTGACCAGGTACGCATTGCCATTGCCGGCACCAGAAACAGATATAGCCAGGGATGAAAGTTGAAGAATGGCAGCAGATCGGCTTGCCCCCGTTCGTATAAGCCGCCAAAGCTGAAGGCGAACACGCCGCTCAAGATCAGAAAAATAGCGATAAAAACATAGGCCACCGGTGTGGCAAAAAAGCTGGCGAACTCGCGCCGGAAAATAATCAGGGTATGGTTCATGCTGCCGCTCCTTCGGTGGTCATTTGCCGGAACACATCATCCAGTCGACCTTGTTCGGTAAACAGGGTATCGACAGGTAAGTTGCGCTGCTGAATATAGTCGGCAATCACCGGCAAGATATCGGCGTTGCGCTCGGGAAATAAGGTGACTTTACCGTTATTTTTATCCACTTCCATATTCGCCACCCCGGCCAGCTCGGCTAAACCGGAAATATCGGCCAATTGACTGAAATGAATAGTCACAGCCTGATAGTAACGGGATCTCTTGACCAGTTCGTCAGGGCTGGCGTCAAACAGCATTTTGCCTTCGGCAATAATCATTGCGCGGTTACATACTGCGCTGACTTCTTCCAGAATATGGGTAGAAATAATCACAATCTTGTCTTTGGACAAGTTCTGGATCAGCTGGCGAACCTGGTGTTTCTGGTTCGGATCCAGTCCGTCGGTTGGTTCGTCCAGAATCAGAATATCCGGATCATGTAAAATGGCCTGAGCCAGTCCAACCCGGCGTTTAAAGCCTTTGGACAAATTCTCAATCGGCCGGTCGAGCATATCCTCGATTTCAACCTGGGCAACAACTTGCTTAATACGTCGAAGCTTCTGGTCCCCTTTCAGGCCGCGAATGTCGGCGATAAAGTCCAGAAACTGCAATGGTGTCATATCACCATAGGCGGGGGCGCCTTCGGGCAAGTAGCCGATATGTTGCTGAATCGCCTTGGCAGACTCGGGCATGGGCATATCAGCAATACGAATTTCACCCTGAGTGGGCATTAAAAAGCCGGTAAGCATTTTCATGGTGGTGGATTTTCCTGCCCCGTTGGGACCAAGAAATCCGACTATATCACCCGCTTTTATGTCGAAAGATAAATTGTCAACGGCTTTAAAGTCGCCAAATGACATGGACAAGTTCTTGACGGAGATCATAAGCGTCCTCTGATGATCGAAGATAATTAAAAGCATTATGGAGTATCAGGATATATAGCTGCGTAAGCCGTTTTCAAGTCAGACCAGCCTCGAATGCCAATCCGTATAAACAATTACCCTCTCAGAATGCATCCAGCGACATTTGAACAAGGCGTCGCTATGCAGAAAGGGTGGTCCCCTTTTAAGTAGCGAGAACGCAGAGCAAATGTCGCTGGGGCATTTCCTTCGGACGAGTTTTAAACGGGCTTACTCTGCGTTGCTTAAATTCGAAAGAGCACCGCTATTACTTCATTTAAGCGTCTTGATTAAGCCCGTTTAAATTCTCGCTGAGTGGGCAATTGTTTATACGGATTGGTATAGATATCCGATGTTGGACTGACAACGGGCTGGATTAATAATTCCGCCAACATAATGAATATTACGCATTTTTTATGCGAATAGATAAAAAATAGACAGCGTTAGTATTGCCAGAAGATTCCTCACGCCTGTTCCCGACAGCTTTGGGATACACTCCGTCCCTGGAGATACCCCACGCTTGTTCCCGACAGCTTTGGGATACACTCCGTCCCTGGAGATAAAAAAAGGATCTGGGAGCCTGGGCTCGCAGATCCGTAAAAGTGTTCCGGGAAGAACTATGTCATAGGGTCTATCAGCTTTGGCTACATAAATAAAAATCACGTATAGCAAAACCAATACACGGAGCACACTTTAACGACTAAATGTTGTTAAATTATGACAACCAACCGGCTATTTGTTGCAAGGTATGTCTTAAATGGCAAAATAGTCGCAGTCTTCCCTTTGGTTCTTTTATCTATGCAGCTCGATCCTGTCGCTATTATCCACAGCCCGTATAAACAGAAATTTGCCATCCCCAGGCAACCGGGATTGGTTTCCGAGGCCGTTGGACAAATAGAATTTATGCCTGAATATAGTGATCCGAATATACTACGGGATATTGAGCAGTTCAGTCATTTATGGCTACTGTTTGAGTTTCACCAAACCGCCGGACAAGGCTGGTCTCCGCTGGTTCGCCCTCCCAGACTGGGCGGTAACCGAAAAATGGGGGTATTTGCCACTCGCAGTACTTTTCGGCCTAATGCTATTGGTATGTCGGTGGTCGAACTGATTGACTGGCAATATCAACATAACAAACTGTTGCTTAACGTAAAAGGCATTGATTTACTCGATGGTACACCGATACTGGATATCAAACCCTATATCCCTTATTCCGACGCCGTCCCTGACGCCAAAGGCGGATTTGCCGCTACAGAGCCGCCCCAAAACACCGACATCAACTTTAGTCAAACGGCGCAACAGCAACTGGATTATTATCAACAGCATTACCCGCAACTGGAAGCGTTGATCCGCAATGTGCTGGCTCAGGACCCGCGTCCCGCCTACAAAAAAAATAATACCGACACCCAGGAATACGGTATGACCCTGTATGACTGCAATATTCGTTGGCAGGTGATTGCAGGGCATTGCCTGGTGCTATCCATCGAAAAAGCCGCCAATTAACCCGCACAAGCGCCTTTTTTATCCCCTATAGCGCTGATAGAATAGCCGCCAATTTTAAACCGGGTTAAATTAACTCTTTTCTGGTATCTAACAACATGCGCAGTAGCCAATACTTACTCTCCACCCTGAAAGAAACACCAGCCGATGCTGAGGTGATCAGCCATCAGTTAATGCTTAGAGCCGGTCTGATTCGTAAACTGGCGTCCGGATTGTATACCTGGCTACCCACTGGTTTGCGCGTATTGAATAAAGTTTCGCAAATCGTGCGCGACGAAATGAACAAAGCCGGAGCTATCGAAGTACTGATGCCCGTGGTTCAGCCTGCTGATTTATGGCAGGAATCCGGTCGCTGGGAAGAATACGGCCCGGAATTGCTGCGTATAAAAGATCGCCAGCAACGTGACTTTGTTTTAGGTCCAACCCACGAAGAAGTGATCACCGATTTAGTGAAAAACGAAGTCAGCAGCTACAAACAATTGCCACTAAACCTGTATCAGGTGCAAACCAAATTCCGTGACGAAATTCGTCCACGTTTTGGCATTATGCGTAGCCGTGAATTCATCATGAAAGACGCCTACTCTTTTCACCTTGATGAAGCCTGTTTAGGCAAAACTTACCAAGACATGTATCAGGCCTATTGCAATATCTTTGAGCGTATCGGTCTGGATTACCGCCCGGTTATGGCGGATAACGGCTCAATTGGGGGTAATGCCTCGCACGAATTCCACGTACTGGCAGCATCGGGTGAAGACGATATCGTATTCAGTGATAGCTCTGATTACGCAGCCAATATGGAAAAAGCCGAAGCGGTTGCATCCTCAACTGAAGTCGCGGCACCCACTGCGGAAATGGCTTTAGTGGATACACCAGACGCCAAAACCATCGAACAACTGGTTGAACAATTTGGTGTGGCAATTGAAAAAACTGTTAAAACCTTGATTGTGCATGCCGCTGAAGGCAGCGAGCACAAACTGATTGCGTTGATGGTACGTGGTGATCACATATTAAATGAAGTGAAAGCCGAGAAGCTGGAGCAAGTGGCAGCGCCACTCGTTTTTGCCTCGGAAGCAGAAATTCGTGATGCCATTGGGGCAGGTCCTGGCTCATTAGGTCCGGTTAATTTGCCCATTCCTGTCATCGTTGATCGCAGTGTGGCAGTAATGAGCGATTTTGGCGCTGGCGCCAACGTTGATGGCAAACACTATTTTAATATCAACTGGCAACGTGACTTAGCTTTGCCTGCGGTAGCCGATATTCGTAACGTTGTGGCGGGTGATCCTTCACCTTGCGGTACAGGTAAACTGGAAATTAAACGTGGTATCGAAGTGGGACATATTTTCCAGTTAGGGGATAAATATTCCAAAGCGATGAAATGTGGTGTGTTAACCGAATCAGGCAAACATCAGACCCTGACCATGGGTTGTTACGGCATTGGTGTAACACGTATTGTGGCAGCAGCCATTGAACAGAACCACGACAAATACGGAATTATCTGGCCCGATGCCATCGCACCGTTCAAGGTGGCCCTGATCCCGATGAATATGCATAAATCCCATCGCATTCAGCAAGCGGCAGAAACCCTGTATGCCGAACTGACAGCGGCCGGTATCGAGGTATTCTTCGATGACCGCAAAGAACGCCCGGGAGTCATGTTTAACGATATGGAACTGTTGGGTATTCCTCACTCTATCGTGATTGGCGAGCGTAATCTGGATGACAATAAAGTGGAATACAAGTCCCGTCGTAGTGGTGAAAAGCAGATGTTGGAGCTAAATAACGTCACTGAGTTTATACAAACTTTATAGCGTTAAAAGCACAAATAACGAACCATGACTAAACAGGCTGATTGCGGAAAATACCCCATTCAGCCTGTTTGTTGTTATGTCATTCCTGACATGCTGTTGCCTTAAACCATTTCTCCTGCCGAAACCCAAGCTGTTCATACAATAAAGATGGTCTGTTTTCACAGCTGGCACAGCAACAGCTTGCTGCTAGTATTAAAGTGCTTTTAATGTCTTTTCGGTACGCAGACAAGGTCATTAAATTAACAAGGACTTAGTCTGCATGCAGTATCGGAGCCACTAAAATCAATGAAAGACTGGGTAGGTAGAATGTGGCAATCAAGTTACGTGGTATAACCGCAAACGATCCAATCCTGTCTCCAGCTATTTGAATTTGATGTTATAAACGTGGTGAAGTCTGTTCCTATGATGTCGTTAATAACGTTGACAACTTTATGGGGAAATCAATGAGCATTAGCGGAATTTTATTAATTATTCTAATTTTATTGTTGTTGGGCGCTTTACCTACCTGGGGGCACAGCCGAAATTGGGGTTATTATCCCAGCGGCGGGATCGGTACTATTTTACTGATTCTGATCATACTGATGTTGCTGGGAAGGGTTTGAAATATTGCAGATAAACAAAAAGAGCCGGAAGGCTCTTTTTGGGTTGACGCCCTGGGGGTTAGCGCCACTCACCGTCGAGGCGTCAAGACAATCTGGTGAGTGGCCCCCAATTAGTTCAAACGGTCAAGTAACTCTTTACCGATTTCAGTTTCGATATAACCGTTAGTCTCGGCCCACTGCTGGATGGCAACACCGTCCGCTTCTGCCTGAGACAAGTCTTTCTTGGACATTTTCTTAATCATATAGGTGCCCACATCCGTCGCATTGTTCTGCATGGAATAACGGATAAGGCTGTTACCACCACAAGATACACCTGTATAGAAATCACCTAAACGCAAGTTGTAGTCGTTCTGGACCGAACGCATTTTTTTACGCAACTCACCTTTGTCATTGTTTTTCACAATGGTACAAATGTTTTGCAGGTCTTCATTCACGTCGGCAAAGCTCACTGGAGCAACCAGGACAGTAGATAATGCGGCGATAGTTAATAATTTTTTCATGATAGTGCCTCGTTAAAAATGTTTATAAAGTTAAATTGTCTTGACGGAAAACAGTTTAAAAAAACACCAACCGGCTTTACAGAGGTCAAAATGGCACATAGGTATTTAATTTAATACTTTATGTAGCCATAACTGAACCTGAACAGGCATAATATCGAAGCAAAATATTATCTAATCATATGAATTTATAAATAAAAATTTGGATTATAAAGGTATGTAATTTAATTCTCTGGTAAATTTGCTCTATCAAGCAGACAGGTAAATAATGTTAGGCTAGTCATACGTAATAATTGCTTGTTGTTTAAATTACAGGGCATTTTGAGTACTTTGCATGCAGTTAACTTTTTTTGGTGTAAGAGGTTCCACTCCAGCTCCCGGGCGCGATTTTATCGAATTTGGCGGTAATACGGCTTGTGTGCATGTTGAGCTGGACAATGGTACGGATATCATTCTCGACTCGGGAACAGGGATTATTCCTTTAGGCCATAAACTGGTTAAGAAAAACAACGATATACATTTGTTGCTCAGCCACAATCATTGGGATCATATCCAGGGCTTTCCTTTTTTTGCCCCAATATATCAATCCGAACGTAATATTTTTATTACCCCCGGTCGCACCAAACTGGCAGAACATGACGCTATTTTGCAGCAAATGTCAGGTAGTCTGTTTCCGGTCCACCATCAATCTTTGGCCGCCAATATCCAGATAGTGCCGATCGACGAGAATAAAAACAGCTGGCTATTACAGGATGCCTCAATCAGCCGTCTCACCATGAATCATCCCGGTAACGGCAGTTCTTATGTAATTGAAGCCGACGGTGCCAAAATCGCCTACATTACCGATAACGAATTGTATCCTCCGTATAAAAAGGAAACCGACTTTCTGGATTTTGTAGACTTTGCCCAAGGAGCGGACTTATTAGTCCATGATGCGCAATATTTGTTTGCTGATATGCCCGCCAAAGCAGGCTGGGGACACTCTATCGCCGAAGAAGCGGTTAAATTGGCGCTGGCCTGTAAAGCCAAAAACCTGGCGCTTTATAGCCATGATCCCAGTCGCACGGATAGCAGTTTACGCGAACTGGAGGCGCATTGTCAGGATGTGGTTAACGTTGCCGAAGATCAGCTTAAGGTGTTTGCCGCGGCGGAAGGGATGAATTTTAGCTTTTAATCCTTTTAAAGAGACAAATCATAGTAGCCCAGGCAGCGCGCCCAGTCATTAATGGACTAGCCTGCATGCTTAACTGAGGAAAATGATGGAAGCGCAATTTTGGCAGCAAAAATGGCAAACCGGCGATATCGGCTTCCATGAAACACAAGCTAATCCGCTACTAACCAATCATATTGCACAATTGGAACTTGCCAAAGGTAGTCGCCTTTTTCTGTTAGTCAGCCAGAAGTCAAAACCATAGTAAATATCTGGCTTGTTAAAAATCGTTAAATCTCCGTTTTAACAGTTTTCCGTAGACACAAATAGCTGTTTACGTTAGTAATACCACTACAATCTCTGATGCTTTTAATGTGGACTGACAAAAACGGATTACAATGACTGAACGGCAAGAATATGCATTAATGTTAACCGGTGGTGGCGCCAGAGCGGCATATCAGGTTGGTGTCCTCAAGGCTATCACCAACTTTTTGCCTCGCAATCAAAGTATCCCTTTTCCGATAATCTGCGGAACCTCGGCAGGAGCTATTAACGCCACCACCCTAGCCTGCTTTGCATCCTGTTATCATCTGGGAGTGCGAAAACTCGACTGGGTTTGGAAAAATCTGCGCACCAGCGATATTTACGAAAGTGGTTTCCAATCGGTGTTCGGTTACCTGCTGAAAAATTATTTTCAAGGTAGCAAAGCCGAGGATATGCAAACTCGCGCAACCAGCCTGTTGAACAATCAGCCATTGAGGCAGTTACTGCGTAAAACGCTGGATTTCAGCCGTATTGATAACAACATTGATCGTCAACATTTACGCGCGTTATGTATTACAGCCTCCAGCTATACCAGTCATGATTCCATCAGTTTTTTTCAAAGCAATAAAAATGTGGAGGGCTGGCAACGTTCCAAGCGACAGGGTAAGCCTGCGCAAATGAATGTAGAACATTTAATGGCGTCATCTGCCATACCACTGGTATTCCCGACTGTTAAACTGGGCAACGACTATTTTGGTGATGGCTCGGTGCATCAACTTTCTCCGTTAAGTGCGCCAATTCATCTTGGTGCGCGCAAAATTTTGGTGATAGGTGTTGAACAGCCTGAAATACCCTACACTCAAGCAATTAATGACCATTACCCCAGCGCCTCCAATATTGCCGGTCATTTACTCGATACCATCTTTGCTGACACACTTAACGCCGATCTGGAACGCGCCTATCGGGTAAACCAGACGCTGGATCTGTTGACCGAAAAACAGAAAAAAGAAACTCACCTGCAAAAAATTGAATGTCTGGAAATTAATCCCAGCGAGAATTTCAACCAAATTGCAGCCAAACACTATCATCATCTGCCGGCGGGTATACGCTCCTTACTCAGACTGGTTGGCCTGAAACCTGATATTGAGTCCAGCTTGCCCAGCTACTTGCTGTTTGATCATCATTTTTGCTCGGAAATCATTGATGTGGGTTATCGAGACGCGATGAACAGACTGGATGAAATTCGTGATTTTCTGAATTTATAGCTCCGGGGCTGTTGAACTTTGCTGAGTATTTCTTGCAGCAAAGATCACTAATCTCGAATAGAAATAAAAATATTCTGGCACGTTATTTGTATGGAACAGCTAATAAAGTTGTTTGCGTCAAATAATTTACGGAATACTAAATTGGATCAACTTAGCCCACTTTATGATGCTCCTGCAGAGGGGATCTTTACTTTTCACTCCGGTAGTGAAAAGAATTTAAGCTATTACCAGTTGTATGCGTTATTACAGACATTGACTGCCAACATCGATATCAAGCCATTATTAAGCGCCTACTTTATCCAGGCGCTAAAACACCTGCCTATCGATGGCATAAGCCTGGATTATCAAAATCAACAGTTTCAATGCGGCCATATTGACAATACACCGCTGGTCGAGAGTTGTGATATAAAGATTGGTTACCAGAAAGTGGCGCACTTGCGGCATTACGCCCACAGCCAGTTTAGCCAGCATCAAGCTAAACTGCTTAAAGATATTCAAAACTGTCTGCAACAGCCGCTTAAAATGGCGATTCAGCACGACCAGGTCAAACGCTTGTGTTTTAAAGATAACCTGACCGGGCTAGGTAACCGCAGCCAGTATAATGAAACTGTTGGGCGCAGCATCAGCCATGCATTGCGCAATGAAGACAGTTTCGGATTGTTGATCCTCGATCTGGATCACTTTAAGCAGGCCAATGACCAGTATGGTCATCTACTCGGTGACCAGATCCTGATTGCTTTTGCCAATGTACTGCAGGATTGCTTGCGTGACACCGACTTTGCATTTCGTTTTGGTGGAGACGAGTTTTGCTGCTTGCTGGAAAATGCCAATGAATTGCTGAATCAGAAAGTGTCGATCCGCATTATCAACGGTGTCACCAACCACCCCTTGCTTGTTCAGCATGGTATTACCTGTAGTATTGGTAGTGCACTGTTCAGTGCCGAAGATACTGCCCATAGCCTGTTTCAGCGTGCCGATGAGGCAATGTATGCGGCAAAACTGGCCGGTAAAAATTGTATTAAATGCGCGTAGCGGCAATATATTGCCGCTTTAATCTTCAACCTGTCTGATCCAGATTGTCTGCTTTCCTGAACTAAACTGCTCTGCAACACTGATGCCGACCACCATTGCCAGTTCACCATTAACGTAAACCAGTGGAATACTGGCGCGTTTCCAGGGCGGAACCTGCCATAACTGAAACCATTTTTTAAGCGGTTTGGAGTGTCGTTCCCCGGCCGGTTTAAATGTTTCGGCGAACGAACCAAAACCCAGTCTGATAATGGCTTTTTGATTATCATAACCGAGCTGAATCCCCTGATTATCCTGATAATCAAACTGCACTCTGATTTGCTGCTCTGCCAGTGTCAGTTCTTTTTCACCACGCCAGACTTTATTTTCCAACGCAGGCAACAAGGGTTCAGACAATACGTACAGTTGCTGATTGAATTTTCTTAATTGCCAGTCTTGCCATTGAATACAGGCTTCAGCATCGCCAGATGAACGTAACAACTCAGGCTCAATCAACGCCATTACTTTAGCATTGGGCAAGGGGATCTGTTGTTGACTCAACCATAAGCGTATTACCTGTTTCTGCCAGCGTGAAGATAATGCCAATAAAGCGTCAATGGCCAGGCAGCCATCTTCGCCCAGCATACCGTTTAAATGCTGCTGACTAATTTCATCCAGCATAGATTGTTGCTCTGCACATAACGCGGCAGAGCGCGATACTGATGTAGCCATTGCTGGCCAGCGTTGCAATAACAAGGGCACGATCCGCTGGCGTAAAAAGTTGCGGTCAAAACGGCTGTCCTGATTGGATTCGTCTTCCTGCCAATCTAACTCATGCTGACTGGCATAATCCAGAATCTGCTGACGACTGATCGCAAGAAACGGCCGTCTATACTGACGAGCCCCATTACCCTGTTGCAATGCTGCCATGGATGACAACCCTTTAGGGCCGGCCCCTCTTTTTAGCTGTAGTAAAAAAGTCTCGAGCTGATCATCAACATGTTGGGCCAATAAAATAACGGCGTTATCCGGCGTGGCGTTATCAATCGCGGCGTAACGGGCTTCACGAGCTTGTGCTTCAAGACTGGTACGCGGAATATTGTCTAATACCACCTGGTGACTAATAAAGGCGATATCCAGTTGTCGGCAGATTTGCTGACAATGCTGTTGCCATTGGTCGGCGTTGGAACTTAACCCGTGATTGATATGGATAGCGGTATACTGATGCTGCGGATAATTGTCCATCAACTCGCTAACACAATGCAGTAAAACGTGGGAATCAACCCCTCCGCTGTACGCCACATACATAGGCCGGGAGGGGCAGTTTAGAACAGACGAGACGGCCTTGATAATCTCCATTTAGGGCCTCAGGCTAAGTTAACAATACCCGAAAGACATCAGGCGTTCATAGCGTTGTTCTAGCAATTGTTCCAGCGACAGGCTCTGAAGTTGCGACAGTTGCTGTTTCAGACAAGCTTTAATATTAGCTGCAGTAGCATCATGATCCCGATGAGCGCCGCCCAGCGGTTCTTCAATAATGCTGTTAATCAAATCCAGTGACTTGATTCTTTCGGCATCAACGCCCATAGCTTCTGCGGCTAAGGGGGCTTTGTCAGCGCTTTTCCAGAGGATGGAAGCACAGCCCTCAGGCGATATCACCGAATAGGTACTGAACTGCATCATGTTAACCCGATCACCGACACCAATTGCCAACGCCCCGCCAGAACCACCTTCACCGATAACAGTACAGATAATGGGTACTTTGAGTCCGGCCATGACTTTTAGGTTGCGGGCAATGGCCTCACTTTGACCTCGTTCTTCCGCACCTACGCCCGGATAAGCTCCCGGCGTATCGATAAAAGTGATTATGGGTAATTTAAAACGTTCAGCCATTTGCATCAGACGCAAGGCCTTGCGATATCCTTCCGGTTTGGGCATACCAAAATTACGTTTGATTTTTTCCTGGGTATCGCGACCTTTTTGATGGCCGATAATCATCACCGGCTGCCCGTCAAAATTGGCCAGACCACCAACTATCGCTTTGTCATCTGCATAGGCACGATCACCGGCCAACTCTTCAAACTCGCTAAAGATACGCGGGATATAATCGAAAGTATAAGGACGCATCGGATGACGGGCCAACCGTGCCACTTGCCAAGGGTCCAGATCAGAAAAAATCTTTTTGGTCAGATCCGCGCTTTTTTCACGAAGTTTGTTTATATCTTCTTCAAGACTGACATTAAAATCACCGTTCTGACTTACCAGTCGTAATTCTTCTATCTTGGCTTCCAAATCTGCGATTGGCTGCTCGAAATCCAGGAAGTTTAAATTCATCCTACTACCTAATTTATGTGTGGCTCATGTTAAATCAACTTGTCTCTGTCCCCCGAGACGTCAAATTCAGCTAAAACTCAATTCAACCCGCTGTTGATCCAGCATTTGCCTTAATTCGTATATTAATTGGTCTTCAGGTGTCACATACCAGTTCGCGCCTAACGCTAGGCTGGCAGATGCATCGGCATTTTGATAATGCACCAGCACCGGACAACTGCCGCCGCGGTATTGTTGCAATATTGCTTGCAGTGTAGCCATTTGTTGCGGCTGACACCAGTCAGAATCCAATTGTAAGCTTAATGATGTTACGTATTTTTCTCTAGCCTGAACAATATCCAGCACTTCACGGGCGCTGATTGTATTGCCACCGCTGTATTGATCAAAGCTGACCTGTCCCGAAATCAGCAGTATTTTATCTTCTTCCAGCACAGGTTCAAATTGTTCGAACAGATCCGGGCTAAATTTAGCTTCGATCCGGGCACTTTTATCATCCAATGTCACAATGGCCCAACGACGTCCTTTCTTATTCACCAATTGACGGACACTTAACACCAGTCCAACTGCCATCACCGGCACATTTTTGATCGGTTTAAGATCGACAATCCGGCACTGGGCGTAGTGCTTGATTTCCTGTTCGTACTGGTTAATCGGATGACCGGTCAAATATAGACCTAATGTTTCCTTTTCACCATCCAGCCAGATTTTCTCCGGCCAGGCTGGAACATCGGCAAAGGCCTGCTTAACCTCATCCTGCTCTGTATTGAGTAGACCGAACATATCGGCCTGACCGTGCGCTTCTGCCTTACGGTGTTGCTCCGCGGCTGCCATTGCATCCGGTAAAGTGGCCATCAACGAACTACGGTGCGGTCCCAGGGTATCCAGTGCACCGGACATAACCAGTTTTTCCAACACTCGTTTATTAATTTTTTTCAGATCAACCTTGGCACAGAAATCAAAAAGATCCTTGAATTGGCCCTTCTCCTGTCTGGCCTCGATGATCGCCTCAACCGGGCCTTCTCCCACACCTTTAATCGCACCGATACCGTAGACAACGTGTCCTTGCGGATCAACGGTAAATTTATACTGCCCCTTGTTCAGATTGGGCGGTTCAATAGTTAATCCCATCCGCTGGCATTCATCCACCAGAGTCACTATCTTGTCGGTGGCATCCATATCTGCCGACATCACTGCCGCCATAAATTCAGCCGGATAATGGGTTTTCAGCCACAATGTCTGATAAGACACCAACGCGTAAGCCGCCGAATGAGATTTGTTGAAACCGTAACCGGCAAACTTCTCTACCAGATCAAAAATCTTCTCTGCCAACTCAGGATCGATATTATTGTTGGCCGAACCTTCGGCGAAACCGGAGCGTTGTTTGGCCATCTCCTCAGGTTTTTTCTTACCCATAGCTCGGCGTAACAAATCTGCCCCACCCAAGCTGTAGCCGGCCATTACCTGGGCGATCTGCATCACCTGTTCCTGATACAGGATAATGCCGTAAGTTGGCTGCAGAATCTCTTTCAGACACTCATGCTGGTATTCCGCATCAGGATAGGAAATTTCCTCGCGACCATGTTTACGGTTGATAAAGTTTTCCACCATGCCCGACTGCAACGGCCCCGGACGAAACAATGCCACCAAGGCGATAATATCTTCAAAGCAGTCCGGTTTAAGGTTCTTGATCAGTTCCTTCATTCCGCGAGATTCCAGCTGGAATACTGCGGTGGTCGACGCGTCCTGCAAGGTACGGAAACTTTTTGGATCTTCCAGCGGGATCGCGCTGATATCCACATCGATGCCGCGGTTAACTTTAATCATATCCAGTGCCCACTGGATAATGGTCAGGGTGCGTAAGCCGAGAAAGTCGAATTTAACCAGCCCGGCGGTTTCCACATCATTTTTGTCAAATTGGGTTACCGGATTCAATCCCTCTTCATCACAATAAAGTGGCGAGAAATCGGTAATCAGGGTGGGGGCAATTACCACACCACCGGCATGTTTACCGGCGTTACGCGTCACCCCTTCCAGGCGCCGTGCCATATCAATGAGATCTTTAACCTCATCATCGCTGTTATACAACTCGGGTAAACGGGGTTCTTCTTCAAAGGCTTTAGCCAGCGTCATTCCCGGAGTTGGCGGGATTAATTTACTGATCCTGTCGACAAAGCCGAACGGATGCCCCAGGACCCTGCCCACATCACGGATGACCGCTTTGGCCGCCATGGTACCGAAGGTAATAATCTGCGATACCGCATTACGGCCGTACAGCTCGGCCACGTGGTCGATCACCTCGTCGCGTCTGTCCATACAGAAATCGACGTCAAAGTCAGGCATCGATACCCGTTCAGGATTAAGAAAACGTTCGAACAGCAAGTCAAATTCCAGCGGATCCAGGTCAGTAATTTTAAGTGCATAGGCGACTAAGGAGCCGGCACCTGAACCTCGTCCCGGCCCAACCGGAATACCGTTATCTTTCGACCACTGGATAAACTCCATAACGATTAGGAAATAACCGGGAAAGCCCATCTGGTTGATAACTTCCAGTTCAATTTTTAAGCGCTCGTCATATTCAGGGCGTTTTTCAGCAATGGTTTTATCATCTTTAAACAGAAACCGCAGGCGCTCTTCCAGTCCCTCTTCAGACGCCTTGACCAGAAATTCGCTTTCATCCATCTCCCCGGTAGGAAATTTCGGCAAGAAATACTCAAACAAGGTCATGGTGACATTACAACGTTTGGCTATTTCAACACTGTTGGCCAATGCTTCAGGAATATCGCTGAACAATTCCTGCATTTCCTGTTCACTGCGCAGATATTGTTGTTCCGAGTAATTTTTGGGACGACGTTTATCTTCCAGGGTGTAGCCGTCATGAATAGCCACTCTTATTTCATGGGCTTCAAAATCTTCAGAACGCAGAAAACACACGTCATTGGTCGCCACAACAGGCAGGTCGGCCTGTTCGGCCCAGGCGACAGCAGCGTGAATATAACTTTCTTCTCCGGCCCGATTAGTGCGGCATAACTCCAGAAAATAGCGTCCGGCAAAATGTTGTTGATAGAAATTACTGATACTACGTGCCAGCGCCTGATTATTATTTATTAACGCCTGTCCAAGATCGCCTTCACGTCCGCCGGAAAGCAGGATAATTCCGCTTGCATACTCTTTCAGCCAGCTTCGATCTACCACTACTTTACCGTCAAGATGACCACGCAAATAGGCTTTGGAGATCAGCTCGGTAATATTCCGATATCCCTGGTTATTCATTGCCAAGGCCGTCAGGCGAAAAATCTGTTCGGATTCATCGCCTTTAAACCAGAAGTCACAACCGATTATCGGCTTAATACCCTGGTTATGCGCCTCCAGATAGAATTTGACCAGGCCACACATATTCATCTGGTCGGTAATGCCCACAGCCGGCATCTGCTGCTCTTTGACTGCAGCCAGTATTGGCTTAACCTTGCTTAGTCCATCCAGCATGGAAAAGTCACTGTGCACTCGAAGATGAACAAATCCGGGTTCAAGCATATTGGGGGCCACTGTTTAATGAGCCGGAATTGAGTATCCCATCATGCTGTTGCAACGCCATCACTACAGGTTTAAAACTCATACGATAATGCTCTGTCGGGCCATATTGGGCCAATAATTTCATATGTTGTGCGGTGGGATAACCTTTATGTTGGGCAAAGCCGTATTGCGGATATTGTTTATCCAGCTCGGCCATTTCCAGATCGCGACTGACTTTAGCTAAAATCGAAGCAGCGGAGATTTCAGCAATTTTACTGTCTCCTTTGACAACGGCTTCACTTGCATAAGCCCATTGTGGGCAACGATTGCCATCCACCTTGACAAAATCCGGCCTAATCGACAAGGCGTCGACCGCCCGCGTCATCGCCAGCATAGTGGCGTGCAAGATGTTTAGTTGATCGATCTCGTGAGGCTCGGCTCGGCCTAATGCCCAGCACAAAGCATGCTGACGAATCTGTTCAGCCAGCGCATCACGTTTCTTTTCAGACAATTTTTTGGAATCCATTAACCCTTCAATTGGTTTGTCAGGATCAAGGATAACCGCTGCGGTCACCACTGCCCCAACCAATGGCCCACGCCCCACTTCATCAACACCCGCAACTAACAATGTTTTACTTATGCCTCGATTAATCTGCTAACCGCATTGGCTGCCTGTTCATCAGCGTTACATTTAAGACTTTGATGTAACTGCGTAAAAGCGTCGACCAGCTCGGTGGTGTCCTGGGTTAGCAATGGTAATAATTGGTCTGCAATAATATCAGGCTGGACTTGTTCCTGTAACAATTCCGGCACCAATTTTTTACCCGCCAGCAGATTAGGCAGTGAAAAGTAGTCCATTTTAATCATCCGACGCAATACCATGGCCGTCATTCGGCTAAATCGATATGCCACCAGCATCGGCCGTTTACACAGCATCGCCTCTAATGTCGCGGTACCTGAGGCCAGTAAAATCGCATTAGATGCGGTCATCACCTCGCGGGACTGACGATCGACCAGAGTAATGTTCAATGTTACCGGATTAGCGGCCAACCAGGCTTCTATTTGTGCACGTCGTGCCTGATTAATCACCGGGATCACAATTTGCAATTGGCTGACTTTGCGATGAATAATCTCGGCCGCCCGCAAAAACGGTTCCAGTAGCAGTTTGACTTCGTTACCACGACTGCCGGGTAATACGGCCAGGATGGTGTCATCAGTCGATAATCCCAGTTTTTGTCTTGCCGCCTGCTGGTCGGGTACCAGTGGCAATGCATCTGCCAGGGTATGGCCGACAAATTCACAAGGAACCTGATGCTGATCATAAAAGCGCTTTTCGAACGGAAAAAGACTCAATACCAGATTGGTGGCCGCCGCCACGGTAAACACACGTTTTTTACGCCATGCCCACACTGACGGACTCACATAATGAACCGTTTTAATCCCGTTGAGCTTGAGTTTGTGTTCCAGATTCAGGTTAAAATCCGGCGCATCGATACCGATAAACACATCAGGAGGATTCGCGCTAAAATACTGATACAAGGATTTGCGAATATGCAATAAACGGAATAGCCGTGACAGTACTTCAAACAGCCCCATCACTGCCAGTTCTTCCATATCAAAAAGCGACTTGAAGCCTAACTCCCGCATCTGGCTTCCACCAATGCCTTCAAACATGGCGTCCGGATACCGTTGTTGCAAGGAGCGCATAAGACCGGCACCCAGGATATCGCCGGACACTTCACCGACCACGATGGCAATTCTAACTTGGGAAGATGTTGTCACGGCTGACTATCGCAAGATACCGCGATCGGACTGCTGGATAAAATCAACCAACAAACCGATTTCAGGCGTTTCCTGTTGCATTTCTTGAAGAATATCAGTGGCTTGTTCCAGTGTATTGCCTTGACGGTAGATCACCTTATAGGCACGGCGAATTTGTAGAATAGTCTGCTTGCTAAAGCCCCGTCTTTTTAAACCTTCACTGTTGATACCAAAGGTTGACATGGTTGCCCCTCCCGCCATCACAAAAGGAGGCAGATCTTTGACCAGCAAACAACCGGCGGCACAAAAACTGTGTGAGCCGATATGACAAAACTGGTGTACGCCAGTCATACCACCGATAATGACCCAGTCGCCCACCTGGACATGTCCTGCCAGGGTAGCATTGTTGGCAAAAATATTATTATCGCCAATCACACAGTCATGGGCGACGTGGCTGTCAATCATAAACAAGTTGTGGTTGCCAATCCGGGTAATCCCCTGATCTTGCACTGTGCCGCGATGAACCGTACAGCCTTCACGAAAAACGTTATTGTCGCCTACCACCAGACGGGTTGGCTCTCCGGCATATTTCTTATCCTGACAATCTTCGCCAATAGAACAAAACTGGAAAATATGATTGCCCTGCCCGAGTTCGGTTTCACCTTTAATCACCACATGGGATTCGATCTTGCAGTTATCACCAATAGTCACGCCGGCGCCAATAATAGTAAAGGCGCCGACTTCAACGTTATGCCCCAGCTTGGCAGAACTATCGACTATAGCCGTCTGGTGTACAGGCATTATTACATTTTCCTCATCGCACACATAAATTCCGCGCTGCAGGCTTCCTTACCATTAACGCTGGCAACTCCGGCAAATTTCCAGATGCCGCGACGCTCCTTGATAAGCTCCACGTCCAGATCCATACGATCCCCCGGTACCACCGGATGTTTGAATCGGGCTTTATCAATGCCCGCATAAAGATAGAGTTCATCATTATGCGCCACCGATTTAAATCCTAGTACACCCGCTGCCTGAGCGAGGGCTTCAAGAATCAAAACCCCGGGGAAGATAGGTTTACCGGGAAAATGTCCCATAAAACAGGGTTCATTGAAGGTAATATTTTTATACGCTTTAATACTGTGGTTGAGTTGAAGATCCGTTACCCGGTCCACCAACAGGAATGGATACCTGTGTGGAAGCAGTGCCATAATTTCTTCAATATCCACTTGAGTTAAGGGATTTGCCAAGGGGTCTCTCCTTACACCGACAACCGCGAACTTATCTGTTCGCCTTTTCCAGTGCTTTAATACGCTGATTCATTGAGTCAATGTTACGCATTGCTACCGCATTACGACGCCATTGTTTATTTGTGGTAGCGGGAATACCGGAAGAATAGATACCGGGTTCCGTGATCGCTTTGGTCACCATACTGGTGCCGGTGATATGCACATTATCCACAATCTCGATATGTCCATTAATCGCCACCATTCCTGCAATGGTACACTGACGACCAACACGAGTGCTGCCGCCAATCACACTGCAGCCTGCCATGGCACTGTTTTCACCGATAATGACATTATGGGCAATCTGACACTGATTATCGATAATAACGCCATCATGTAAAACCGTATCTTCAATTGCGCCACGATCAACCGTCGTGCTGGCACCAATCTCGACACGATCACCCAGTACAACTCCGCCCATTTGCGGTATTTTAATCCATTTGCCCTTGTCATTGGCATAACCAAAACCGTCTGCGCCAATCACCGCTCCTGACTGGAGCAAACAGTCTTGACCAATCGTCACGCCATGATAAATCGTCACGTTAGCCCATAGTTTGGTTCGCGCGCCGATCCGGGTATTTTTACCCACAAAACAGCCCGGACCAATTTGCACCTGGTCACCCAGCACTACGCCAGATTCAATGACCGCGTTGGCACCAATAGCCACCTGCTCACCCAGTTGCACATCAGCAGCAATAACCGCTGTTGGCGCAATACTTTCTGCAGCAACGGGAGTGGTATCAAGCAATTGTGCAACTTTGGCAAATCCCACATAGGGATTATCCATTACCAGAGCAGCACTTTGGCAATGAGGTAGTTCATCCGGATGTAAAATAACCGCACTGGCGGAACTTTCCGCCAGTTGGCTACGATACTTGGTATTGGCCAGAAATGAAATCTGACCATCAGTAGCGCGACTCAGTGTCGCAATAGAAGAAATCATCAGCGCGCCATCACCATGAAGCTGGGCGCCGATATGTTCGGCCAATTTAGCCAGACTGATGGCCATATGCGTTTACTTTATTTTGCTAACTTGGTCAGTAATTTGACCAGAAATATCAACACTCTGGTTTTTAACATATGCAACGGCATTAGCATTGAGGATCAGATCAAAATTTTCTTTAGCGGCATAAGAATCAATTGCCTGCTTGATGAGTCCCAAAATTTTATTACGCTCTTCGCCTTGACGACGCTGAATATCTTCCTGTAGCGGTTTAGCTTTAGAGGTATATTCATCACGTAACGCAACTAACTTGGTTTGCAGTTCTTTTTTCTCTGCATCACTCATGGTAGCTTCATCGCGCTGCTGTTTTTCCAGATAATATTTGATGTCTTTTTCCATCCGGGCAACATCTTGCAATGCATCTTTAAATTCTTCGCGGATAGTTCCTTCAACAGCCTGGGTTTGCGGCAATGACTGGAACACAGCCTGCACATTGACCAGACCAATCTTCTCTGCTGCGTAGGCCGCAGAGCTCAGCATAGATGTACCCATAATGGCCGCAACAGCCAGGCTTTTGGTTAATGATTTCACTTAAATTACTCCGTTATATCTTAATTTATATTATTAGAATGTTTGACCTACGTTGAACGAGAAGAACTTGGTATCGTCCCCATCCTGCTGTTTAATGACTTTAGCAAAACTAAATATCATCGGCCCCATGGGTGATAACCATTGCACGGACAACCCTGACGAAGCTCTGAAACGTGAATAGTCACCGAAATCCGGTACTTTGTTTCTTTCGCTTGCTCTTAACGCCGAATATTCGTCGATATCAAATTCGGTATCCCACAAGTTACCTGCATCGACAAATAAACTGGTACGCACCGAGTTATCAAAGTCTTCCTCTACAAATGGGGTCGGAACAATTAATTCCAACCCGGCCAAAGCCAATGCATTACCCCCAAAAGAACGTTGTGACATACTAATGCCATCATTTTCCGGACCTAACACAATCTGATTGCCATTGGGATCCGTAATATAAGACGGGGTACGCAAAATACCTTTAGGTCCAACGGTATTATTCTCAAATCCACGTAATGAATCACTGCCACCGGTACTGAAGTACTCAAAAAATGGCAGGAATTGATCATGCCCGTCGATTTTTCCATAACCGTTACCATATGACAACTGTAAGCGGCTTAAGAAAGACCAGCGCTGATTTTGACTCAACGGGAAGTAGAATTTGGTATCAAAATTGACCTTGTAATAGGTTAAATCTGAATTAGGTGTAGTGGCGCTAAGCGTGGCACGTTGTGACGACCCTGCGGTGGGGAAAATCCCCCGGTTCAGGGTTGAACGGTACCAACCGGCACTGAGCTGGAAGGTATCAAATGTTAGACTGGCATCCGGGTTTTCCGGATCGGCAAATACATCATAAAAATTACGAATTTGCTCATAACGCTGTAACTGCGATACTTCCTGATGCTTATAGGTCACGCCGAAATTCAAACGGTTAAACTGGTTAACCGGATAACCGAAGTTGATCCCCACACCATAGGTTTTACTTTTGTATTGCACAAGGTTGGCACTACCGGCATCAAATTCGGTATAGAACACACTGCCACCTAAACTTATCCCGTCAATAGTGAAATAAGGGTCGGTGTAGGACAAATTGATACTGCTCTGATAAGAAATAGTATTCAGATTCAGGGCCAGCTGGTTACCGGTTCCGAGGAAGTTATTTTGCTGGATGCCGGCCTGTAAACTTAACTTGGTGCGGTCACCATAACCGATACCTGCGTTAAACGAGCCCGATGCCTGTTCCTTAACGGTAAAGTCAACATCGACTTTGTCATCCTGGCCGGGAATACGGATAGTCTCAAAGTCGGCTTCTTCCACATAAGTCAAACGCGACATACTGTTCTTGCTGGTTTCCAGCGCGGTGTTGGATAACCAGCTGCCTTCCATTTGTACCACTTCGCGGCGGAACACTTCATCGGCGGTCACTTTGTTGCCTTTGAAGTTGATACGGCGCACATAAATACGCTGGCCCGGTTCAACCGACAATCTCAGTTTAACCGTCTTATCTTCATCATTGATTTCTGGAATAGTGGTGACTGTCGGAAAGGCGTAACCAAAGCGGCCCAGATACTTGCTGATAAACTCTTCGGTGTAAGTGACCATTGCCAAGTTATATAGCTGACCTTCCCGTAATGGCATCAGCACTTTAATCGCTTCTTCATTACCCAGTAGATCGCCGGCTAGCTCTATTTCGGAAATATTATACTTTTCACCTTCGGTAATATTAAAAGTAATGTAAATACCGGTTTTATCCGGTGTCATCGACACCTGGGTGGAATCCATGTTGTAGCGCAGATAACCTCTATCCATGTAATAGCTGCGAATTTTTTCCATATCACCGGACAACTTTTGCTTCTGGTAGCGGGTCTCGGCCATAAAATCCCACCAGGGGGCACCGAATTGTAACTCCATCTGCTCGAGCAATAATTCATCAGAGAAAATATCGTTACCCACGATATTAATTTGTTTGATTTCCGCAGCATCACCTTCTTCAAAGGCCAGTTTAAGATCAACCCGGTTACGTGGTAACGGCGTAACAATGGCATCAACTTCAGCGTTATATTTACCAATGCTGTAATAGAAATCTTTCAAGCCATTTTCTATTGAAGTTAAAACTGTTTTGTCCAACGGCTCACCGACACGGATATTATTGTCTTCGAGGCTCTGGTTAAGTTGCTCATCTTTAATATCATCATTTTCAGAAAAAATAATATTACTGATGGTAGGACGTTCATGTACCTTGATGATCAGCGTATTGCCATCACGTAATACCTGAATATTTTCAAAATGGGACGATGCATATAAGGAACGAACAAGCTGGGCGATCCGGAAAGAGTTCATCTTGTCGCCGACTTTAACTGGAATATAAGTTAACGCGGCCCCTAAAGCTACGCGCTGAAGCCCTTCGACACGCATATCTTCGACCACAAATTCAGAATCAGGATTTGCATAAGCAAGGCTAGTACTGGTGAGCAAAATTGCGGCTACAACTAACTGTATAAACTTCATTTGTTATTATTCTTCCAAACTGCAAATTATTAGGAGGCACACCCAGGCTGACAAACATTCATCCTAAGCGCCCTATATCATTCATTATTGCCACTGCCATCAGCAGAAACAGTAAGGTTCCGCCGATGCGAAAACCGATTTCCTGTACTTTTTCCGATACCGGTTTACCCGTTATCATTTCAATAACGTAATACAGCAAATGACCACCATCCAGCACCGGTAGGGGCAATAAGTTAATGATGCCCAGATTAACACTGATTAATGCCAGAAAACTCAGAAAATAAACCAGCCCGTAACCCGCGCTGGCACCGGCTCCCTGTGCGATAGAAATAGGCCCACTCAAATTTTTAACCGACACGTCGCCGGTCAATAATTTACCTATCATCTCAACGCTGAGTGTCATCAAACGCCATGTTTTGACCACACCTTGCCACAATGCATTGACCGGATCATATTGCTGATTGAAACGGTAAGATTCTGGCCAGGGTTCCATTTGGGGGACAACCCCTAGGTATCCTTGTAATTCTCCATTCTCAGCAGTCCGACTGTCCAGCAAAACATTAATATCCTGAACACTGCCCTGCCGCTCAACGCCGATTGTAACATCCTGATTCGGTCGTGCAGCAATATAACTGACTATTTGTACCCAATCTTGTGCTGGAGTTCCATCTAGCGAGATTATTTTGTCGTTTTGCTGGATATTTGCTCGAGAGGCGGCCGAATCTTCAGCAATCCAGGCGATAATAGTAGTCAGTTCCGGGCGATAAGGTTCTATCCCCAGACTTTCCAATGCACTTTGCTGTTCAGGGTTAAACTGCCAATTGCCGATATCCACATTACGTGTATAGCGTGATTGGTTATCAGTTTGTAGCAATGTCAATTCCATGCTGGCATGGCCAATATGCGATACCAGTTCCAGATTGACCGCATCCCAGTCACGGGTTTGCGTTCCATCTACAGCGATAATCTGGCTGCGAGGGGTAATACTTGCCTCAGACAACAACGAATTCGGCGTTATTTTACCAATGACGGGTTTGACGCTGTCCACCCCCACCAAATACATTAACATCAAGGCAATAATGGCAAACAGGAAATTGGTCACCGGCCCGGCGGCAATAATGGCGATACGCTTATATACAGACTGACGATTAAAAGCGTGAGGCAAATCTTCATCTCGTACATGATCAACTCGTTCATCAAGCATTTTGACGTAACCGCCTAGAGGGATCAGCGCGATAACATACTCGGTGCCGAGCTTATCTTTGGTGCGCCATAACGCTTTACCAAAACCGACAGAAAAACGCTCAACCTTGACCCCGCAACGACGGGCAACCCAGAAATGACCCCACTCGTGTACGGCCACCAGAATGCCCAGCGCCACAATAAAAAAGAACAGACTCCACAGGAAAGACAACATCAAGCGGCACCTTGCAAATAGTGTTGAGCCTGATCGCGAATCTGTTGATCAAATTCAATCACAGCGTCAATACTGTCGAGGGACAGGGATGAAGTCCGCTGTAACACATCATTATTGAGCCTGGCAATATCGGTAAAACTGATACGGCCCTGTAGAAACGCCTCCACAGCCACTTCATTGGCGGCATTAAGCGCGGTACTGGCATACTGCCCCTGGTTAGCCGCTTCTATCGCCAACCGCAAATTTGGAAATCGCTTGAAATCAGGTTGTTCAAAGGAAAAGTTGCGCATGTTGCTGAAATCCAGCTTATTAACACCTGAATCAATTCGCTCAGGGTAGCCCAACGCATGCGCTATCGGCGTGCGCATATCCGGGTTGCCCAGTTGCGCCAACACTGATCCGTCATTGTACTGCACCATCGAATGGATAACGCTTTGCGGGTGAATCACCACTTCAATTTGTTGTGGTAATAAACCAAATAACCAGCAAGCCTCAATAAGTTCCAGACCTTTATTCATCATGGTGGCTGAATCTACCGAGATTTTACGCCCCATATCCCAATTGGGATGTGCACAAGCCTGCTGCGGTGTTTTGCTGGCCAGTTCGCTTATCGGCGTATTCAGAAAAGGACCACCAGAACCGGTGAGCAGAATCTTGTCAATACCGCTACTTTGAGCCTGACCATATAGATAAGTAGCAGGTAAACACTGGAAAATCGCGTTATGTTCACTGTCGATAGGCAATAACAACGCACCACTTTTATGCACTTCCTGGATAAACAGGCTGCCAGACATCACCAGTGACTCTTTATTCGCTAACAACACTTTTTTACCCGCTTTGACAGCCGACAAGGTAGGTAACAATCCGGCGGCGCCGACAATTGCGGCCATTACACAATCTACATCAGCATGCTCAACAATATGGATCAGCGCATCGCTCCCGGCCAGGACTTCGGCTGTGACGTTGGCCTGGCGGGCCAATTCTTTGCCTTGAGAGTAATAATCCGGGTCGGTAATCACCAGATATTCTGGTTGATGTATTATTGCTTGCCGGATCAGGGTTTCAACCTGTCGGTGGCAAGTTAATGCGAATACCTGATATTTGTCCGCATGACAGGCAACCACATCCAGGGTATTTAGTCCAATCGAGCCGGTCGCCCCGAGTACCGTAATTTTCTGCATCAGGCCATCCACATGACGTAAAACAGGGCAAAGATAGGAAATGCTGCCGTCAGGCTGTCTATACGATCCAGAATACCACCATGACCGGGTAACAAGTTTCCACTGTCTTTCACTCCAACACAACGCTTGTACATGCTTTCATTCAAATCGCCCAACGCCGATACGCCAACTGTCAGGGCACCAATCAGAATATGCGTCCAGATACGGGTAGGATCGACCTGATAATGCAGTGCAGCAAAACCGATGATGGCCAGTGATGACATGACACCTCCCATCAGTCCTTCATAGGTTTTCCCCGGCGACACATTCGGACGCAACTTGTGTTTGCCAAACTTGATACCGATAAAGAACGCCCCGATATCAGCAGCCCATACAATACCCAACACATAAAAAATCAGTGACGCACCAAACAACGGGTCAATGTCATACAAATAGGTTCTGAGTGACACTATCGCCACCCAGGTAGGCACCAGGGTCAACAAACCGAAAATGCCACGCAGCAGCATGTTGCTGCGCCATAAAGTAGAATATTTGGGATAGGCGACAATCATCAATAATGATAATGCCCACCAGACACCGGCAATTGCCAGAATGGTTCGATACAATGCCGCTAACTGCCCCTGGTACCAAATGAGTTCAACCGGAATATAGCTGGATAACGCCGCGCAAATAACCACTAATAGTAAACTGTATAACGCCTTGCCGATACGGTTCTGGATACCGGCCAGTTGTGCCCATTCCCACGCGCCCAGTCCGACGATCAAACCGATCGCGACCTCAAAACCGAACAAGGGTAAAAATAAGATGGCACCTAATGCCAGTGGTGCTAGCAAAAGCGCGGTAATAATGCGTTGTCTTAGCACGTTGCACCTACTGAAGATTCAATTTGTTCGCCGGTTAAACCAAACCGGCGTTGTCGCGACGAAAACGACTGGATCGCCTGCTCAAAACACTGTTCGTTAAAATCAGGCCATAATACATCGGTAAAAATCAGTTCTGCATAGGCTATTTGCCACAACAAAAAATTACTGACACGGCAATCTCCGCCGGTACGAATTAGCAAATCAACATTATCCAGACCGTAAAGGGAGGTATGTTGATCAAACAAGCTTTCGTCAATATTTTCGACGGCAAGTTCCCCGGATTGCACTTTTTTTGCAATACGTTGGCTGGCATTGACAATATCCCAGCGTCCGCCGTAATTGGCAGCAATATTCAGCACCAAGGCGCTATTTTTCTCGGTCAACTTTTCGGCTTTATGAATAAGTTGCTCCAGTTTGCTACCAAACCTGCTGGTATCTCCAACCACCTTAAGTTTAACGTCATTGCGATTTAGTTTTTTTACCTCGCTTTTGAGTACAAAGGTAAACAGCTCCATCAACACACTGACTTCGTCTTCCGGACGGTTCCAGTTTTCACTGCTAAAGGCAAATAAAGTCAGGCAGTTAATGCCTTTTTCACGAGCAAAACGCACCGACGCGCGCACCGCTTCGACACCGGCTTTGTGGCCAAACGTACGGCGCTTACCCTGTTGTTGGGCCCAACGCCCGTTGCCATCCATTATAATGGCAACGTGGCGGGGCATTGTCAGGGACACGGGGGATGATTGAACAGACGAAGAAGGCATGGTGGAGGAGAAATCGACTTAGATTTCCATCAACTCTTTTTCTTTGGCTGCCAGCATCTGATCAATTTTCTTGATGTATTCATCAGTGATGCTTTGCACATTTTCTTCTGCTTTACGGCTGTCATCTTCACCGATTTCTTTTTCTTTAAGCAAATCTTTAATATCACTGTTAGCATCACGGCGAATATTGCGCACCGCCACTCGGCCTTGCTCTGCCTCGGCACGTACCACTTTAATCAAGTCTTTACGACGCTCTTCAGTAAGCGCTGGCAATGGCACACGAATAACGGCCCCGGCGCTCATCGGGTTTAATCCTAAATCCGATTGCATGATGGCCTTTTCTACGGCTTGTGCGGCAGTTTTGTCAAATACGGTTAATGCCAACGTGCGTGAATCTTCAGCGACTATATTGGCAAGTTGATTCAATGGTGTATCAGCGCCGTAATAAGGCACCATCACACTGTCCAACAAACTGGGATGAGCGCGACCGGTACGGACTTTAGCGAGTTGGCTTTTCAACGCGCTGATACTTTTTTCCATACGTGCTGCCGCATCTTGCTGCAAATCATCAATCACTTTTATGCTCCTTAGCTTTTGGTTTGGGAAGGCGATCAGCATGATCGATCAAGGTACCTTCATCTTCCCCCATTACTACTCGGCGCAACGCACCGGACTTGTTCATATTAAATACCCGGATGGGCAAGCCATGATCGCGCGCCAGGGTAAAGGCGGCTAAATCCATGACTTTTAATTCCTGCTCCAGCACCTGCTGATAGGTAAGCTGCTGATATAATTTGGCTTCTGGATTCTTGGCCGGGTCGGCATCATAAACACCGTCAACTTTAGTGCCCTTCAACACGGCATCTGCTTCAATTTCAATACCACGTAAACAGGCTGCCGAATCAGTAGTAAAAAAAGGATTTCCGGTGCCCGCCGAGAATATCACGACTTTGCCCGACTTTAAGTTGCTAATGGCTTCCGCCCAGTTGTATGAATCACAAACGCCGTTCAGTGGTATGGCCGACATCAGTCTGGCATTAACAAAAGAACGATGCAACGCGTCGCGCATTGCCAGACCGTTCATCACTGTTGCCAACATTCCCATATGATCACCGACAACCCGGTTCATACCCGCCTTCGCTAATCCTTCGCCACGAAATATATTACCACCACCGATAACCAGACCTACCTCGACGCCCAATTCAATCAGTTCTTTAATTTCCTGAGCCATACGATCCAGTACTTTTGGATCAATACCAAACCCTTCCTCGCCCATCAGAGCTTCACCGCTGAGTTTTAATAGAATGCGTCGATATGCAGATTTGGGGATATTCATAGAATGGTTCTTCCTTTTTATAAACAAACCGCGACAAAAAGCCGCGGTAAGTTTATATGACATTGGCATGACTAAACAGTCATGAATGACATTTATTTGCTAACTAAATAATTATTTATATCAAGATTTCTGATCCAAACTACGCCTATATTACGCATATTCACTTATATAAATAACGCTTTAAACGTAATTCGTTATCCAAATCCCTGTACAATCAATAATTACTTTTTAGCCGCTGCCATTTGCGCCTGAACTTCGGCAGCAAAATCTTCCGACTTTTTCTCAATACCTTCACCCACTTCGAAGCGGATAAAGTTCAACACGTCAGCACCCGATGACTTGAGCAACTGACCTACAGTTGCGGACGGATCCTTGATGAAAGGCTGTCCGGTTAAGCTGACTTCGCCGGTAAACTTGGTCATACGACCTGCAACCATCTTCTCGGCGATCTCGGCCGGCTTGCCACTTTGAATCGCAATATCAATCTGGATGGCTTTTTCTTTCTCAACCACGTCGGCTGGCACATCTTCCGGCTTAACATATTGCGGGCTGCTGGCAGCAACATGCATCGCAATATCTTTGGCCAGATCTTCGGTACCACCATTTAGAATGGTTAATACACCAATACGACCACCGTGAGTATAAGCGCCCAGGTTATCCCCTTCTACGCTAACAACACGACGGACATTGACATTTTCACCAATTTTGGCGACCAGATTGTCACGCAAGGTCGAAACACTAACACCATCGATTTCACTGCTGTTTAACGCGTCAACATCGTTCAGTTTGTTTGCTGCGGCCAGGGCAACAATCTTGTCACCGAATGCCAGGAAGCTTTCATCACGAGCAACGAAATCAGTTTCACAGTTCAGTTCCAACATAGTGGCAACGTTACCGTTAACCTGTGTCAGGATAACACCTTCAGCTGCAATACGACCTGCTTTCTTAGCTGCTTTAGCCTGACCTGATTTACGCATATTCTCGATCGCCGCTTCGATATCACCATCGGTTTCGGTTAATGCTTTTTTACAATCCAACATACCGGCACCGGTACGTTCACGTAATTCTTTTACTTGAGCTGCAGTCACTGCCATTTGAATTTCCTCGGAATAAAGATTAGTTAAACAACAGGGGCGATAACGCCCCTGCCGGTTACTCTGAAAATCAGTTAATGATTACTCGGCTTCGACGAAATCGTCTTGTTCAGCCTGAACTTCAATATTCTGTTCGCGACCTGTTCCGATAGCATCAGCCGCAGCATTCAAATACAGCTGAATAGCGCGGATGGCGTCATCATTACCAGGAATGATGTAGTCAACCGGATCAGGGTTAGAGTTAGTATCAACTACAGAAATAACTGGAATACCCAGGTTTCTGGCTTCAGTGATAGCAATGTGTTCGTGATCGGCATCGATAACAAACAAGCAATCAGGCAAACCACCCATGTTTTTGATACCACCCAGGCTGTTTTCCAACTTGCCCATTTCGCGTTGAAGCATCAACACTTCTTTTTTGGTCAACTTGTCGAAAGTGCCGTCCTGAGACTGCTGTTCAAGGTCTTTGAGACGCTTGATAGACTGACGAACTGTTTTCCAGTTAGTCAACATACCGCCTAACCAGCGCTTGTTAACGTAGAACTGGTCACATTTGATTGCAGCTTCTTTAATTGCATCACCGGCAGCACGCTTTGTGCCAACAAACAATACTTTACCTTTTTTACTGGCCACACCAGACAGAAAGTCCAGCGCTTCATTAAACATAGGTACAGTTTGTTCAAGGTTGATGATATGAACTTTGTTACGCGCGCCGAAGATGAAAGGTTTCATTTTCGGATTCCAGTAACGGGTCTGGTGACCGAAGTGCACGCCGGCTTTCAGCATGTCACGCATTGATACGTTTGCCATTATAAATTCCTCAATTGGGGTTAGGCCTCCATACATCCCGGTTTTCGATCCGACCAAGTCAGACACCCCGAATACCGTGACGATGTATGTGTGTTATTTAGGTATTTTGCCTGCCTTTAAAATTAACCTTAAAAACAGCGCGGCGCTTTATACCACGCCAGTTCCAAAGTTACAACGAATTATTCAAAATGGGATAGATAAAACAGTTCATATATAGGGACTACACCCCTTTGGGCAATACTGATAGAATGCGGCCTTTAAATAGTATAGGCAACATAGGAAACCTCTTTTGACTGCAATCATTAAAACCGCCGAAGAAATTGAAAAAATGCGTATCGCAGGCAAACTGGCCGCCGATGTGCTGGGCATGATTGAGCCTTATGTCAAAAAAGGGGTGACAACAGAAGAGCTGAACCAGCGTTGCCACGACTATATCGTTAATGAACAGAACTGTATCCCGGCGCCATTGCATTACGGTCATCCTCCGTTTCCGAAATCCATTTGCACATCAGTCAATCATGTGATTTGTCACGGTATTCCTTCTGATAAAAAACTTAAAGACGGTGATAGTGTCAATATTGATGTCACAGTAATTAAAGACGGTTATCACGGTGATACGTCCAAGATGTTTGTGGTCGGTAAGCCGTCGATAATGGCAGAACGGTTGATTAGAGTCACACAGGAATGTCTGTATATCGGCATAAAAATGGTTAAGCCCGGTGTTCACTTGGGAGATATTGGCCACGCCATTCAACAACATGCTGAATCACACAACTATTCTATTGTGCGTGAATATTGCGGACATGGTATTGGTGCCGGTTTCCACGAAGAACCGCAAGTTGTCCACTACGGACGCCCCGGCACCGGCGAAATTTTGCAGGCAGGTATGTGTTTTACCATTGAGCCTATGGTAAACGTGGGCAAACGTCATTCAAAAGTATTGCCGGATCAGTGGACTGTGGTGACTAAAGATCGCAGCCTCAGTGCTCAGTGGGAGCATACCTTGCTGGTCACCGACAATGGTTGCGAGATATTGACGCTGCGTCCGGAAGAAACCATTGAACGGATCATCCAACACTAATTATTAGGGATTAATGCCTGTGTCGCTGCAAGCTGTTCTGCAACAAATCCAGCAAATTGAAAGTCTCGACGAGCTCGCCACATTTAAACAATGTAACCAGGCTATTTACCAGTGGCTCCAGAATGATTTTTGCAGTGCCCATATAAAAGACATTGTCACCGGCCGGGCCAAAGCAGTCGATGCCATGTTAATTAAAGCCTGGCAACTACTGAATTTAAATGACAAGGAATGTATTGCGCTGGTGGCAGTAGGTGGCTATGGCCGACAGCAATTACAACCCTATTCCGATGTAGACATTCTATTACTGTCCCGAAAGAAACTGTCCTCCGCCAGTCAGGAAAAACTCGGCCAGTTTATTACCTTGTTATGGGACATCGGGCTGGATATTGGTCAATCGGTACGTACCGTCAAAGAATGCGTCAAACTGGCGAAAGATGACATCACTATCGCCACCAATTTACTCGAATCAAGAGTGCTGGAAGGTAATCCTGATACTTACCAACTATTACAGGAACAGATTCAGGGTGACAAGCTGTGGAGCAGCGAAGCGTTTTTTCAGGCCAAGTTTGCCGAACAACAACAACGACATAGTAAATTTGATGGTACCGCCTACAATCTGGAGCCCAATGTTAAGGAAAATCCCGGTTGCCTGCGCGATATCCAGAGTATCGGCTGGGTCGCTAAAAAGCATTTCAAGGCGCTGACCGGCAAAGAGCTGGTTGAGCATGGTTATTTTAGCGAACAGGAACTGGAAGAATTACTCGAATGTCGTGAAAGTCTCTGGCGGATCCGTTGTGCACTGCACCTGATCGCCGGTCGCAGTGAAAACCGCTTGCTGTTCGATTTTCAGCCTGATGTTGCCGCACTACTCGGATATGGCGAGGAAGGAAAGGCTTCTGTCGAAAAAATGATGAAATCCTTCTTTCGCATATCCCGCCGGGTCAGCGAACTGAATGACATGTTACTCCAGCATTTCCGCCAAGATGTATTGAACCAGAAAGTAAAAAAAGAACAGCTTCTAAACCCGCAATTTAGTGTGGTCGACGGACTGATTTTTGCCCGCCAGGACGAGGTGTTTGACAGTCCGGAGAAAATTCTCGAATTCTTTTTAATGTTATCTGACTTGCCTCAGGTTACCGGTATTCACTCCTGTACGCTGCGCTTGCTGCGCAATGGCAGACGACGTTTCCGCAATGAATATTTCAGCCAACGCCCTGCCTGTCGGAAGGTGTTTATGCAACTGCTCAAACATCCTGAGTTTTTTGCCCTGCCCTGGGATCTAATGCACAAGCACGGCATTATGCAGGCCTACTTAAAAGAATGGGACAATATTGTTGGCATGATGCAGTTTGATTTATTCCATGCCTATACCGTTGATGAACACACCCATCGACTGATTAAATTTATTTATCAATACACCCAGGAACAAGGCAAAAAAGAATTTCCCCGTTGCGGGCGGATTGTAGCTAATCTTGATCACCCGGAAATGCTGTTTATTGCCGCCATTTTCCACGATATAGGCAAAGGTCGCGGCGGCGATCACTCCAAACTGGGTGCCGCCGATGTAGTTGAATTTTGCCAATTGCATGATATCGATCCTCAGAGTACCAAGTTAATTGAATGGCTGGTAGCCAATCATTTACATATGTCGGTGGTGGCGCAACGCCGGGATATTTACGATCCTGAAGTGGTTGAAGAATTTGCCGGCCAGATGCGTAACCAGAATAATCTGAATCATCTCTATGCCCTGACGTTGGCCGATATTCGGGCCACCAATAACAATTTATGGAACGACTGGAAAGCCACCTTGTTGCGTGAACTCTACCTGATGACCAGCAAGGCGTTGGAAAGCGGCCAGACATTGAGTGAAGATTTTCAACAGCGCCTGCAGAAACATCGCAGCCAGGCGCTGCAACTACTGCAAGAACAGCAAGTCGATGCAGATAAAGTGCAGGCTTTCTGGCAGCGTCTGGAAAATAGTTATTTTGTGCGCTTCAAGCCCAAACAATTAGCCTGGCATGCCCAATCCATCTTGCAGGCCCAGCAAGCCACCGATGACGAAATCACCCTGGTGGCGCTAAACGAAGAAACCTCCCGGGCTGGCACTGAAGTACTCATCTATGCCAAGGATCGCGCCAGCCTGTTTGCCCAGGTCGTGTCGGTACTCGATAGCCGCAATTGTACAGTACATGATGCCAATATTATGAGTACCGAAGACGGATACGTACTGGATACCTTCATTATTCTCGAGCAGGATGGCAGTCGAATCAATTCGGACAATCGCATGCATAATCTGCAACAGGCGATTGTCACCCAACTAAACCGCAGTGGTACCGAGCACGTTAACAACCGCAAAATGCCCCGTCGCATGAAGCATCTGGACGTGCCAACCAAAATGCGCTTTTTTAATAATCATGCAAACCATACCTTGCTGGATCTCGAGGCGTTAGACGCTCCGGGCCTGTTGGCCAAGATCAGCCGGGTGTTTGTCGATCAGAATTTGTCCCTGCATATGGCCAAAATCACCACCATAGGTGAACGCGCCGAGGATGTATTTATCCTGAGCAATGCTCAGGGAAATGCATTAGATAACCAACAACAACTGGCACTGAAAAAACAACTAACCCTGGTGCTGGATGACAACAATGAGTGAAACATGACTGAACTGAAAAATATCATTGAATCGGCGTTTGAAAATCGCGCTGAAATTACGCCTGCCACTGTAGAGCCACAAACCAGGCAAGCCGTATTGGAAGCCATTGAATTACTCAATAGTGGTAAAGCCAGAGTGGCCGAAAAAATAGCCGGTGAATGGGTTGTTCACCAGTGGCTGAAAAAAGCCGTATTACTGTCGTTCAGAATTAACGACAACCAGGTTATGGACAGTGCGCCGGAAAAATTCTACGACAAAGTCCCCTTGAAGTTCGCCAATTATGACGCACAACGCTTTGCTGCTGAAGGTGTCCGTGTGGTACCACCAGCAACCGTACGAACCGGTAGCTATATCGGCCGCAATGTGGTGTTAATGCCGTCCTATGTCAATATTGGAGCATTCGTCGATGAGGGAACCATGGTGGATACTTGGGCGACCGTGGGATCATGTGCGCAAATTGGTAAAAATGTGCACTTATCCGGTGGCGTCGGTATTGGCGGTGTGTTGGAGCCTCTACAAGCCAACCCGACTATTATTGAAGATAACTGTTTTATAGGCGCCCGTTCTGAAATTGTAGAAGGTGTGGTGGTGGAAGAAGGCGCAGTGATTTCAATGGGCGTATATATTGGCCAAAGTACCCGCATTTTTGATCGCGAAACCGGCGAAGTCCATTATGGCCGGGTTCCGGCTGGTTCAGTTGTGGTGTCTGGAACCTTACCTTCATCCGATGGCAGTTGTAATCTCTATGCCGCCATTATCGTCAAAAAGGTGGATGCCAAAACCCGAGCCAAAGTAGGAATTAATGCCTTACTACGTGGCGCTGAGTAAGCTCAATACAACCCGTTGTTGGTTCACTGAGGTGAACCAACATATCCCTTTTAAATTAAAGCTTTGCAGCCCATTCCTTTGCCCAGGGCAAGGCTTCGTTTTCCGGTTCTAATGTCTCACACGCATCAATTTTAAGTAACGGCATCACAGCCTGGCCTTGTAATTCTTCCAGTAAAGCAAACAGCTTGCGTCCGGCACCGCAATAGGTTTCACCATAACTGCTGTCCCCCAGCCCAATCACGCCAAACGGCTTGCCGTTTAATAACGGAAATTCGGACTGCAATTGATAATAAAATTCTTCGAAATCTGGCGGTATATCGCCCTGCCCCGTGGTTGAGCTGATGATCAGTATCGCTTCGGCGGCTTTAAACGCGTCCATGGATGGCGGATCACAAAGCTGCACCTTAAACCCTTGCCCCTCTAACATCTCTGCCACTTGCTCGGCCACAAACGTTGCCCCGCCATATACTGATCCCACAAAAATACTGATAGCCGGCATAAATCCCCTTATGTTTATTCGATTCCTGATATTCCGCTTAATACCTTACAGATATGGCTGCCAACCCCATTGTTCAAGTAAGTGCTGCATACTATTGCCCAAACTGGCCCTGATTGACAGTGACTGCTGACTAATCGGGTGCAATAATGACAGACCAACACAGCACAAGGCCAACCCGTTAAATTCGAATTGCTGTTTGACAAAGCGGTTCTGTTTACCATCCCCGTGGCTGGTATCACCAATAATGGGATGACGTAAATGGGCCATATGGCGGCGCAATTGGTGTTTTCTGCCGGTTTTAGGCGACAACTGCATCAATGAGAAACGTGCGCTGTCATAACGTCCTACCGGAAAATCCAGTTCAACGGTAGCCAAACGCAGATACTCCGTCACGGCTTGTTGCGCTTCTTTATCCTTACTGGCCTTTTTATCCGCTATTTTGTCCAGCTCTTCTTTCAAAGGATAATCGAGTATGCCTTGTACTGGTGCGTAACCTCTAACTACCGCCAAGTAGGTTTTATCAACACGTTGTTCGGCAAATTCAACACTTAACAAGGTGGCTATTTCTGCACTTAATGCAAACAACAAAATTCCCGATGTGGGCCGGTCTAAACGATGCACCGGATACACATGTTGTCCGATTTGATCGCGTAGCATCTGCATGGCGAATTCGGTGGCATGCTTGTCCAGCATACTGCGATGTACCAGCAATCCGGACGGTTTATTGATCGCCACCAGATACTCATCCTGATATAAAATTTCCAGCATCTCGTTATTGTTTTCCTAATAGTTGGTCAATATTGCCTAGAATCGTCAATAGCGATTCAATATTACGATGACCAGCCCAGCTATATTCACCCATTGGCAACAATCCAATTTCTGTCGGCAAGGGATTTCGCTGTTCGACCAGTTGGTACATCTTGGGTAAAAACACAAACTGTAACCAGTTTTCAAAACTCATCACATCACAGCCAAAGGGGGCAGTACTGGTTAGCCAATGTGGATGGGCTGATTCAGATTGCCACAACTGATGATGTTGCAATAATGTCCGCAATTCATTTAGCAGCTGATAGGTCTGCTGATAGTCATCAATTTTGTTCATGGTGTTACATGGCCCCTTTAGCTATAATCGGCAGCCCTTAAGCCGAGGCGAAAATAAAAGATAAACGACCCGATAATCATGCAAGATATCTCAACCATTAGTGAATTCCTGTTACAGGCTGGTACTCAATATTGTGTCTATGACTTGAGTCGCGGGATCCGCCCCCTATCTACCCAGCAATTCCTGGATATTGAGGCTGCCCAAATCCCCCACCCTTTTCCTCGCCAACAACATGGCTGGTTTGCGCTGCTATTTAATAACAAGCAGCTATCCGGCCAGCATTATATCTGGTTTGTTAAACTGCCGCTGGATGAATTGGGTAAAGTGATTGATGCCGGTCGTTTGGAGTTTTTACAAATTATCATTACGGCATTGGGACAACAGCTTGAAAACGCCGAGAAGGCCAACGGGCAATTACCGGACAATCCCTACAGCTTTGTACCGAGTCAGCAACAGATGGCTGACTTTAACAGTCTCAGCCGTAAATCACTGGGACTGGCTCCTAGCCAGCATCATGCAGCGGCACAGGCGTATTTTTCTAATCCGCAGCAGCAGGACTGGCAACAACTTGCTCTACAAGGGATCAGTGATTTTGTGGTATTTTCATCGCAGACCATGCTGACAAATATCATGAACGAGCAACTGACGCACTTGCCAACCCAAGTGGTAGTTAGTCTGTTTAGTTCCCTGGAAAATCAGACACTTAATAAAACTGTTACGATTGCCATTATTGACTGGGCCAAAAAACACAACAACGATAATCGCCAGGTTGCGCTGGCACTGCGGGCGCTATCCCTGTCCACCGCAGAGACTGTCGTTAGCCAGTTTATAAGTCAATTATTATCTGACCAGCAACAGACACCACTGGAGTTGCTCATCGTAATCGCCGGTCGGCATTGGCAGAAGCTGGAACAAGATTCACTGCTGTTACCGTTTTTTGAACAACTTGCTAACGCCAACGTGGATGAACCAGTGTTTGCCCCCTTGTTTGCTGATTTGGCGCAAATCCCGTCGCTCAGGGAGCGAGTGCTGGCCATTCTGCGTTTACCCGAAAAGTCAGCGGCACTGGCTGACGCTATCGGTCAACTTTTTGAACAACGGACCTAATATGACCTTTAACCTGTTTGACGTCGTGCTGTTATTGATTATTTGCATTATCGCTTTACAGTTTTGGCGGATTAGAGCCATTTCAGAACAAGCGAATCGTTTTATGCAACACTACTGCGACAAGAACCAGTTACAGCTGATTAGTGTTTCGCGCAGAAAAACCCGGTTAACCCTTTATCGCGGCAAACTCGACTGGTACAACGAATTTGACTTTGAGTTTTCGGGTAATGGCGAAGACAGCTATCGCGGAGAATTGGTCATGCGGGGTCTTAACGTACAATCAACAGACTTGCCCGCTTATCGAATATAGAGGCTGTTTATCTTTCAAATAAAATAAAGGCGCAGCCACCGAAGTGATTGCGCCTTTATTTTAATTTTGAGGATCCTTCTCACGCTTCCTTTGCCTGATTACGGCTAGTTTCCTTTTTCATCCTTAAAAGGTTTATCTCCATTCCCTGACAAACCTGACTTCCTATGCTCCTTGCTCACTTCCGTGTTTCAGTCGCGTCCTGACTGTGTATCTCATCCCGAGATTATCCCTGTATTCTCCAGTATCCTGCTTCATCCTGAAGCCGATCCTTCATCTCATCCTGAGACTGTCCTTAGGTCATCCTTGTGTCATCCTGACTCGTCGTGTTTCCTTGTGACGAATATACTTTAGCGCCAAAAAGCTTATTTGTGAGCTTGGGACAAAATAGAAAATAGCAGGCGGGATATTAGGAAAATGAAATAATTAGGAAAACGCTATATTTTTCATTGCATTAGGGACAATTTAGCAATGTAGAAAGTCAATAATTACCACTATTTCCTACATAATTTGTAAGATATTTCCTACAAATCAAAGCGCCGTAATATACCCCGAAATCAATTAAGTTCATCCAGCGGAGTCGGATAACCCATTACCGACAGGATTGCATCTTTAAACATCACCCAGTCGGCCAAAAAACTGTAGAACGGGTGTTGAAAAGTGGCAGGCTTGTTCTTTTCAAAAAAGAAATGGCCGACCCACGCAAACCCGTACCCAATCACCGGTAATAACCAGAACCAATTATAATTGGCCGACAGCAAGGCATAAAAAGTAACAATCACCACTAGCGAGCTGCCAATATAATGCAAACGACGACACACAGGATCGCGATGTTCCTGCAAATAAAAGGGATAAAATTCAGCGAACGAATTAAACCTTGTCATATGTTTTACGTTTCCGGAACATAATATGTCCCTGGATCGCTCCTACCTTGAGTTTTTCAATCAGGCTGTAATTGCCATCATCAAAAAATGCCAAACATTTATCGACAGTCACAAATACGCCGACCCCTTCACTGTTGTCATCCTCCTGCATCAACGAATCAATAGCGCTCATTAAAATATGGCCAAGTCCGTAATGCTGATAATCGGGATGCACACCAATAAAGGATAGCATATGGTAATTTTTGGCTGGCATGTGTTGCTGAATTAACTGTTCTTTTTCAACCATCTGACGGGTGCCGAGAAAACCTGCCGTTAACAACATTTTTAATCGCCAATGCCAGAATCGTTGCGGACCAAAACCTGTCTCGGGAGCGATAAGACAAGCTACTGCCAACAACCGCTCTTGCTCATATAGGCCAATCATCGGTTGTTTAGCTAACCAGAACGCATTTAACTCTTCACGAATGGCGGCACGCAGACGGGTTTCATAACCTTCTCTGTCATACTGAAAAATATCCTTGAACAACGGATCGTCATGATAGGCCTGATACAAGATGGAAGCGGCAATCTTGAGGTCTTCGGCAACCAGATATACGGCTTTAATATCATTGCGATCGGGGGCTAATTCTGCATTCATATCTACGCTACTTGTGTCGTGGGATGCTATGAATGTACCGCACCAGGCTTGATTTGTTAACATTTTATTTACACCCCAAATCACCAACTTATCAGAAAATCATGGCTATACTGGAAGCAACAAAAGACTTTCAGTCATCTATCAGTTCATTTAGCGGAGTATGTTATGGATATTGCCAATCCTTCAATCAACAATCTTTTTGAACAACTGGGCTTACCCGGTGACGACCGTTCTATCGAGGGTTTTATCGAACAGCATAAAGGGCTCAACCAAGCTTTAAAATTGCAACACGCGCCTTTCTGGGATGCTGGACAAGCGAGATTTCTGGAAGATGCCCTGAATGAAGATGCGGCATGGGCAGAGGTCATAGATCAACTCAATGCCCGTTTGCGCTAGTTAAATACTGGCGTAGGCCGTTTCACCCAATCCAATTAAAGTGCCGTTTTTAAACACTATGGGGGTACATTCATCTTTGCTGGTTACGCCATCACTTTCTTTGCGTTGGGTTCGATAAAATAATACTTGTATATCATTACCCTGCTGCTGATATAACTCGTTGAAGTCTGCGACGCCCATAATTTTTCTGACTGCGTTGACCGTCATGCCGCTTTCCAGCCGAGTCAATTTGTCACGGTTCTGATGCTCGATATCCTGCCAGTCGCTGTGCCAGTCATCGCCATCACGACCATCAACAGACACCACACAACCCGTCAGAGTTAAAGGTAGGGCCAAAGCGGCAACAAGTAGAGATTTTTTCATGAATTCCTCGTTAGTGTTATTAAATGCCCACAATGCAAAGCAAGAACAACACCAATATTTATGTGATTGATTTACAAGACTATTTAATATTTAACTATGTGAGACAACGGGTTATATTAAGCAAAATGACGAATATTTAGTTTTTTCGACAATTTCTCCTGATATCTGGAAAATCCATGCTATCCACACAACAATATCTTATTCAGCTATGCCAGCAATTAACCGAGAAAGGATTGCAGCCCTCGGTGGGTCTGTTACGTAGTAAAAGTGAACGCTCTGTATCGATACAGGAAATCATTAGTGTCATTCAGCAGTGGAAGCAAAACCCGCACAAGCTGACGGACGACCTTAGTCAACAGAACAACAGCAGCGCAACAAAAAACATCAATCCGGATAATCTGCAACAACGGGTTATTTTGCTGGAACAACAAGTGGCGATACTTACAGCAAAACTTAACCAACTGGAAAAAGGCTGATTTATACGGATTGGTATTACTCTTCGATTGACACCACCGGCTGCAATTGATTGATAAAAGTCGCCAGATCGGGCGCGAGTGTTTCTTGAGGAATACAACCCACTTGTTCGAGCATCACTTCCCCACTTTGGTTATCAACAGAAATAATAAAATCTTCTTCATCTGTAATGGCAAAAAACAGGGTGACGGGCTGTTTAAGTCGTTGTTTCATTAAGATATGTCCGATCAGATTTTGCTGTAAACGTTCAAAATCATCAGCATTCCAGGCCTGCAATAATTGCAGATTTCCGCGCGCGGAACGGGCGTCAATAACCTCACTCCAATAGCGGGTATAGAACAATTTCAGATCTGGATGTATAGGAATACCCAGAGCCGACTCTACTGAGGAAAAATCCCCTGGTGGTTGTTGTAACACCGGCAACCATTCGATCAACCCTTGCTTATCCGGCTCATTTTGCTGACAGGGCGACAGCCAGTCAGGGTCAAACTCGCAAGTTAACTGAACTTGCTGATCCTCGGCCAAACGCTGCAATTGACCGAACAGATTATCTAAAGCTTGAATTAGTTGTTGTGACATGTGAAAACCGTTAAAAACAGGTAGAATTCCCCCATCTTACCTGCCGGATTGAATCAATGACACAGGACTATTTTCTTGACCAGCTCACTTTAGGTAAATCGGTCAGCTACACCGACCAATACGCCCCCCAATTATTACAACCGGTTCCTCGCAGCTTGAATCGCCAGGAACTGAACATCGTTGAATCCCAACCTTTTCATGGTGAAGATATCTGGAACGGTTATGAACTGTCCTGGCTGAATGCGAAAGGTAAGCCCTGTGTGGCGATTATGCAGGTAAATGTACCGTTTGATTCGACCCATCTGATCGAATCAAAATCCTTCAAGCTTTACTTGAACAGTTTTAACCAAAGTCGTTTCAATTCGATTGAGCACGTACGCCAAACCTTGTCAAATGATCTCAGCCAATGTGCCGATGGACAAGTAGATGTGTTTTTATATACACCAGCGCAGTTCAACGCTTTTCAGGTCGCGGCACTGCCTGGCCTGTGTATTGATGATATAGATATCGACGTCAACCAGTACCAACCTGATGGTAATTTGTTGCTTTGTGATCGAAACAGCGTTCAGTCCGAGACCCTGGTGAGCCATTTACTCAAGTCTAACTGCCTGATTACCCACCAACCGGATTGGGCCAGCATCGCAATCCGTTATCACGGTCCTGCCATCGATCATGCAGCACTGTTACGTTATCTGATCTCATTTCGTCAACATAATGAATTTCATGAACAATGTGTTGAAAGGATTTTTTGCGAGATACAACAACGCTGTCAGCCGGACAAGCTCAGTGTTTACGCCCGCTATACACGACGAGGTGGATTGGATATCAATCCGTTCAGAAGTAATTTTGAAACTTGCTGGCCAAATTATCGACTGGCCCGACAATAAGTCTGCCAATCAAAAATATCGCTATCCAGCGCGGTAGAATTAAGCTCGACTTATACAATCCAGGCGTTATATTAAGTAATTAATATAAAAGGTATTTCATCAACCCGGTGGCCCAACCAGATATGCAGAAACAGACGGCAACACTTAATAAAGAACTGGAGAACCTAAAACAAAGTCAGGCCAAAATGGTACGCAGTTTCAAGCACCAAATCGATCTGCTTGGACAGTTTATTATTCGGGTGTCACGTTTTTATGCCAACGCCAATAGCGAGCTGGACGAAGAGTTCCAGGTACTTCGGGGACATCTGGGGGGGCGTTCCAATTTTGCACTGGCAGAAAACAGTATTAATAAAATTACCAAGCTGCTAGTGCGTGATGCTGATCTGTTTAAATTACAAAGCAATAAAATAACCAGTTTGCTGCATAATTCAGTGAAAAGCCTGCAAACTAAACAAGATATCAGTGACAGCGTAAAACAGGAAGCAGTGCTGCTGCTGTCCCAGTTGCATGAAACTGAAACCACCATATTTAACTCATTGCCCCATTTCGAGCGGGCTTTATTGCTCTACCAGAAAGCGTTAGAAAATACTCCCGGGCAACGCAGTAGCGATGCCAATGTCAATCAAAACATCGAAAAGACCGATAGGTTGCATCAGAGTATTTGCGACGAGCTGGAACAGTTGGTTAGCCAACTGGCAGCCAGCGATAAAAATGATCCGGAACTGAAGCAAATCCGCCAAATGCTGATTGAAGGGATCAGCCATCAGGAACTGCTGAAATGCTGTTTACTGATTATCCGCTCCATCCTGAAAGATGTGATCACCGAGCGCAATTACGCCGAACGCTTTATTTCCGACATGCATAAGACTCTGGTTGAGCTGAATCAGAAAATCGACCTGTCTATTGAAGAAACAACCGCCTGTATGGATACCAAGCAGGCTACTCACCAAAAATTGAAAGAGCAGCTGGTTGATATGACCGAAGTCGTCAGTCAGGCAACCGATCTTGAGCATCTCAAAGAGCAAGCCAGTTCTTATCTGCAAAAATTGTCCGACTCCATCCAGAATAATGAGCAGGCAGATAAACAGGAACAACTCAGCCTGATCAAACTTCTCAATGCGATGCAAAGCCAGATAGCGGTGTTGGAAGAACAGGCAGCCAATTATAAACACCGGCTGGTGGAGCAAAAATTCCACAGTCATACCGACCCGCTGACACAAGTACCGAATCGAACCGCCTATATGGAGCGTATTGATTTGGAATTCAGTCGCTGGCAACGCTATGGGCATGACTTATGTATTGCGCTGGCTGATATCGACTTTTTCAAGAGTATTAACGATAACTATGGGCATACCGCCGGTGATAAGACGTTAAGGGTGATTGCGCAAAAAATTCAAAGCAGTTTGAGGACCACAGATTTCCTTGCGCGGTGGGGCGGCGAAGAATTTGTGCTGATTTTTCCACAAACTTCCGCCTCACAGTTAAGCAAACCGCTGGAAGTCATTAGACAGCATATAGAGCGAATTCCATTCAAGTTTAAAAACCAGAATGTCAGTATCAGTATTTCTATCGGTGCCACTCAATTGCAAGCCAAAGATACTGTTGCCAACGCCTTTGAACGCGCTGATAAAGCGCTCTATCAAGCCAAAGCCCAAGGCCGCAACCGCTGCATTATTGTATAAGGAAAACGATGACTCATAAAATACAGTTGAATCCTATCGGGCCAATGAGCCTGTTATCCCAATATGAAGTTGATCATCTAAAACAATCCACCACCAATGAACTGTATCTGTTAGTCCGCAATTGCTGCCTCGCGGTGTTAAACAGTGGTGCGGAAATGGATGATTTCGAACAAATGTTTTCCGCCTATAGCAGTTTTGACATCGAAATATTGCAGCGCGAAAGGGGTATCAAGGTCGGTTTGATTAATCCGCCTGAGATTGCTTTTGTCGATGGCAAATTGATCAAAGGCGTGCACGAGCATTTATTTGCGGTTATCCGTGACATTGTGCATATGGCGGCCAAATATGCCAATAACGGATTTAGCCAAACCACCGAGCCGGCCCAGATCACTCATATCGTATTTGATATTCTCAGAAACGCTGAAGTGATTAAACCTGATATTGAACCCAATATGGTGATTTGCTGGGGTGGCCATTCGATTGGTGATACTGAGTATCAATATACCAAAGAAGTGGGTTATCAATTGGGATTGCGCGAAATGAATATCTGTACGGGTTGTGGGCCGGGTGCAATGAAAGGCCCAATGAAAGGGGCTACCATAGGACACGCCAAACAACGTTATACTCAGGGGCGTTACCTGGGTATAACCGAGCCGGGTATTATCGCCGCTGAGCCACCCAACGCCATCGTCAACGAACTGGTTATTATGCCGGATATCGAAAAACGGCTGGAAGCCTTTGTGCGCCTGTCCCACGCCATTGTGGTTTTTCCGGGTGGCGCCGGTACCGCGGAAGAATTGTTATATTTACTGGGCATTATGTTGCACGAAAAAAACCGTGAACAATGTTTGCCTATAATCTTGACCGGCCCCAAGCAAAGCGAGGCCTACTTCGAATCAATCCATGCTTTTGTAGGCGCGACGCTGGGTGAAGAAGCACAGAGTCTGTATACCATCATTGTGGGCGATCCGGCCAAAGTCGCCAGAACGCTCAAGGCCCAGCAGAAAAAAGTCAAACAATACCGTTTGGATACCGGGGATTCCTATCATTACAACTGGTCATTAAAAATTGATCCGGAGTTTCAGCAACCCTTCGCACCAACCCATGCCAATGTTGCCAGTCTTAATCTGCACTATGATCAACCTAAACCGGCTCTGGCGGCGGCGTTAAGACGTGCATTTTCGGTGATTGTGGCAGGTAATGTAAAAGCCGAGGGCATTCAGGAAATTCGCCAGCACGGATTATACAAAATCAATGGTGATCCAAAAATAATGGCTTTACTGGACACGTTGCTTAAGTCTTTTGTTGAACAGCAGAGGATGAAATTACCTGGGTCAGAGTATCGCCCCTGCTACGAAGTAGTGAGATAACAGATAAGCTCAATCCTTCAAAAACAGTGTTCAATCTCATACAATTTTGCCGGGACAAGCGTAAAATGTTAAACAAGTCAGAGATGATGGAAAACAAATAAATGAATAGCAAAATCGTAAAACTCGTCGGGTTGGGCGTTGCCATCTATATATTGTTTGCACTATTGGTTGTCACCTTTTACAAAGGCGATCCGGACAATATGGATTGGCAAGACCGCGAACAATACAACAAGGTACAAATCAGTCAGCTTGAAGCAGGTATGACCAAAGAAAGTATTATCGAATTGATGGGCTCACCGGATATTAGCGAAGCGAAAAAAATCACGGATAGAACCTTGCAGGTTATGTTCTACCGCACCGAACGCAAAAAATCCGACGGCATAACCACCCAGGATGAATGCGTGCCGTTGTTGTTTGAAAACAATCAGTTAATTGCCTGGGGTAATGATACCTACGCACAGTATCTTAATAACTGATCAGGCAACTATTCTACGTAGGTCAAACTTGCAGACAATTGCCAAAGGTGGGCTAAGTGACTGATGAAAAAATTAATCTCTATCAGTCCTTTGCTTCATTGGCTGAGCAGTTTGTGTTATTCCAGCAACACATCAGTAATCAGCCGCTGACCGCAAAACATATTGAACAAACGACATTACTGGCTAAAGCCTTTGTACAATTGGCAAAGTCTGATCCGGTTATATTTATCAGCCTGCTGCACACACCGCTCAGTAACATGCCTTTTGTTTATCGTTATATATTCAATAGTTGCATTGTCAGCACTTTACTCTGTCTGCGCCATCGTTGGCACGAAACTCCCACTACGCAACTATTATGTGCCACATTGACATTGCATTCTCATCGCCTGAAAGCCATCCAGAATTGGTCTCAGCAAGGCGATGTCGATCAGAATGTTCAACAAGCGCTAACAGCTCGTCCCACATTACCCCGTCAACTAAAAGATAAACATCCACTATGGGCAGAGTGCTGGCAGATATCATGGTTATCATTAACCCAGCTAAACGACATTTCCCGTCTCACGAACCGTTCCATCGCATTGCAAATTACCACCTTGGCGAGTCAACTGAGTCTGCAAATTACTCCCGGCAAAAAACGTCGCACCATCCGTTTTGCCAGCGCTTTGTCTATATTCGCCCGCACCTTGCCAGCCGCGGCTTGCCAACATATTGAGCTAATTATACAAGTCACTGGCTTATATCCTCCAGGGTCAAGGGTAAAACTACACTCTGGTGAAACGGCAAAAGTGCTATCCACGTCTGCCAAAGGATTATTGGTCAAAATAGCCAGCATCGACGGAGGCGCAACAACTCGAATTGAGCTTGTTCAGCAACAGGACATTGCAGCGAGTTTGTCAAACCGCGGAGTACGAGATCTTGGCGGATATTTAGCACAGTGGTGGGATAAAGTCTGGCAGGAGTGGCATCGTAACCGGGACAAGCCCCAGCATTATCGCATCCATCCCATTTATTTCAGGCTAGATATTCCTCCTCCAACGCTGACCGACGTACAGGAACAGCTCGGCTTACCCGAACCTGATACCAATACTCTGGCCCGACTGATTAGCAGTGAGCGCAGCTTGGCCGATTACATCCAGCAACAGGCTAGCCTGAAATCTCGTCAAAAGCTGACCATGACTAACGTAAAGCAGGCTCTGCTTATGCAGGGCTTCGAGCGTACTTACAGCATATTATGTCAGCAAGCACTTACCATCAGGCTTGAGCAGCAACGGTTTCCCTGTTCGGAAATATTAGTCCAGTTTTGTAGCTTACGCAGTGCCATGGCCGGACAGTTAGCCCAGCTAAGTCCGTTATCTATTCTGCCAGAAGAATCCGTTTGCATGGCCAGTTTTGCCAGCGCCGGACTCTTTACCCATCCCCAGTTGCGCAGCACCCCGATACTTGATATTAATCCGTCTCCCACTATGGATATTTGTGCAATATTCGACATTGAACAAGATGAACTTGTGCTGGAACACGCCATCAAGCTGGCCCAGTTCTGGCGGTTAGACAGTATGAAAATCGATGCCATTCGATACTGTGGGCGACTCGTTGTACAGGGCAAAAAACGTCCGGTCCTAACCCGTCAGTTGTCGGCACTGCTCGGACTCAGTCTAATTTTGGCGCAACGTCTATACTTCAAACAATCCAGCGCGATGACGGAAGAATCGTTGCAGGAATATGAGCTGGCAATCGCCATTTTAAATCTGAGTGAACATAAGTTGGGCAGCGCGATAATAGCCGCTGTAGAGCAAACGAAACCCTATATGCCGCTGGTAAAAATAGGCGTTTAATGCTATAAAACGCCCCTTAAAATTCTGCTTAACATAATGAGCAAAGCAACTGCTCAAGTAAGGAATCTCTTCATGACACAACAGCGCATTACCGTTATTCGCGGTGACGGAATAGGCCCCAGCATTATCGATTCAGCCATTCAGATCCTGGACAAAGTAGGCTGTAACTTTGCTTATGATTATGCCGATGCAGGGCTGACAGCACTGGAAAGCGAAGGTGAATTACTGCCGCAGAACACGCTCGATCTGATTGCCAAAAACAAGGTTAGCCTCAAGGGTCCACTGACCACACCTGTCGGTGAAGGCTTCACCTCAATCAACGTCAGCTTGCGTAAACAGTTCAAACTTTATTCCAATGTACGTCCGGTATTATCTTTTAAAGGCACGCAAGCTCGTTACGAAGATATTGATATTATTACCGTACGTGAAAACACCGAAGGTATGTACAGCGGCCTGGGGCAAGTGGTATCTGAAGATGGCTCCGAAGCGCAGGCCATGAGCAAAATTACCCGTGAAGGTGCCGAACGCATTGTTACTTTTGCTTATGAACTGGCGCGCCGTGAAGGACGTAAAAAAGTCACTGCAGTACACAAGGCCAATATTCTCAAGTCAACCTCTGGTTTGTTTCTCAAAGTGGCACGTGAAGTGGCAGAACGTTACCCGGATATCGAATCGACTGAAATGATTGTAGATAACTGTTGTATGCAGCTGGTGATGAATCCGCACCAATTTGACGTCATCGTGACCACCAACCTGTTTGGAGATATTTTGTCCGACCTGTGTGCTGGACTGGTAGGCGGCCTAGGCATGGCTCCTGGTGCCAATATTGGTGCTGATTGCGCCATTTTTGAAGCAGTACACGGCTCAGCTCCCGACATTGCCGGTAAAAACCTGGCTAACCCGACATCGGTTATTTTGGCGTCTATCCAGATGCTGGAATATCTTGAAATGGGTGACAAGGCCGAGAAAATACGTTCAGCATTAAAAGATGTGATTGAATCTGGTGACCGCACCACGCGCGATTTGGGCGGAGAACACGGCACCACCGACTTTACTGCAGCGATGCTGGAACGATTATAAACTATTCAGTATAAGTTTTTATTAATCAAATAGTTAAAAGCACCTACGGGTGCTTTTTTATGGCCTGTTGTTCACAAAACTATTGGCCAGCCCTGTGCAAGATGACGTTTTGATGACCAAAATGTTGCAGCATAGCCATCATTGACTAGTATTAATTTTGCTGAGCAGAGACTTTCAGTAAAAACAGGATTTTATATTTGATTAACGGAGATTCAGGATGAAGAAGATCATTATCCCACTGTTATTAGGTCTGGCAAGTTTGACTTCATTGAACACTTTGGCTGTTGATGATGTAAAAATGCCGAAGAAAGAACAAATGCAGACCCAGCAAATCAACTTAAACACCGCAACAGAAAAAGAGCTGACCAAGTTACCTGGCATTGGAAAATCCAAAGCCAAGGCTATAGTCGAATACCGGGAGAAGCACGGTAAATTCGGGTCAGCTAAAGATCTGGCGAAAATTGATGGAATTGGTGAGACAGTAGCCAACTCTCTGGAAGGAAAAGTTGAGCTTTAAATAAAGGGAGCCGTTTGGCTCCCTTCACTTGTTAGTTGAGAATTTCCGACAAGTACTGTTTAAACTCTGCACCCAGTTCCGGGTGACGTATCGCATATTCCACGTTAGCTTTCATATAACCTAGTTTGCTACCACAATCATGGCTTTTACCTTTCATGTAATAGGCGTCAACTTGCTCCACTTTCATCAGAGCTGCAATAGCATCGGTTAACTGAATTTCGCCACCCGCTCCGGGTTGTGTCTGTTCCAGTAACGCCCAAGTTTTACTGGATAACACATAGCGGCCTACCACTGAAAGATTGGACGGCGCCTCATCCAATGCAGGCTTTTCGACCATATCGTGAATTTTGCCGGACTCACCAGGTTTAAGTGATATCCCGTCCAGATCCACAATACCGTATTTGCTCACTTCTTCATCCGGCACCTGCTCAACCATTATCTGGCTGACGCGATTGGTATTAAAGCGCGCGACCATTTCTGCCATATTGTCCTTTTTCGGATTACAGGCGACATCATCAATAATCACATCCGGCAATACCACTGCAAAGGGCTCGTCTCCAACCATGGGATGAGCACACAAAATTGCATGTCCCAAGCCCTTTGCTACCCCTTGGCGGACGTGCATAATGGTGACGTCCTTGGGACAAATACTCTGCACTTCTTCCAGCAGCTGGCGTTTAACCCGTGATTCCAGCGTAGTTTCCAACTCAAAACTGGTATCAAAATGGTTTTCAATACTGTTCTTACTGGCATGAGTCACCAAAATGATTTCTTTGATTCCTGCCGCGACGCATTCGCTAACCACGTATTGAATAAGAGGTTTATCCACTACCGGTAGCATTTCTTTGGGAATAGCCTTGGTAGCTGGCAGCATCCGGGTTCCCAGACCTGCAACGGGAATAACCGCTTTCCTGATTTGACTCATAATACTTTTCCTTCTAAAGACTTTCCTCGACCAATCGCATAGTAATGCAAGCCACGTTCCAGCATTTCATTGACATCATAAAGATTACGTCCGTCAAAGATAACCGGCTGGCTGAGCTTGTCCTTAATCAAATCAAAATCAGGCACTCTGAACGTCTGCCATTCAGTACAGATCACCAGACAGTCAGCATTGTTCAGTGCCGCCTCTTTTGTACCGACTAACGACAAATCCTGACGCGAGCCATAAATACGCTGAGTTTCTTCCATCGCCTCTGGATCATAGGCCTGCACAGACGCACCTGCCGCCCACAGACGCTCCATCAACACACGGCTGGACGCCTCGCGCATATCATCGGTATTAGGCTTAAAGGACAGCCCCCATAGCGCCACCCTTTTACCGGCAATGTTGCCTTCGAAGTGTCGCATAATATATTCAAATAATTTTTCTTTCTGATCGTAGTTAACGTTTTCCACCGCTTCGAGAATCTTAGCCTGGTATCCAACTCCGTTTGCACTGCGAATAAGCGCCTGCACATCTTTAGGGAAACAGGACCCTCCATAGCCACAGCCCGGATAGATAAACTGATAACCGATACGCGGATCAGAACCGATACCTTTACGCACGTTTTCAATATCAGCGCCGAATTTTTCGGCCAGATTGGCCATCTCGTTCATAAAACTGATTTTGGTCGCTAGCATACAGTTGGCTGCGTACTTGGTCAGCTCTGCGCTACGGATATCCATCACAATCACTTTGTCATGATTGCGATTAAATGGCGCATATAACTGACGCAGCAATTTCTCGGCATGCTCTGAATCCGTACCCAAAATGATACGATCAGGACGCATACAGTCGTTTACCGCCGCCCCCTCTTTAAGAAATTCCGGATTGGATACCACATCGAATGCTGTGGATTTGTTCTGTTGCTGCAAGGTTTGGCTTAGTGCAGCCCTGACTTTATCGGAAGTACCTACCGGTACTGTTGACTTAGTCACTACAACCTTACGCTTTTGCATATGCTCGGCAATGGTTTTGGCTACCGCCAGCACATATTTTAAATCAGCTGATCCGTCTTCATCCGGCGGCGTGCCTACCGCGATAAAAATAACATCACCATGTTCGACACCCGATTTTGCGTCCGTGGTAAAACGCAGACGCCCAGCGTCAAAATTGGACTTAACCATCGGCTCCAGTCCTGGTTCATAAATAGGGATAACTCCCTTCTCCAGGTTATCCACTTTGGCCTGATCCACATCGACACAGACCACATCATGCCCCACTTCAGCTAAAACGGCACCTTGCACCAAACCCACATAGCCGATCCCAAATACGGTTACTTTCATATTGTGTTCCTTTAATTAAAAGCAGGCATAAAATTTTAACTGAGTGGATATTACAATTTATGTGCCATGATGAAAAATAAGAATTTGAAAAGGTGATCGGGAGATTAACATTTCACAGTCAATACAATAATCTTAAAGATGAGCCGAATATTTAATGAATAACTTGGATTGTAGTTTTATTTATCTGAATACCAGTTACTCTGATAGGAACCATCCTTATTTAAAAGACCATCCCAAAGTCCTTTAAGCATATAGTTTAATCTCTCTCTTTTGCTATTTTGCAATATTGAATTTGCCAAAAAACGAATTGGTAACACCAGTAAATTTCTGGTCTTCCAATATCTTGGAACGTAGGCACGTCTAGTTAAGATGAGTATATTTCTGAATTGGTAATATAAACGAATGGGAGACCCGACTTTATAAGTTATCCCAGCAAACTTACTCCTTGAGTCACCAAGTTTATGTACCATTTGAACGTTGTGCGCGATAGCAACAGACATATCTTTCTGTCTCGCTCTCCAACACCACTCATGATCAACTCCATCGATGAACAGGCTTTCGTCCTTTAAACCTATTTCCTCCAACCTGTGTAAATCAATCATCATACCAGACGAGATAATTTGGCTAACGCATACAATATCATCAAATACTGCTATCTCTTTTTGAACCCGGGGTTTGACGACTTTATCCGAGAATGAACAAACAATTCTCGGGCCAATCGCCACCAGAGTGTTTGCTTTTCTCTGTGTCGCGATTAATTGAGTAGAAAGACTATGTACAAAATTGTCAGTTATATCGCTATCCTGATCCAATAATAAGGCTTGATCACAATCAGCCAGTTTAAGGTCCCGCAAACCAACGTTTTGTGCAGCAGCAATACCAATATTGAGACTAAAGTGGTGGTAGTTTAGATTGCTCTTTTCAAGATTCAATATTGACGGTTGTTGGGAGTTATCAATTACGCACAACACATCCACCTGCCTGGCAACAGAGTCGATGAGTACCTGGGCTAAATAAACCTCAGGATTATATAGAACAACAACAGCTCCAACTTTCAATGTTTTACAATCTTCTCCAACAAATATCTGTCGACAGTATAAGCAATTTTGACAACTTTTGATGGCATCAATCTTAATAACAATACAGCGCTAGCATAAACAACATTGCCAAAGGTAAATCGATGCAATAATTTCATAGTATATATACGGGCTTTAAATTCATTAATTGATTTACTTAGTCCTCGTCGTTTATAGAAGTTATTGACTCGCCTAAACTGTAACAATTTGTCACTCAGATTAGTAAATTTATATCCAGCTGCAGCGAGCTCTGCCCACAAGTAGTAGTCTTGCGTGTTTTCCAACGTATTCAAGTATCGATGGCCAGCCTTAAAGACTTCACATCTTATAACGACAGTTGGATGATTCAATGAACAACGCTTTGGTAGAAATTTAATTATTTCATTGTGAGATAAAGGTAGTTTCCGTTTTCCAACTTTTTTCCCAACCTCATTAATCTCATCCAACGCACTACCTAGAACTGATATATCAGGGTTATTCTCTAAAAAATTTATTTGAGTTTCAAAACGGCTAGGGCAAGACACATCATCCGCGTCCATTCTAAAAAAATACTTAGGGGAGAACTGGGCTGTCCAATCAATAACAAAATTCATACAGCTGCTCAACCCAGCATTCTGACTCCCTTCTACCAGTACAACTCTTTTGTCATTCAACCTTGCTTTGTTGAGATACGCTTTAATTTCAGGTGCCACTGCTCCATCAAGCACGACAACAAATAAAAAGTCTCTATATGTTTGCCCCAACACACTTTCAAGAGCCTGTTGAACCCAGTTAAGTCGATCGCCGATGTAAACAGCCATACCAACTACTGAATCAAAATGAAGTTGCTGGCAAAATTCACCAACTGTAAAATGATTAGTCAAATTATTACTTGCTCTCAAGATTAAATCACAGCAAATATTGCGGAGGACAATGAATGTTGTATCTACATAAAATTAACGCGGTAAGGTAACAGATTTAACTTTTAAAATCCCCTATATATTAGCTGAATTCGCTGTTTCCAATTTGACTTATCAATCGCAGCTTATTTATCAACCAGATTTATTTTCTTATACTGAAATTTTCCGCATTTAAAGTAAGGTTGGGATTGTACGCAGGATCATGCTGAATATACTTATCCCATTTTTCTTTCAAGTAGTTAACTTCTCTTTCGAATCTTCTAACTTTTTCAGGAGTATCTTCAAGCCCTCGAGAAATAGACTCATGGTGATATAAAAGAGCTTCAGCACAGAATAAGTTTCGTTTTCCGCTTTCCATCACCTTTAAGCAAAAATCCACATCATTGAATGCCACTGTTAAGTCAGTTTCATTCAATCCTCCCACTACCAAATAATCCGCTTTCTTAACTAACAAACAAGCAGCGGTAACAGCGCTATAGTTATGAGAGGCAATAAGACGATTTAAATAACCAGCTTGATCATGGTTAAAAAACTTGTGTGCATGTCCTGCCCCTCCACCATAACCGAGCACAACACCAGCGTGCTGAATTTTATTATTGCTGAACAATAACTTAGCTCCGACACAACCTATATCTCGTCTCACAACATGTCCTACCATATAATTGAGCCAGTCAGGTTCAATAACTTCAATATCGTTGTTGATAAGACCAATAATTTCACCATTTGCATGTTGAACAGCAAAATTATTAATTGCGGAATAATTAAAAGGTTCAGGGAAATGTAACAATCTAACTTTTGGATGTTCCGCCAATTGATTAAAGTAACCAATGCAATCTGGATCATCAGAATTATTGTCAACTAGCAGTATTTCAAAGTTTGCATAATTGCTCCGAAATAGTATGGATTCTATACAGGCCTTTACTAATGACTTGGCATTTTTAGTCGGGATAATCAAACTGACTAAAGGGGGAACAGTAACATACCAGGCAAGCTTGATGACTTCTTGCGGTTTAACAAAACTGGCGTTACCAAATTGGCGTAACATACCAAAAAAGGAGGGGGAGACATCGTTAAAAATTGACTTAGTTTTTTGGTTTCTATGTACCAATACATAAGCAATATGCTGAATGACATAGTTTCTCTGTGTAAGATAAGCTTCGGTTAGCCACTCCATAAGCGCTGCAGGTCCAAATCTTGTTCCCAGCAAGTTCGCAAAATCATTGACATTTTTAAGCCAGACTCCAGTATTGATATAGCCGGTGCTAATTTGTAAATCAGGGTTCCAGTCAGGATAAAATTCAGGAAAACATCGTTGCTGATTAGCATCTAGATTGTCTGTATCAACATACACTATGTCACTGTTTTCATTTATCTCAGATCTCAAGACTTTCACTGTATTTGCGTGTAAAGCCTCCCCAGAAAAAATAACAAAAGATGACTTCTGATTCATTCGAGTCAAACTAGTTGTAACAATTACAGATTTATCCTGTTTAAAAACGGATTTGAGATACAATTGAATTTGGTCAAAAATATCTTCAGGACACAGCAAAAAAACTTGATCAAATTGTTCATTCAACTGGCTAACACTTTGGATGGTTCTATGTAAGTCATCCAATTCAAATTGATAACACAGAACGGTCAAATATATCTGCATGTTTTGTTGACCGGCTGACATTAATGCAAATTTATTCTGTTGCACGGCAATATTTTTACGGTATAGATGGCTGGAGTAAAAACAATCATTCATCAATAAACCGTTATCAGTTAGCTGTCGTCTGTACCACACTGACAACTTAGGGTAGCGCTTGACGTAGTTGCGTATAAATCTGGGCATTAGTCGAACAGTAACCTTTAAGGCATAAGTACCATACAGCTTCATGTTAATTTATACCTTCTGCAAAACAAAGTTAAGCTACCTTCGGTAAAGGTTGACCTGTTCTAACGTTGACTAACGTTATCTCATCAGCGCTGTTTAATTCCATCGAACAGCGGAATCCTACATATCCTAGGCGCGCTACTCCTGCTCTTTGCATGACCGCATGATAATTTTTGGCTTCTATACATTTGTAAAACTGACCATTAACGTACATTTCAAGAATAACAACCGAGTCACTATCATCATAATAGGCGAAACCATTAATCGCTTTTCTAGCTCTATTATATTCCCACCCGCCATGCATAAAAAGTTCCTTTGCTAGGCTTAACTTTTTTCGCCATTCAAACTTGTCAATCACCTGCTGATAAAGCTTAATATCTTTATTATTTAATGATTCAATCAACGCCCTTTGCTCAGACGAAACATTCATCTTCTGATGTTTATCTGCCGTGTTGAGTTTGGAAGTCTTTAGAGATCGCCCAAGTTTATGACTCAACAATGACAATGCTGTGTCATATTGTTCCGATACACCAATAAATCCGTAACTGACCCAAGGTAATCCTTTTAAAAATTGTGACTGTGAATTGATGATTCTGGGTATAGCTACAAACTCTTCAAGCGTGCCTTCATACCCCTCGATTCTTTGCACGTGTTTAAATTCGGAAATAACTCGCTCCACGGGATCACGCATAAAACAAATTACGTTATTACAATGACTAAGATGCAAATACTTGGATGTTGGGAAGTGGCCATATATACCTTTGACTCCCTTTTCTATCAGCTTATATATATCTTTGTCTTCATATACAAACTGTCGAATGTCTTTAGTTGTTGCTTTTTCCTCAAGCCCATAGTCACAGGCCAGTATTCCATCAGAATAGGCTTTCATCAAAGCGCTACGCAAACTGGTTCCAGCTGTTTTGGGAATATGAACAAATAGAAATGGGAAATTTATACTTTTCAATGCGATTACTCAGAATTCATTCAATAAAATAATTAGCAAGTTGTCTGGCCACAGCACCAGTGGATTGTTGAGCCACGATATCTTGCTGGTATATTTTCTGTTTTTCTCTCAATTCAGGGGCGTCCAGATATAACTCGATTTGTTTAACTAAATGCTCAGGAGTCCGAAAGCAAACACCTTTGTAGAACTGTTTCGCATCCTTATTCCAGTCACTGATAACGAACCCTCCCGCTTTAATAAAATCTATATATTTATGGCTAACAGACCCTATCCTATTCATTGTTGCATGATGATCTATAAGACAGATTTTGCACCCTCTCGCCAACAACGGAATATCCTCATAAGGTACGTTAGTAGCCGTCCAATATTTCTGCGCCAACGGGTTGCCCCCATAACTATCCCAGTTAGGGCCGTAAAGATTGAGCTTCCAACCATGTTTTTCAACGTAGGGTAAAACAGCTTCCAGAATGGGGCGAATTCTTGGCGTCCCCACAAAAGATATATCACACTGGTAACGCGGCCTAGTAACCAATGTAGGCTCAAGCGACGAAAAAGGACGAATGATATCCAATGGCTGATCAGTAGAAAACTTGCCGTTCTTTTGTAAAAACTCTAATCGATAAAGCTTCTTACGATTCAAAAATTGCCTAACACCATCACTACATACAAATATTCTGGTAAAGTGATTGATAGCTTTTAACTTTTCTGAATGACAATAAATTAATGCTAAGTTATTTGCATCTGGATCAAACCTGCCCACTTCATGGTAAAAGTAGCGCTCTGGGCCCCCTAACAAATAAATACGATTTTTTGATGCCGCACGATATTGAAAGCCCATCCTAACCAATTCAGCTTTGAGATTGACATAAAGTCGGTAGTCATACCAAAGCTCATTCTTATGTGGTGATGCAATACAGAAACTTGTCATTCAAACAACATGAATTAATAAAAAGGTAGATAAGCGTCATAACGTCTCTGGAACGGAATCTCTATTTCTGCCATAGCATCTGACCGTTTCAGATTTGACGACCAACTCAGATATTTCTGTCGCAAACGTTTAGCGACTTCAGGGTACATTTGAATTAGATTAAACGACTCCTGCGAATCGTTTTCTAAATCAAACAAATATTCTCGTTTAATGCCAGCCTGCAAATACTTCCATCGTCCTTCACGAACTGCCCGTTGTTTATAAAAGCGCCAATAAAGTGCTCTAGTATCCAGATACTCTGTTTCACCATTTAACGCGGACATTAAATCAACACCATCCAGTTCTGATAAATCGTATTCTCCGGCTAGTTTAAGCGCAGTATAAGCCGCATCAAGCGAAGATACTGGCTTATCAACGACAGTACCGGAATTCAAATGTCCTCTCCAATATACGATGTATGGCACCCGAATTCCGGCTTCGGTGAGCATTCCTTTTTCGCCAGCAAGAGGCACGTTCATCGATCCATCCCATGTGCCAAGCTGAGTCAGTGGTGCGTCCGTCATGTCATCCCCCAAAGGTGCTCCATTGTCACTAATGAAGTAAATTAGGGTATTGTCTAACAAATTGTATTTTTCCAGTGTATCGACGATTTGTCCCACGCCATCATCTATTGCAGACAGCATCGCCAATGCATATCGTCTACGTTCAGGCATGTCCCCCGGAAAGCGCGACAAATATTCGTCCGTTGCACTCAATGGTACGTGAGGACCGTAATGAGCAACATGCAGATAGAACGGTTTCTGCCAGTTTTTGTCAATAAAACTGGTAGCCGCTTTCGTTATCGCATCAAGTCGATACATACTATAGTTAGTATACGATGCCGGTTTAGGCTCTCCTCGAAGATTAAAGTTGGTCCAATAACGAATATTGAAACCAAAAAACGTGTCATCATAACCACGTGAATCTGGAAAGAATTGACGCCGTTCTTGCAGAGGCACATTACCTGCGTTGAATGGAACCATTTCGGGATGATTTATTGCTCCCCACTCTTTGGAATTACCATCTACCTCCAGGTGCCATTTCCCAACCATACCTGTTTGATAGCCCAAATTCTGAAAGCGATTGCCCAACGTCTCCACGCCAATAGGAATGGGAGTAAACTTATTCTCATCAACGCCAAACCGCTGTTGATATTGTCCGGTTATCATTGCTGCTCGTGAAGGAGTACATTGCGGTGCGGTAACATAACCGTGGGTAAAACGCACACCGTTATTAGCCAGATTATCAATATTAGGTGTTATAACATCGCTAAGCTGATTTTGAACCCCTAAGTCAGCATATCCATGATCATCGGTAAAAATAACAATAATATTGGGGGGGATTACTGTCAGCGTTACTGCTTTCTTGAGACTGCTTAAAATATTGTTCACTGAAGTATTAACCGCAACATCTGTTGCCTCTTCACCGAACACTACTTCACGAGCAACTCGATCTGACGAATAGAGAATATAGAACATATGTGATGAATTTCTTCTTATAGCAACATCAGCTATACCATCACCATCGTAATCAGCAGGAACCGGTATATCGCTATTTTCCTGGCCGAAACGAACACGTTGTATTCCATCTCGCTGCTCTGAATTAAAGTTCGTATTACTCGAATTCAAAATATACCAAACGCCATCTGATGGTCGACGAACAGCAATATCATCAATACCGTCACCGTCATAATCAGCAGGAACCGGAATATCCTCTTTTTTAAGACCAAAGCGCACGCGTTGAATTCCGTCGCCCTTAGCAGAATTTAAATTATTGCCACTCGAATTCAATATATACCAGATACCGTTAGATGGTCTTCTTATGGCAATATCATCTAACCCGTCGCCATCATAATCTGCGGGAACCGGAATATCACCGGGCTGGAGCCCAAATCGCACTTTGCGAATTTTGAATTTGCCTTCATCACTATCCGGCAACGATATATACCAGGTCTTGTTCGAAGGCCGATAAATAGCGACATCCGCTTTTCCATCTCCATTGTAATCAGCTGGAACCGGTATATCGTCCCGTTTAAGTCCAAACCTTATACGCTGAATCCCGTCGCCCTTCGCAGAGTTAAAATTACTGCCACTCGAATTCAATATATACCAAGTCCCGTTAGAAGGACGTCGAATCGCGATATCAGTCATACCATCGCCGTCATAATCGGCAGGAACAGGAATATCTCTCGGCTGAAGGCCAAAGCGAACTCTTGTTATATCAGAACCGAGTTGACCATCAGCAGAGTTTAAAATGGTCCACAATGATAACGGTGGATGTCTGAGAGCGAAATCTGCAACACCATCACCATTATAATCGTGTTTTGTTGAGGTCATTTTATGAAAACTTGCTGCGTTCAACGAGCTAACAAATACATTCATCAACAACATACTTAGACTGATAAATTTAAGCAGGTTCTTCATCAATTATTCCTGATATTACGACTTCAAAATATTTTTCTGACCACATCAATTATTACTGATATATCCAGAAACGAATAAAGAGTAAATAGAGACATCATCGCACAACAAACATATATTTCGGCAACCTAACTTTCGCCATATTTTTCAATATATTTTTTAATTTTGTCTTTAATCTGCGGGCCCTTTGACCTATAAATTAACGCTTGCTTCCATATAACATGTGCCACGTGAACATCAATTTTCTCTGCCCCTTTGGCGAGTTCAACTAATTCGTCAGGGTCCTGACAACGTTTCAAACGGGTAGAGTTCATCATCGCTGTAGTTAGTTGCCTATATTCTTTATCCGTACATCCCCTAAATACACGAAATAGATCCAGAAAATATTTACGAGGAACATTAGGTAAATATTCCAATGTTCGTTGATAACGTGACTGAACAAACTCTCTTGCCTTGACTAACATTTCATCAAACGACATAGATTGAACAAACTGGCTATGTGATTCGATGTATTTATCATAACCATCCTTATTCAGCTCAAATAACACTTCTCTTCCCGCACATTCATTGTAACCTCCCCGATTCAGCTTTATTTGCAATTCATCTGAAGGTCTTCCTCTATTCAATAAAGAGATATATTCCATCGGTGAGCGGAATGCGCGATGAATAATCATAACCGGACGCAAATGTTGCAAGTCTCGATGTAAACCTTCTCTTAATTGAGCATCACGCACAAATGGCTGTCCATCAACAAGAACCGAGTTTCCAGAATCAAGCTCGGGCATATGAAAGCGATGTTTTAATACTGGGGCGGTGATTTTTATTAGTGTTTTAACTAACGGATTGATTCTTCCCTGAATTTGTTGGGCTAATGGCAAAAAAGCATCATCACGTCCGAACTCATTTATCCATTCAAACGAAATTGTATCGGCGTGGGGATTTTCAGCAATACACTCTTGTATTGACTTACGTAGACTTTTAGGAGTCCAGAATTCATCAATATCAAGAAAAAGAATATAATCGGCTTCATCATTTACTTTTGCTTCTTCAAAAGCTTTTGCATAAACAATATATTGCAAATTACTTTGCGCTTCCTGCGGACAAGTATCAATCCAGTCGGCACTTATTCCTCGTACCTGAGGGTAAGTTTTGTTAATAAAATTAAGCATCTGCAAGCTGTTGTCAGTTGTTCGATTAACATAAACATCAATAAAATCGAATCCCAAATACAAATGGTGGTGTATCCAGTCAGGCAAGTATGCTGCTTCATCCTTGGCAACAGCAACAATTTTTACCCTCGGATTATTTGAGGAAGCATTTTCATTCATCATGTATTAATGGCTTCCTTCAAATGTTCTGTAATCTGATTTAGAATTTTTTGCCCTTCAGGGTTAAACATCCAATCTGCTTTAGCCAGTCGAATTTTTTTCACAACAGTATTGGGTTCATAGTTGATCATATTATTAGCAAACTTATCTGCCATAATGGTTTCACAGCGAATATCAATAAAATAATTACCTACAGTCAATTCTTGCTGATATGCGGAAATGATCGATTTTAATTTGCCAAGACCAATTTCTTCAAGTTGTTCCTGCTGCTGAGCGAATTGAGTTCTAACCCAAGCTCCGTCAATATCATACAAAGCCTTAAACTGATGATTTAATGCACGAATAATTTCGATATCAGTAATATCCATTGACCGGTTGACTGCCTCTGCATTGTTTTCTGCCGTTACAAAGTCATTTTGCCACTCAACATTATCTAATGTTTTGATGAAATCTCTTAATAGGCTGTTATTCTTGGCTGAAGCATCGTAATCAATAATCCTGATGTTCTCTTTGCCGAAAACATGACTAAACATATTTAATTTTAGGTCGGCGGATAACATTTGACTTTGTCCGGGGCGTGCCAAATGGTCATGATAATAACTAAAGAAAGTGTCAGTCCCTCCATGCTTAATGACTTCCTGCCAAATTGAATACAGTTTGAAACTTGCTCGACGCCAACCAAAAATAACAACAATTTTTTTTGACTCTATATTATGTTTTAAGTACTCAAAGTCGTCTTTATTCAGCGAAATAAAGTCTTCACTGGACAATAAAAAGTCATGTTGCTCATTGTTGAAAAAATCTCTATCTTCTTGTGATAATTGACGATTAACGATAAGTTCACGGAATTCATGATGCCCAAAAATCTTCTGATATCGCTTCGGATAAACTAGGTTTGACTTAAATAGCCACCCTTGATTATCAAGCAAAAACTTTTGAATAAGTGTGGTACCTGTTTTGTGCGGACCTACATGCAAATAAAGTGTATTCATTATTTCGTTCCCTCTTTTTATTCGTGCGGAATGCTATTCACCAAAAAACGGATAGCGGCCTAAATTACTGACTAATCGCCCCCATTTATTGACATTATTCTCGTCGAAAGACTCCGAATGCTTAAAAACCGGTTCAAATCCAGCAGCTTGCCATTTATCAACCGGATGAAGAATATGCATATTAGCTAACCCAAAATCTCCACATATTTGGGCGTCAGCTCGTACATTATCTCCAACGTGAATATGACTTACATCACAGGAATCAATTTGATTTTTTAGCATTTTCCACATCGTCCCTGCATCTTTCCTTAACCCCAATTCACTTGAAACAAAGAGCTTATAAGGCACTCCAATCCCAGCTTTCCTTAACATATATTCTATTTGCGCCCTCGTGTAATAAGTATCCGTCACAAACCATATTTCGCGCTTGATTGCATTTAGTTGATGCACCAAATGAATCATTTCATCCTTTGGCTTTATACAACTCAAATCATGACTAAACTCAAGCTGCATCCAGGCTTTACTTTGCTCCGGATCACAGCAAAGCATTTTAGCGATTCGCTGGTAAACTTCCTCAATACTGACATCACCTTTAAACTGTCTCTCTCTTCGTAAGGTTAATTCCACATCGTTCCTCAAAGTGAGAAACGCCTGGGGACCTGTAACCAGTTGTTCTTTAGCCAACTCTTTGCCTACTTGCCATTTAGCAAAATCGGGGTGGGTATATTCACGACGGATAACAGTGTCAAAAATATCAAATGAGATCACATCGAAATTACGGAGTTCCTGAAACAACTGTTCAGGTGGCTTATGGTAATTACTAAATATAAAAGATTTGTCACAGGTAAACTTAGCCGCAGCAGGACTATAAAAGAATTGTTTGTATTGATTTTTCTCTACTAACAAACCCAAAACGCGTTCCAGTGCATGTAACCATGAGCCATCATTTACCAATGGTTCTTCCGGAAAGTGCTCATATTCATATTCCACCTCAAACAGTTGCTTTAATGCCTGAGGACGTGCCCAAAACATTCCACCCACCGGATAATTGACGAAATCATTGGTAATATCAATTTGCCATTCATCAACAAAAGCTTTTGCGTAAGGTTTATTACAAGTCCAATGATTAACCCATGAGGGCATCATCCAAAAAGATGTCGGATAATACATACCCAGCTCAGGATATTCTGCAAACAACCGTAATAAACATGCCACAACATGTCGGTCTTTGAATAAGTACTGATTTAGATAATCAAACCATTGGGTTTGTTCTCGACCTGAATAAAGTGACTTTTTAGAGTGCAGATGACACATCAAATCATAGGCAAGTAATTGTTTACCAAATTCAACCAACAGCGGACCGAAGTTTCGGCCTCGATTGGGAGCAACAATGATAGACAAGTTTTTCACTTGTGCTATTACCGGGTACCGCAACTCAACCTGACGCTTTATATCTTCATTGCTAACCGCAACAAAGACGTCAACGTCCATTGGAAATGAGGTCAGGCAATTGGCAAACTTATCCACAAAATCGGCGTAGTAGATATGCAAACAGATAGCCACTTTCTGTTGAGCCCAATTGGAAGCTTCGGTCGCAATCAGTTCATCTTTGGGATGCCAACGAAGATGAGCTGGCAAAATCCGGCGATTTTCACTTTTCCCGTATTTCAGGTAGTGTATTAGCGGGCTGGTTCCCTGATAATAGATATCCAGATTAGTTCTTAAGTAACTCTCGTTATCAAAAGTAGCCGACGGATTCACATTGGCAAAAATGGACTTGGTTAAATAATCCTCGTAGGCAGCCAATGGGTTAGCAAATTTACCATAGCGCTCTTCATACCATTTCAGGTCAAATAAATTTTGCGCCACAGCATCATTAAATGTGCGCCTGAGTTTCCTTTTAGAACGAAATCTTCGCCAGTAGTCATAGCGCAATATATTTTTTAATTTTGCTTTCATCATTACATACCAAACAATTGTAATGGATTGACATTACCATGGCCTGAAATGGCATCATCAACATCAAATAACGGCCATGCTACTCTGGGTAATAAGTTCCGTCTGCTTGTATATTGTTCATAAAGCGTCTCTATCTCTTGCACACTATATCGAATATCATTCCGGAACATATGGAAGACGGCAGCTTCAGCTCCCTGCATGACACGATCCAGTTCGTGAAAATTGCGCTGGGTGTACGCCTGCCAGCCAAACAAAAATTCGAAAGGCTGCGCATCAAATTCTGATTTCTTAACCAAATCAATCAATTGACCATCAGGAGCTGTCAGCAAAGACTCAAGAAATAAAGAACGATCTAGCATCGTATAGCCATCTCCCATACGAACCTTTTGCTTAAACGCCCAATGCATAGTCGCCCGTTGATTACCAATTTTATGCTTTCCGGGATTGGTAGCGATAAAATAAAATCCTTCCGTATTCTGCTCCAACATATGGGTAAGCAATTTTTGTATCGTTCCTGAATAGCCAACATCCAGAAAAATCAGAGGTTGTGACCCGGTAAAGTTAAGACTGCGAAGATAATCGAAATATGCATTGCGACTAGATAACACGAGTGCATCCAGTTCTGGTAAATGTTTTTTCAATACACCTCGCAATTCTTCTTCTTGCTCTGGCAATATCCATTCGGTGGATAATTCTGTTTGTGAAAAAACATCGGCAATTTGTTCAAAATGGAAACCAAATCGGCCCGTCAATAATTTTTGTAAAGTCCCTTTAAACTTATGCGTTAAACTCCATTGCCAAGTATAAATATCAGCAATATTTATTCTGAACAAAAACGTACGAGAAACATATAGATAGTCATTGTCTAATGTCGGTATGAGCTGCTTTTCAACCAGTCCGTTGTAAACTCGATCAAAAAAATATCCCTCACGCGCAAGGAATAACAATCTGGGATTGTCTAGAGTCTGGATAAAACTATCTAGCTTATGGAAATATTCACCACATATAGGGCCTAAAAAGTTATATCCGAAATCAAAAAGCGCTGTATTTTTATCCATGAAGATTCGGCAGACCTATGACAAAAAACGTTTAATAAATATGCGATGCAAAGCCAATGAGTTTTGGCGCGGCATAGTAGCACATTTTACTTTCAGGATTCACCAGAACTGCTCTAAATGCGCCAGTATATATTGTAATTCCTTTCTTTCTTGTTTTAACTGATATCCAGCCACTCGACGCTTACCGTGAAACTGATAGTAAAATCGGTATGGACGAGATAGTTGCTGAAGCGCTTGATGGATACCCGTACGGCAACCTTGTTCGCTATGTTCACATTCAACAATATTTGCCCCTTTAGCCGAATATTCTCGGCTGGCAACGCAGTCAGGCACCACTGCCCAGTCACTTAGTTTCATCGCTTCTATGCCCGGTAAAAAGAAACCTTCCGTTTTATTAGGTAGAGGCAAGCTAATTCGGCTGGAAGCCATGCTCGAGTATACAACATCCCTTTCAACCGCTTTATTATGCAGTAATACTGACATTCCCTTAGACCTTGCCCAATCTGCCAACGCCCCCCCCAGTGCCGGCTGTTTTGGTGCCAAAATATACAAATCCCGTACTTTAGGTACTTTGATAGCAGGAACCTGATGACCCATTTTAATCGTAATGCATGGACCATTTGCAAAAGGCGCTATCGCTTGACGCACCGCATCCGAAACACAAAGCCGAATAGCTTTATATTGTAAAAACTGATGTAGTGGATGATTGGGATCTCCATGACGTATATGTTGGATAAGGTTAACTATGGGCTGCTGAGGATTATAGAAAGGTAAATAGGCTTTCCAATCCAGGCCAGCCAGAAAAATAATATCTGCTTCTGAGGGGGTGTAATCATCAAGGTAACTAACACCAGTTATATTGGTAAATAACTCAGGGTTAACCGACGCTTTATTTTCTACCCACAAGTTTACGTCAAACTGACCAGATGCCAAAGTATGTGTCAGATAATCATAAACCTTTTGGTGCCCTCCCGTGTAGCCGTGATACCATCGGTGAAATAATATAGTGCGCTTTTTACTGGTCATTCTTTTGTTTAAATCCTGATTAAAATATTCAAATATGACCAGCCAGCAGCCAGACAATAACTATTAACTATTTTATCCTAAATGAAGAACAAGCTAGGTTTGATCAACTTACATATTATTGGTGTGCAAAAAGCGGGAACAACCGCCCTTGCCAGTTTTTTGCATCAACATCCCGACATTTATGTCGTTGACGGAAAAGAAGCACACGCTTTTGACCATCCAAATATTAGTGTCCATCCCAACCCCTCGGCTTTTATTCAGCAACACTACAATAAGCGTCTGAAAGCATTCAATAATGAATCGATAATATGTGATGCCACTCCCATTACTCTGTACCACCCCGCATTTCTGAAAGCCTGCTATCGCTACAATCCCGATGCCAAATTTATTGTAATACTAAGGGATCCTGTTGAAAGAGCGATCTCACACTATCAAATGTCACGACGCGAAAAAGATGAACACCGCTGTATGCTGGTTGCCTTTATACTGGAATCATTCAGACTGAGAAAGGTGAGAAAACATAAAAGCTGGCCTTTTAGATCCGCTTTTCGCACTCAATCTTATCTGCACCGGGGCCTCTACCGACAACAATTGGATTATCTGTTTCAAACCATTCCCAGAAATCAAATTAATGTCATGATGCAATCAGACCTAAAACATAATCATCAAGCTACATTAGCGCGTATTTTCAAATTTCTAGACTTACCAAACGCTGCCATTGAACCCAGAACTGTCTTTGTCACCGAACAAAATTTCAGCCACTGGAGTGATACTTTGGCTAAAATATATGCTCGTCTTTTTTACCGGTTAAAACGTGAGACTCCCGAGCAATGGCAAAAATTAATTATGGGAGGCATGTAAGTCACCGCCCACTATCACTAAATTTGATGACTAAATGCTCGTGTAAAGCCATTTTGTTTCAGCAGCCAGGCTAACGACCAATTAATTTCGTCCCCACTCTCGAACGGTTCTAAAAGTGGGATTTCAGTCAATGAAGTCGTTAATGCATCGGGACGATACCAAAACATTTTGCCCATAATCGGTGCTATCACTTCTCCCGAATCAGATTTTGATAATAAATTGTTGTTTGGAGAAACATCTTTCAGCACGTTATTGATCAAATAAGTATTGAGTGGTGCAGATAACAACCCTAACCGGTGATTCTCAGCAAATGCTTGCATAAATTGCCTAATACGTTCACCTGAGCCTAATAGCCAAAACAACTGCTGGAGACGCCAATTTTCAAGCTCAACGGGTTGTGATTGCACATCAGTAGTTAATCTGCATACCAACGAATAATCTTTTGCAGTATCAGCTTCATATTTTAATTTTTCCAGAAAATCACAATCTACAGGCATCGAAATGATTCTGACGTTACCACTTGAAGCAAAAACTGAATTGATTTGCTCGAATATACTAGAAGCCACAAAAATGAATATATCTGACTGATAGGGTATTTGTTTGATAAAGCTACTCATTTCCGCTAAAAGCTCTACATTGGTCACTTCTAATGTAATAGCTAATTTGAGCGATGCCGACTCACTTCCCGTCGCTATTGGACTGCTCACAAGTTCAGTTTGGCTATCGAGCTTTAATTCAGTAGTCAACACTTCGCTGCTAAACAAAGATTGCCAATGTAAATAAATATGACTACACAAATTGATTTGCGATCTGGGAGCAAGCTGAGCAAGTCCGTGACCTAACCATGTTCGATTGCGCCGTTGGATAAACGCATTCTGACGATAAAAGTGATCTCTCTGCTTGCCTTGCTGATAATCTTCACGCATCGCTCCTACCACATTTTCATAATGTTCATTATCAGGCAAGCAATACATCGAGAAATCATATGAAAGCTGCGAGGCCACATCCTGCTTTGGCTGTTCTTTGAGTAGCATATGTTGCTGAGTACTCAAAACAACGGAATTTTTCGGTTCCATGGCCATAGCTTGCTGCAAGTATCGACTAGCCGTTTCTTGTTGTCCCAATGCGTGGTGAACATCGGCCAACTCGGCAACAATTTCAACATCTGAGTCAGGTAATGTAGCAATATCACCTAAACAATCGGCAACCGTATGTAACCTATTCTGTGAGCGGTATAAATCAGCCAAAGCTCTCATAGGCATGGCTGTTTGACTGGTTCTCAAACTTAACAACAGAGAAAACTCGGCTGCGATCAAGCAATTCTTGTCTCTGGCGATATCAGCGACTCTAATATAAAAATTCGCATTATTACTGGCTTTATATAGCAGTGTTGCCGTCAAGCGCTTAATCAGTCGGGGTTTATCGGCATGTTCAAGAGCAATAATAATTTTATGCTCTGGCTGTTGTAGCCATTCCAGCATTTCTGGATCGGAATCGGTCAAGTCAGACAAGGACAACACCGAGAAAGGATTAGCCTTGATCAGCTGCTGCCTGGTTAATGTCATCCAGTCAGGCTGTTCATCAGTAAACAAGTCCCAGTCCGATAGTTTCCAACTCTGACTATACGTTTGCATTGCACGTATTTTGGCCAGTCTGGTAATAAGATATTGTTCGGCTCTGTGCGCAACTTTGGCTAATGTCTGATAATGTTGGCTATGAGTAAAAGGTCTGTTAAGTAACTCTTCCAGCAGAGCCGGTTTAAATCTGTGTGGCGGAATCCTAACCAGGAAACCAAAACTTTCATCCCAGCTTAACCCGGCTAAATTGAACCGAGTTTCAGTTGATTCTACATGCGGTTTCGATTTGAGCTTACGAATAAAATGCCGCGGTGACGGAAACCAGTTATCTTTTATTACCTGAGGGATTTGTTCACATGCAACATCCGCTTGCTGTTGCAATTCACTCCACAAATTATCTAACAGCTGTCGTTGAGCCGCCGATAACATATTGATGGTTGACTCTAGCGCTCTGTCCGTCATCAAGTCCTGCCTGAAGTTTTGGCAAGTAAAACTCGTCGATGACAAGCCTATTTTTTTTGCAAAATGGTTAACTGAATCATTTTTAGTAATTAACGCTTCTTGTGATATTAACAAACATTTTTCGGGATGATCGCGATAAAAATCCAGTATCCGTTTATTAGTGGTACGCCACATATCAAAAGCGAGATCAGGTTGCTGCCAAAAACTGAAATTGAGCTTATTACTGTCAAGGGGATGAATGCTATTAACCAAATGGCGGCTATGTCGTTTAAATAATGACTGGCATGCCGTTGTCCAATGGCGGTAGACAAATATATAACGAAGTCGATCACCAGCAGCTAATTGCCAATCTTTCAAAAAAAATGCCGCTCGTGGATCTTTTACGCCGTTTAGCATACCTCCCGCACGTTTTTCATTAACATAGCGGGCAATATAATTAGATAACCAATTCGGTTTCACCAAAGGTGCATGATCGTGATAACGCCAGTCAACGCCATTGATACTGAAAATTTTATCGTGTAAACGAACAATAGGTAAATCTTCTACATGACCGAGCGGGTTACTGAAACTGGCTCCCATCAGCTCATTTCCCATGTGCATACCGTTGTCAGCCAACGTTTGAGCCACCAATGACGTACCGCTACGATGAAAACCGGTACATAAGTAAAATAAGGAAGAATTATGCGGATTTTGATCAGGCATGAAAATTATCTATTTATAAAATCGTTTTTTGAGATAAGTGTTGATAATTCTAACATTATTTCACATAAATGATGTTCGTATATACGGTTCCCGTTCCGGCTCAAAAGACTACCGGGATGACGAACACTATTTCCGTCATTCCTGCGAAAACAGGGATCCCTTCTCAACAACCTTATCCAAAGCTGATTGGATATCCGCAACGGAATACAAATCTGCATAATCTATGGCGAACAACTGAGGTAAGACTGACTCAACTCTATCAACAATAGATAACTCAAACTGTCTTTTTTTAGCGGTTAAACTGTCGCGTTGTATTTCAGCCAAACCAATCGCATTATCCAGTAATGATCCATCACTTTTAAGCACATCTTCATAACGCACAATAGGTAAGCTGCTTTGACTAAACTGGTTAATAAACCATTGATATATTTCCAGTTGCCGTTGCAAACAGTTTTTATTTTTCAAATTCTCGCACAGCTCAGGTGAAAAACGTTCACCTGCAGGGATATGACCCCGATTAACCGGTAAGTCTACCGTCATCCAGGATAACAAAACGTCAACCGGATTACGTACAATACACAACATAGGGTAATGCAGGGAAAGTAACGGCAGTAATGCAGTAAACAGGGCATTTTGCTTAACGATAAGTTGATAGCTACCAGATGCTCGTGGTGCTAACTGAATTTCACCGCGTTTTGCCACCACTTTACGTATGCCATGTTGTTGCTCATTCCCCACCGGATTATCAATATCTAACCCGCCTTGATCACCATGTGCAAAGGGCAAACCATGTTGAATGGCAGTATCAAACTTTTTTATTTGTTGTTGTATTTCCGTAACAGCCTGTGCTGGGCCGAACGAATCAGGTACCGTTGCAGGGTTAATAGGTTCATGCAACGCAACCGTATCATTTCTCTGATTAAGTAATTTACAGCAAAGCGTCGTTCCTGAACGGGGAATACCTGTAATTAATTTAATATCTGAAGACATAGTATAAATATGGTTAGGGCAGCACCTGCAATACGTTAGTCTGAGGTGGCAAATTGCTTTCCAGTGATAATATTTGTATTGCAGCAGAAATATCCGCCGGCTTAGCGTCCACGTAAATCCGGGCACTCACTCGTGATGGTACAGCTTTATCTATCGTAACCAATTCTTCTGTGTTCATTTTTAATGTACCACCCGCCGGTATAGTGCCGTTTGCTCCAGATTGTACAGTGTAATGATCAACAACATCGTCCTCGGCACTAAAGCGTGTTGTATATGCCACATCATAACCGGCATGGTTAACCAGTATAATACGCTGCCGATAGTCTACGTAGCTCGTCAAATAAGGTAAATCTATAGACGCGGCATCATAAACTATCTCGCCAAGCAGCTTGCTTTCCAAGCCAATACCTAAATCCAGCTGATAAGCTGATCGTTGTAATGGAATTTCATCACTTTGTGCTGCAAGGCAAAAAACCGGATAATTAATCAGGTTATCTATACTCACCTTAACTTCTTCTTCCGCACTATATTCCAACAAATCCAAACTAGTCCCAGTGCAATCAGCCTGATCATTTAAAAACGCCCGCACCGATGAAAAATCACCACGAATACTCGCATTCGGTGCTTTAGTATTCAGATTAGGCAATAAATCAGCAAATGAATTAATCAATAGTGAGGTATCAGCAAATCGGACATCGGCCACTATTAAGTTATCAAAACGTACTTTACCCATCGAAGCCAGTTTCTCGGTGGCATCTCCCAACGCAAATACACTTGGCGAACGAAACGTAGTTTTAAAACGTAAAAAGTCCTGACTAAAAGTAGCTGAATGGGTAAAGGATTGGGTATAACTATCACCAATAGCGCTAATCACCTGGGCTATTGGTGCGGTGGTACGTGCTATATAAGCACCACCGTTTACTGCAGCCGCCGGGGAATCGTATAAGGTATATTGTATTTTCAGCGGCTCACTAATATCCAACCAGGTAAATGAGCTACTTTCCAGGGTAAATTCGGTTTCTGGACCAATCACATTAGGAGCAGAGATCTGAACAATTATACTGCTATCGCCAATTGCTCCGCCCTGTGCAGTGGAACTACTATAACTACCGCTAGCCGCAAAACCCGATGCCGGGAAAGCATTATTAAATGTGCCATTGATAACATCCAGCCGAGCATATTTTGCCGAGGATGACAAACTAAAACCAGCACGTACGGTGATATTTAAAATATCTGTAGCACTGCTAATGGTAAGTTGTCCCTCACCTTTAATATCTTTAGCGGTTAATGCCTCTTTGGCATAAAGCAAAGGGCTATCATCATTCAGATGAAATGCGGCAGAGATAGCCGTAACGGGAAACAATAACAATAATAATAATAGTTGACGCATTAATTGACTTCTAATCTAAACTGCTGAATTTCTTAGGTTAACTGTTACATAAATAGCACAAATAAAAAAGCCTTCGCTAGGCGAAGGCTTTTAATCAAACCAGTTAAAACTTAGTTTAATACAGTAGTATCAGTACCAGCGTTAGACAGGTTAACAGTTTGAGTGGCAGCAGAGAAATCATCATCTTCAGCTTCAACTTCGATTACTGCAGAAGTACGAGTCTTACCAGACAGCGTTACTACATCTGATGCTTTCAGAGACAATACTTCACCCGCTGGGATAACACCAGAAGCCATTGCACCTGGAGTAGCCGTTACGCCATCTTCACTAGTGAAAGTAAAGCTGTACTGAGAATCAACAACACCATTGTTGATCAGGTAGAAACGCTGGTTATAATCAGCATAAGTAGTGATATAAGGCACTTCAACAGAAGTGGTATTATATGCAATCTTACCAAGTGTATTAGTTAACTTATCATCAACCAAAGTAACACTGTAAGAACCTTTTTTCACAGTATCTTCATCAGTATTATCAACACACAAATAAACTGGTACACCAACAGCCAAGTTTGCTGCAGTTGCAACAGTTTTGTCTGAGCTTAGAGCAACAGCTGTACCCGCATTAGAACAATCAGCCGCAGTATCAGTTGTCCAGTCACCGAAGGTAAAGTCACCGGCAAAGTTAACATCCTGAGGAGTTGTATACAGATCGCCTACCACTACAGCGGCACCAGTGCCAGCATTCAAGAATGTACCAGTCTTGATTAACTTACTGGTATCAATGGCACCAACAGCGATCTCAGCTAAAGTATCAGCTGGATCAGCAGATGCTGGATCATCAAATACAGTAAATTCTGAAGCTACGGTAGCAACAGCAGTATCAGCAACAGTAAAAGTACCTGTTGAAGCAGAACCAGTAGAGATTGCAGCTTCTGACGCAGTAGATAACGCAGTACCTGCAGTCTGATTTACTGCATTAGCCGCAGTTTCATACAAAGTGTAAGTAACAGTGGTAGTTGTAGCCGGATCGATAAGATAATCCGCTGCAGACATAGTCAATACAACACTTGACTGCAATTCAACAGGTGTACCGGCATTGTCACCAGTTACTTCGAAGATAACAAAATCTTCACCATCACCACCTGTTGAAACACTAGCAACAACATTAGTACCTGTTAAAGCAGGCACAGAATCAAATTCACCTGCTGACAAATCAAAACGTACATACTTAGATGTACCAGCTGCGATGGTAAAACCTAAATTAGTGATTACGTCCAGCTCTGTACCACCTTGAGATACAGGTAGCAAGCCATCTGCGTTCAAATCTGTAGCACTGTAGGTTTCAGTAGCGTAAGTAACCAAATCCGCTGTTGTATCACTTAATGTGATTGCAGCGTTTGCGTTCATTGTAAAGCCAGCAGCAATTGCTACGGCTAAGATTTTTTTATTTAACATTCCAGTCTCCTGCAAGAGTAACTATAGTTTTTTGTATCATGGCGAATCGCCACCAAGTCCTTGGTGACCAACCACCAGACGACTTATATTAAGCTACAACACTAGTTTGTAGTAATCAACTTTTTTAATTAAATTTATCAGAATTAACACGAACTTATCCGTTAATTTGACGAAGCAAGTTTTAACACGTCAATTTTGATGGCGCAACTATAGAGTAGTTAGATGGTGTAAACAATCGTAAAAACTAAAAAAATCACCTTTTTTTCAGGCGATTAGCTGTTTTTTTAAACACCTGCAACTATACCCTCGTATGCCTTCAAATACCCAAATTTACTCCTTAAACCAAGATTAGACCTTAGGTTGTTCAAAAAACGGCATTTCCCCTTAGTACAAAAGGTGGAATCAGATTACTGCCAATGCTGATCCGTTTAGTTAACGCTACCGCATTTTTTTGCACGCTAATATCAAACGTATAGCCGCCTAGAGGTGAATACATCTCTTCTATTTCGTTAATAAAGGTGGGCTCGACAAGGTTAACCTCCGAGGCGCGGATAAACCAGCCGTTTTTCTCGCGTAATTTCGCCAGTTGTGCGGCGGATTGCGGCCATATTGCTTGCCAGAGGCTAACAGGGATTGCATTGATATTAACCCCCGCTGAGCGGCGCAAACTGCAGTAACGCATAAATTCCGGGTGCAATTTTAATACCTCCTGCCAACCAACAAGCTGCTGCAACTCGGTACAACTTTGTAATAAAAAATTAGCCGGGGCCGACTGCTTTTGGGCAGCATACTCGTTTTTTTCCGCTCCACCCGGTCTGCGCCAGTCATCGGCATCAGCATAATCGGCCAGGATATCGGCTAACTTTGCCTGCTCAACAATATTGTAGCCTTGTCCTTTTAACCATCTTCTTATCCAGTATTGTGTCGAGGTATTAACCGGAATCAAACCATTTTCATTCTGTATGCTGTACTCTACACCCGCACTGTCACTTCTGTATTGGTATCCATCCACGCGCAGCTCATCCCCGACAACGGGATGAATAAATAATCCATCATCATTGCGTTCCATATTGGCTTTAGCCGTTCCCTGACTGATTCCGGCCACCGTCATTCGCTGTGTAGACAGCAAATAGGTTAGTTCATTAGCTTTAGCATAAACCGCGGCTTGATCTCGAAACATTTGCCTGGATTGTTGCGCCAGTTGTAAACGACTATCCATCAGTTTGGACGTTACTCCCATCAACACCACTAATACGATGGATATAATTAATACTGCAATTAATGCCGCCCCCTGATTTTTTAATTTTAAATAGGCCATGACGACTTAAAACTCGTATTTGCCAAATATCGGCAGTTCCGCGGGTATATCAGCATTTTCAGGACGCCCTGTTTTGGCCACTGCCCATATATAATCCTGTTCTATTAAGCGCACGGCTTCAGGTAAGCGGCCTGAATCCGGCTTAAACTCTTTTTGCCACTGCTGATCAACCCGGTATTCAAAGACAGGTAATGTGCTAAAGCTTTTAATATAAGACCTATCGGGATGCGTCTCACTCGAAAACGCCAATTGCCAACCATTCTGTACCGGTAACAATTCCCATATTATTTTTTGTGGAATATGTTGTTGATCGTCAGGTGCCATAAAAGTAATAAATTCAAAACGCCTGTCATCACCTGATGCTGATACCGTATCTGGATGATATAACACTGCACCGGCTAAACTTTGCGAAAACCAACTCAAGGGTAATTGTGCCGAAGAATTTAATAGATCACGGGCGCCAAGACGGGCGAAATTATTCCAGGTAGTCGACAATCCTTGTGTCATCAATGATGTAGTTAAAGCCAAAATAACCAGTACCACCAACATTTCGATTAAGCTAAACCCAATCATTGTCTTAAAGCGGGAGTTAACTGGAATAGATTTATGCTGGGTAACCATCAGAAATTGGGCATTTCAATATAGTTTGGGTCACGCCATTGCTTTAAGGCTTTGGTCTGGAATTCTGACACAAATTGACCGTTTTCATTAACCGTAGCCTTTACATCAAACAAGGCAACTATCCATGCAGGTTGGCGGCGATAATCTTGCTGATCAGAGCGTTTTTCAATCGTTGCTTGCCACTGCACCTCATACTGTCCTATCCGGAATCGACCTGACCGCTGAGTCTGCAAATCTTCGAGTTCCAGGTGAACTACAAACTGGGAAAACACCTCGGGCAAGGATAGCGCTTGCTCAATACGCCTGGTACTGTTGGTCGCTGTAGCGAACCATCCCCATACAGAAGTGAACACTAAAGAGAGAATAACTAGAGCGACCATGGCTTCAATTAAGGAAAAGCCTCTTTCAGTTCTGTTCAACACGTCTCACCTCACAATAAGGCGATAATACGTCAAAGTTCACTGGCGAGTCTCCCTGCTGCAATTGAAAGCGCCCTCCCTGACAAAATCCATTAGCATTAACAATAATTGGTTGAGGGAAAGACAAACTAATATCCGCCACCCCCAGTTTATCGGCCGTATCAATGATTACCGACTGACCTGAACGATTGGCCACTAACGGCAACATAGCAAATTTGCTACTCACTTCCATACGTACAGCATCGGCTTTGCGTGAGCTCAGCCATGATTCCAGTCCTGGCGCAACCACCGCCACAATAAGCCCTAACAGGACCATTGTTACCAGCAGCTCGATCATGGTAAAGCCATAGTGTTTTTTATTGATTGGGCACATAGCCTATATCAGCATCCAGTTCTTCACCGCCTTCCGCACCATCGGCTCCCAGACTGTATAAGTAAAAACCCTGTTCAGCGGCACTATCCACCCGATATTGATAATCATGATCCCAGGGGTCTTTTGGCACGGCTTCATCCAGATAAGGTCCTTGCCAATAGTTCCCTGCATCAGAGGGTTTTGAGCGTAGATCAGCTAATGCGTTAGGATAACGCCCAACATCCAGACGATAAGTTTGCATAGCCATTTTTAACATTTTAACTTGGGTTTCTGCAGTACGTACTTTAGATGCATCCACTTTGCCAAAAAATTGAGGGCCAACAAGGCCTGCTAATAAACCTAAAATAACTAACACCACAAGTAACTCAATCATGGTAAAACCAACTTGGCGACTCTGTTTCATAAACCCTCAAAATTATTTACTGATAATAAAATAATGCTACACATTGTATCTGGATCCCGGCTCAAAACACTACCGGGATGACGATAGAAAAACACTATCGGAATGACGATAGAAACACACTACCGGGATGACTGCTACTTTTTCTGTCATCCCTGCGAACGCGGGATCCATGTCTCTGTCTGTCATTCCTGCGAAAGCAGGGATCCATACTTAAATAACAACGCATCTTCGACTGGATCCCGGCTCAAAACACTACCGGAATGACGTTAGAAACACACTACCGGGATAACTGTTACTTTTTCTGTCATCCCTGCGAACGCGGGATCCATGTCTCTGTCTGTCATTCCTGCGAAAGCAGGAATCCATTCTTAAATATCAACGCATCTTCGACTGGATCCCGGCTCAAAACACTACCGGGATGACAATAAAACACACTGCCGGGATGACGATAGAAACACACTACCGGGATGACTGCTACTTTTTCTGTCATCCCTGCGAATGCGGGATCCATGTCTCTGTCTGTCATTCCTGCGAAAGCAGGAATCCATACTTAAATAACAACGCATCTTCGACTGGATCCCGGCTCAAAACACTACCGGGATGACAATAAAACACACTGCCGGGATGACGTTAGAAAAACGCTACCGGGATAACTGCTACTTTTTCTGTCATCCCTGCGAACGCGGGATCCATGTCTCTGTCTGTCATTCCTGCGAAAGCAGGAATCCATTCTTTATATGCTATAAAATTGATTGATAAAGATCATTCCAAGCTGGGTTATTACTTTCTATTAGTTCTATTTTCCAAGCCCGTTTCCATTTCTTTATCTGTTTCTCTCGAATTATTGCCGCAGCCATATTTTCATGTTGCTCAAAGTATACCAAATCATGCACAGCATATTTTTTGGAAAAACCTTCCACAACATTATTCTTATGTTCCCAAATTCGCTTGATCAAATCACTTGTTACACCTGTATACAAAGTACCATTTCTCTTGCTGGCTAAAATATAAACCACCGGTTGCTTCATATTAAAAATCCTTTTGATAGTGAAGCTATTTTACCTCAGTAACAACTTACATTCTGGATTCCGGCTCAAAACACTACCGGAATGACGTTAGAAACACACTACCGGAATGACGATAGAAAAACACTATCGGGATGACTGCTACTTTTTCTGTCATCCCTGCGAATGCGGGGATCCATGTCTCTGTCTGTCATTCCTGCGAAAGCAGGAATCCATTCTTAAATATCAACGCATCTTCGACTGGATTCCGGCTCAAAACACTACCGGAATGACGTTAGAAACACACTACCGGGATAACTGTTACTTTTTCTGTCATCCCTGCGAATGCGGGGATCCATGTCTCTGTCTGTCATTCCTGCGAAAGCAGTAATCCATACTTAAATATCAATGCTTCTCCTACTGGATCCCGGCTCAAAACACTACCGGAATGACGATAGAAACACACTACCGGGATGACTGCTACTTTTTCTGTCATCCCTGCGAACGCGGGGATCCATGTCTCTGTCTGTCATTCCTGCGAAAGCAGGAATCCATTCTTAAATATCAACGCATCTTCGACTGGATTCCGGCTCAAAACACTACCGGAATGACGATAGAAAAACACTACCTAGATGACGCTAGAAAAACACTGTCGGGATGACAAAGAACCAGCTAAATAGCGATATCTGTTGAAGCGGTAATAGCTAGAACGATACCTAAAATCATAATTCCCAACAACACACCGACGATCAAAATAGCAATAGGTTCCATTAGTGTCAGTACTTGTTTCATTCTTCTTTTACAGGATGCGTCATGTAATACTGCAACCGCATTTAGCATTTCAGCTAACTGCCCGGTTTTATCACCAACAGAAACTAGATTTAGAGAGGTACTGGGAACCAGCCTGGAACGCGTCAGAGCCTCGGTAAAACCCATACCTGATTCAATATCCGCGATCATATTCTTCGCCCGTAACCGGCGACGGGTAAACTCACAAGATTCAGCCGCCAACTTTAACGCAGCAATGAGATTGACCCTTGCCAATAACATTGCAGAGCACAACGACGCCCAGCGTGCTGCATCCTGTTCTGCCAGCCAGGGCCCTATTACAGGCAACTCCAAAGCAAAATCCATCACCACTCGTTTTACTTTCTGATTGGTAAAAATAGTCAACATGGCTATCACTACTGCCGATAGCACTGCGATAATGGTATAGGGTGCTTCATTGGCATAACGCCCTGCAGTCAGCACAGCATAAGCTAGTGCAGGCAATTCTTTATCGGAATCCAGCAAATGACTAAATTTAGGCACCACAGCAAAGAAAATAATAAGCATAGCCAGAATACCTGAACCGATTAATACGATTGGGTATGTTAATGCGCTTTTAATATCGCCTTTAACCGCCTGCTCATAGTTCAATTGTTGTGAGGCCTTTTGCAATGCCATTGACAATTGTCCACTCAATTCCCCGGCATGAACCAAATGTGACACGTAAACCGGGAAAGGTAATGATGATTCATTAATTGCACTGGAAAAACTTTCCCCTCCTTCAATACGACTCACAATAGCCGAGAAACCGCGGGCCAGTAGCGGATTCTCTTTGTTCTGCGCCAATGCCTTAACCGCGTCGACAAGGGACACCCCAGAGTCAGTTAGTGTCGCCAGTTCTTGCAGGGGGATAGCCAAATCCGAAGTAGTCACCTTACGCCCACGTTTTTGCTGTTCAACATGAGGCTCGACATCAAATGCCTCAATACGCATATCCGTCAATAAACGTACGGCTTCTTGCCGACTGACTGCATCAATCTCTCCCTCAACTCGTTGGTTGGAAGAAAGTTCGATCCCCTGATACTTAAATTTCACTGCTCACTCTCTTCTACGCTACAAACACGCAAAACTTCATCAACACTGGTGATACCTTTCGCTGCTTTTAATAACCCGTCATCCAGAAGAGAACGATTACCGGCTAAACGCGACATTTCACGTATCTCGGAAACAGGTGCCCTTCTTGTAATTAAATCACGCATCGAAGACGTTACTGGAACAAGCTCATAAACACCTATGCGGCCGCGATATCCTCTTCCCTGGCATTCATGACAACCAACAGCCTTACGCCAGTCACCCTTAATATTTTTGCTAATAAAGGTTGGTGGTTCTGCAGGTTCGCTGCAGCTTGGACATAGCTTACGTAACAGTCGCTGGGCCTGCACGCCCTGAATAGTCGCTGCCACTAAATAGGGTTCCACACCAATATCAGCGAGCCTTGGGAAAACAGAACAGGCATCATTAGTATGTAATGTCGATAACACTAGATGCCCCGTTAAGGATGATTGCACTGCAATATCTGCCGTTTCTTTGTCCCGAATTTCTCCCACCATAATGACATCTGGATCCTGACGCAAAAACGTCCTCAGCGCTTTGGCAAAAGTGTAACCAATCTCGGGACGAGCCTGAACTTGTGTAATACCGTCAAGCTGATACTCAACAGGATCTTCAACCGTCACAATTTTCTCCTGGCCGGTTTTAATATCCGCCAGCAAACCGTAAAGGGTGGTAGATTTACCCGATCCCGTTGGTCCAGTGACCAGTACAATTCCGTTACTTAAACTTCCCCACTCGCGTATTAATTCAAGATGGTCTGGCTCAAATCCCAGACCGTCTATACTCAATTCATCGCGTTTTTTGGGTAACAAACGCATAACAATGGATTCACCATGTACATCCGGAGCGGTGGAAACACGCACATCGAAATCTTTATTACTCGCCCGTATACTGAAACGACCATCTTGAGGTAGCCTGCGTTCGGCAATATCTAGCTGGGAAAGCAATTTAATCCGTGATGCAATGGCAGGAAAACGCGCCATGGGCTGTTGCATAAACTCATTCATACGACCATCAACCCTGAAGCGAACTACCATGTTTTGTGCACCTGGTTCAATATGAATGTCTGAAGACTCTGCTTGAACAGCACGTTCAACAATACTATTCACCAGATTGACCACCGGAGCCTCTTCAGCCAGAGCCGCTATATCGGTATTCACTTGCCCAAACAGTTCGGAAACGGCACGTTCACGATTGACATCATCCGCAATGCTCACCGCCATTGCAGGGGTAATTAAATGACATTCAACCTTTTGCTGTTGTGCCAATGAAGCGACAACTCCGAGTTCAAAAGCGGCTGTTGCCTTGAGAGTAAAAACAGACAATTGCGTTGATGATTGAACAAGATAAATATTACGTTCAATACACCAGTCTACATTCAGTCCAAATTGATGACAGGCTTCAAGCACTTCAGGTGCCGCTGGGCATTGGGAAACCCTGTCTATAAGTGGCCAATCGATGATTCGGCTGATGGCAGCATAAATGCTATCTTCACCACACACCCCCATACGAGTGAGCGCGTCAGCGACACTACAGTGCAAATCCTTAGCTGTTTTTTGCGCCAATGCAACATCTGCTTCGGTTATTAAACCGGAAGCCGATAATATTTGCGGTAAACGAGAATCAAGAAATGTCGGATCAATATGCAGTTGGTTATTCAAATTGGTACAATGTCCCGTTATTTATCATTTATGCTGTACTTTTAGACAATTAAAAAGAACCGATTAAATAATTAAATTTAATAGGTTATATTACACCATAGAAAATTTAAAAATGAAGTGATTTTAAATAGATGTCATCTATGACAGAGCAGATAAAGCAACATTTTGAACGCTACCTGACATTAATTAACCAATGGATTTGGCCAGCTGATCACAACATTGATCGATCATCGCTGACATTTTTTGTGTTTAAAGCTTTTCCAAAAAACCTAAAAACTACCGAAATAAAAAAGTGGGCAGACTTGCAAGCTCAAACCTTATCTCCTTTTAGTCAAGGCGATCGTTATGCATATCTGAGTAAAACTGGTCTACACGCCTGGTATACTCCAACCCATTTGTCCGGTATACCGGAAACAGCTGCCCAGAGTCCGCTTCCCGATGGGCGACACAACATCATCAGTGAAGCTTTTGTATATCGGCAACAATGGCAAAATGGCGGTTTAACCGATTGCATTGCGACACCAATTAGTCATACCAGCAACAATCAATCTGAGTCCGAATCGGCAGAAATTCAAATCTCTTCCCCATGGGCTATAGAAAGAAAACTGGATAAAGAACTCAAGAAACCTAAGTCATGGTTAATCATCGTATTGTTCCTATTTTTGTGTGGTTTATGCTGGGTGGGAGCTGGATACTTAATAGTAGAAATACAACGATACCAGGTTGATGACGAGAATAAGCAACTGACTCAGGAACTGGGAGAAAAACTGGCTCAGCAAACACAACTACGCGATCAACAAATGGCTCTTTCGGTATTGCATACCTGGCAGCAGGAACAAGGCTTCTTCCCCGAAAGTTTTGGTATTATCGCGGCGGTGTTAAATGAACAAGGCATATGGCAAACTAATCAAGTAACTTGGCAAAATAAATCTCTTGAACTTGAGTTTGTTTCTTCCGATGTTGACATTACGGCACTAATAGGCAACCTGGAAAAAATAAACACATTAACCCAAGTCAATATTCGTCCCCACAACGCTGAAAATACCTGGATACTAGAGGCTCAAATCAAGTGAATGCGTTTTCCCGTATCAAAAGCAGCCAAGCCTATGCTGAATTTGAGAGCAATATCAGATTGCAATGGATGCTGGTTGCCATCATCATCATTTTAGCCGCATCTTTCGCTAAATATTTAGCTGATGGATTAAATGCCGAACGTAACGAGGTAAAACAGCAGATAAACTTGCTCGCCCGTTTGCAAAATGCTGCAACGCTTCCTCTGGACGAAGTTAAATTAACCGAAACGAATCAGAACCTGCAAATTGCACTGAAAAACATCCCTACAGTTTCTTCATCCAGTACTGCAGAGGCCAAGGCATTAACCGACATAGAGAAAATGGTAGGGAGTTTGATTAAACGTAAAAGAATTAATTTGTTAGGCTCGGAACAACTGCAAATAGGACAAGTTCCATTTTGGTCCGTACGGGTCGATATAGCCGGACAACTAAACACAACGGACTTTATCGAATTTTTAAGTTACTTTGATCAAGATGCCAAAAGTAGGCGTATTGCCTCCTTGCAATATTCGCCGAAAACATCAAATTCGCTTAATTTAGTTGTCGATATGCTGTATCAACGGGATAGAAATGAATAAATCACTGATCATTTTTTGTCTCCCGCTATTATTATTTATCACAATTATTTCGGTTCTGACTAACTATCAATCGGGACAGTATAATGCAGAAGAACGAAAAGAAGCTTCCTCAACAATTCGGGAGCAGATTAATGTTAACTGGAAGACTGTATTAGCCGTTCTGCCACAATACAAAAGTAAACAAGCTGAGATTTCAACGGTTGTTCCCAGTAAAGAAGTACATATTTCTGATTCAACCATTATTGCCATTGTTGCTGATACTCCTCGTTCAATATTATTGGTGGCCCCAGAGCAACAGGCTCCAATCCAGTTAACCGAAGACGAAGGATGGCTGGCAAACTGGAAAATTAACACTATCCTGCCGGATTCCGTTATATGGATAAATACTGATAATCAGCAAACTTATGAACAGTCATTGTTTCGCAACTCACAAAACGATGATGAAAATTCAACGTCTTCCAAGAGTGGAAAATAACTAGATATGCAACTAATTAAACATACTGTCACGCCTGTTACCCGCTCATTAATCACCTTAAGTGTTATTGGCCTTCTTACATCTTGCGCTAATTTTCGCGGGCCAGCTTATGATGCCGCCAAACACGATAATAAAATATTTAATACACCACTGCGCGCGCCAAAGGACCTCTCCGCTAATGAATCCATAATATTAAAAGGTTCAGAGCAGCAGGAAAATACCGGTTTACAAGTTTTTCAAGCGCCGTCTATTACGGTTGAGCAAGCCGCAGAGCAGGCGCTAGACGCGGTTATGCCAGTTTTACCTGATACACAAGTTAGCAGGTTAACATTTAATAATATGCCAGTCGGTGCCTTTATTAATGAAGTATTTGGTAATCAGTTGGGCCTGAATTTTGTGGTTGAACCCAGTGTGCAGCGCACACCGGATTTAATTACCATGCGTATCACCCAACAAGTTAGTCAAAAAGACTTATACAGTCTGGCTACACAAACGTTGAAATCTTATGGTGTGGCAACCTCGCTTAAAGACAACGTATTACTTTTTAGTTTTTCTGAAGCCATAGCCAATGGTGAAACACCACTGTTAATCAGCGGTAGAACGTTGCCCGAAGTTCCATCAAGCAGCCGCCCCATTTTTTATATTTATCCGTTAACTTCTGTTACAACCCCAATGGTACGCGGTTGGTTAACTCCAATGTTTCCAGCCAAAGAGTTGGAAATAAAGGAAGATCCTACTAGAAACGCCTTAATTTTTGTAGGCCCTCAGCGGGCCGTCGAACAAGCTCTGGCGGCGGCCAGACTTTTAGATCGACCTACAATGCAAGGTATGCATAGCCGCATTATTCGACCCAGCTTAAGCAATGTAAGTGCGTTATCCGATAATTTAGAACAAGTTTTGAAAGCTGAAGGTTACTCGGTTAGAAAAGGTGACGGAAATGCAGCTATCCGATTATTACCATTGGAATCAGTTGGACAATTAATTATATTTGCCAAATCTGACGATGTGTTAAATCATATTATCGAATGGGCAAAGACGTTGGAAACAGAACAACACAACAGCGTGGAAGATGGTTTATTTAGCTATCAAGTACAAAGCACCCCCGCCACGCATATTGTTCAAGTATTAAACAGCTTGGGTGTCGCCAACTACACTAGCAGTGGTAACTCAGGAAATCGTACAAATAACTCAAGTACGGCTTCCGAACCTTCTCAAATAAGCAATAATTTGAATAGCTCACGGACAAATAATAGCGAAACGAAAGGCCGCTATGCAGTCGACGAGCAATTAAACACCATATTATATAGCGGTAGCGGAAAAGACTGGTTAAAAGTGTTACCTGTCGTAAAACAGCTTGATAGACCTGCCGCATCAGTCATGGTCGAAGTTGTATTAGCTGAAGTAACATTAACTGATAGTGAAGAGTCTGGAATTAATTGGTTGGCTAATTCGACCTTAGGCAAATTTGGTCTAAACTTCGGCACAATTCCCTTGTCGGGAGACGGAAAAGGAGGAGTTGCCATTGGCGGAAGCGGATTTAATTTAACATTGGATAATGCGGGAAGCACCCGTGCCATGCTAAACGCGTTCTACCAAAATGATAAGACCAACATACGTTCACGTCCACGATTAATGGTAAAAAGTGGTGGTGAAGCATCAATAGAAGTAGGTAATGAAGTGCCTATCATCACTTCCAATAGTCAAAGTTCCACTAGTGAAAATGCTCCAGTAATTCAAACCATCAGTTATCGGAATACAGGCATCATTTTAAGAATAAGGCCCACTGTACATGCATCGGGTTTTGTCGATATTGAAATAAGCCAAGAATTAAGTGAACAGGGAGAAACATCAGTAGCAGGCTCTCCCATTATCCTCAACAGAAGTTTAGAAACGACGGTTTCGCTAAGGGATGGGGGCTCAGTATTATTAGGTGGACTTATTTCGGCAAAGAATAGCAAAGGTCAGCAAGGAGTACCAATATTGGGTAAGTTACCCCTGATTGGCAAGTTATTTAAAAGCGACAATAATCAACAAGACAGAACAGAATTAATGATTATGATTATACCCTATGTGCTTAATTCACCGACTGAAGCCGAGCAGTTAACCGACGAGCTGCAAAAAGCCAGAATTGAGGACTTTTCTGCGGATATCGTCCCACAAGAATCAAGTGTAGAACTTAACTAGTAATAGATTGATTTAGTAACTCCCTTCTATGATAAAAAGTATGTGATCAGAAAAGGAATTATTAAGTACTGTTTGCGAGCCTAACGTGCTGCATGCCCAATAATGAATTATCTAATAAAATTAAGAGGTTAAAGGTGAAAAGAACGTTAGTTATCTGTCTTTTATCTGGACTGTATAATCCCATGGCATTAGCTGACTCTATGCCTCTCCCACCATCAGTTCCTGAAATAGCAGGCTTTGATTGCGCCAAAGAGGTACAACAAATGATCGGTTTAATCGGCCGTGGTGATAACTTTCCCCAATTTTTGGCAACTGATATTGAAACAGAACTCAATCGACAACATGCAGGTTCAAAATTACTTAAAATGGAATGTATTGGCGAGCCTCAACTTAAAGCTGAAACCAAGCCAGTCAAGGTTAATAACGAAGAGAAACAGGCTATTACAACTTTGTCCCTGAGTGTTCCGCTAGAAATTACCGTCAAGGGAGGTAAAACACCCATGACGATAAAAATAGAACAAAACTATCTGGTTGAAAATTTTGACTCACCTGAAAGCAGAAAGCTGACACAGAATTTCATTGTAAAAGAATAGATGGGCTGGCATAAGTTTCTCTTATGCCTGCTTTCGTGCAAATAAACAGAAAATTTCAGTAAATGTTAAATAGTACTCTATATTGAGCGAATAACATGAGTTAGTTTTATTTTTCAATTACTTGGCATATTTTTTTAAACGATTCCCGTACCATCTTCTTTTGTTTTACGACAAGCTCTTCATACCCGATATGTGACGACAATCTTTGTTGAGTTGCCGCTGCAATTTTATAGAAAGGGACACATCCTTTTAAGTAGTCCGGCGCCCACACCATAGTGTATGCCTGTACTTTTTTCACCGCCTTGTTAACTGCTACAAACGGATTTCCATAAGACATCGACACTATCACTCCGTGCAAACTGGTACCAATGTAAATAGTCGCGTTGGCAATGGCGCTGGTGATCTGATCTATCGTTTGACAAGGCAGGACATGCACAGGAAAATCAGCATGCTTCTTTATCCACTGCACCATCAACTGATCATCATGACCGGCGCAGTTACCAATGGACAACAATCCAATCGCCAGTTTTTGTTGGCGATAGATCTTGCGTAACTGATTTAAAATTATTTCCTGCTTTCCGTCACTTTTATGAAAACCGAATTGGACACAGGCATAAGGTTGCGTCAGACTCGGCGGCAAAACAGATTTCGGTTGAATATCACTGAGTACCATCACCGAATCAGGTACCAGGACTGCATTCAGACCAAAATTATTTTTAATTGCTCTTTGAGCATCAGTTTCCCTGACACTAATATAATCAGCGTGCCGGAAACTAACCGCAACCTCGTCGCGCAAGTGGCGCTCTTTGGGTATACCGCCGCCAACGGCGTGATATACCAGCTTCATCCTGGATAGGAGTTCGGGAGCAGATGGCATAAATGGAAAAGACAGCTGGTTACGACCAAATAACTGCTTTGCCAGCGCTTCCAGCCAGCCCCCTTGAAACTTTTGATAAAGCTTAAAATAGAACGGTCGCAGAAAGCTGATTAATCTGGACCAATTAGCATTAAGAACTTGCCCCCCAGCCACCACCAAAGTCGCATTATCGGGCAGATTCTTATAATCCAGTAAACTTTTGTATCCTTCTGTTGGCAAGGCTCCACATTCGTATAAATTTGACGCTATCGTAGCAATATTATGAAACTGATAGTGTCCCAACTGGCTTAATTCATGTTTGGCCACTACTGGGAACAGTAAGTCTCCATAATTAAAACGATCACATGCACTTAATAAATACACCTGTTTGGGTGAGTTTTGATCCATTTATTCACTCGTAAAAATAATGCATGACCTAACAGTCAAGGTAAAAATTAGGATAAATACAACATAGATTGATGTTATCCATTGAAATAATTATTGAGTTAACAGGGGGGCCCACCAGTCCTCATTATCCAGATACCATTGCAGTGTTTTGCTTATACCGCTGTCGAAAGATTCTAGCGGTTTATAGCCAAGTTCATTAGTGGTCTTAGTTGCATCAATGGCATAGCGCCTATCATGGCCGGGACGATCGGTTACGTATTGAATAAGTTCTTGGCTATTACCTGAAATCGCTTTAGATGCGTGCGGAAACCTGACTGCTAACTCAGGTTTATTGGCAAAAGCTTCATCCATTTTATTACAAATGAGTTTTACAATATCGACATTGGCCCACTCATTATGACCTCCAATATTATAATTCTCGCCAACTTTACCTCTATTGATAACCAGTTCAATACCACGCGCATGATCTTCAACATAAAGCCAATCCCGAATCTGCTTACCATCTCCATAAATTGGCAACGGCTTATTATGCAAAATATTGGCAATGATCAACGGGATTAACTTTTCGGGGAAATGATATGGGCCATAATTGTTAGAACAATTACTGGTGGTAACATCCAGGCCATAAGTATGATGGTATGCACGGACTAAATGATCACTGGCTGCTTTGCTGGCAGAATAAGGTGAGTTAGGGGCGTAAGGGGTATCTTCTTTAAATGCAGGTTCACCAGGCTCCAAAGTACCATAAACTTCATCCGTACTCACATGATGGAAACGGTGTTCGACAGGAATTTTGCCTTGTTTCTGATACTCGTCAATCCATATCTTTTTACAGGCTTTCAACAAGCTGTATGTGCCCAATATATTAGTTTCAATAAATGCGTCAGGGCCACTAATTGAGCGATCAACATGAGATTCAGCGGCAAAGTGCACCACAGTATTAATTTGCTCTCGAGACAACAACTGCTCTACTAGCTCGGTATCACAAATATTACCTTTAACAAACTCAAAATTAGACTGATTTTCCATGCCAGCCAAATTGGCAATGTTACCTGCGTAAGTCAACGCATCAAGCACTACGACTCTGTCCTGCGGATTAAACTGCAACCAATAATGGACAAAATTTGCTCCAATAAAGCCGGCACCGCCTGTCACCAACAACGTTCTACTCATATTCTATCATCGTCCTTTTATTCAGGTCTGGACTGACTTATTTCGTCCAAAACCAATGAAAGCTCTTTTTGCCAATGCCTTGGCTGTATTCTAAAACTATCCATAAGGCTCTTTTTATCCAGCACGCTATATGCAGGTCTTTTGGCCGGAGTTGGATATTCATATGTGGAAATAGGTTTTATTGGGATTACTTGACAGAGCAGAGCTTTTTGCTGAGCCAATTGCTGGATGGAAACAGCAAAGTCATACCAGCTTGCAACTCCCGCATCAGTAAAATGATGTATACCGGCTATATTATTTCTCGCCGCTAGCAAACATACTTTTGCTAGTCCGTTTGCTGAAGTTGGCGTACCTATCTGATCATCAATAACAGAAAGTTCAGGCTTTTCATTCATCAGTTTCAGCATAGTTTTGACAAAATTATTTCCTTCACAAGAGTAAACCCAACTAGTTCTGATGATGCAGGAATGCTCTGGATAAATCTCTCTAATAGCCTGCTCTCCAGCCATTTTACTGGCTCCATAAACACTTTGGGGTGCATATCCATCATCCGGCAGATATGGACTTCCTTTATGTCCTCCAAAAACATAATCTGTTGATACATGCACAAAGTGTATTTGCTGCTTTTTGCAAAATCTGGCCAGATTAGCTACAGCTGTATCATTTAATAAATAGGCCGCTTCAGGCTCGCTTTCGGCCTTGTCAACCGCAGTATAAGCCGACGCGTTAATAATTGCCGTTACACTAAATTGGTTTAAAGTTTCTTGCAGTTTTTGGCTGTCAGTTATATCTATATCTTGTCGACCAAGAAAGATCAGCTCATCATCAGATTTTATGTTACGGAGTGCCTTCGCCAATTGACCATTATTACCTATTACAATAATCATATTTTGAATATCAAATTGCCTCTATAAAGTTAAAAAGTAGGAGCTTGACGAAACGCTATACCTTGTGCGTCTTTGCTGGATAGGGAAGGTGCCTGGTTATCTATTAATGGCCATTCAATACCAAGCTCGGCATCATTATATAAAAGGCTTACTTCAGATTCTGGATGGTAGTAGTCCGTGCATTTATATACAAATTCGGCAGTTTGGCTTGTAACATAAAAGCCATGCGCGAAACCTTCAGGGACCCACAATTGACGATGGTTATCAGATGACAGATAAACACCAATCCATTGTCCGAATGTGGCTGAATGCTTTCGCATATCGACCGCCACATCAAATACTTCTCCTTGCACCACCCGAACAAGCTTACCTTGTGTATGCTGAGTTTGATAATGTAAACCTCGCAGTATGCCCTGTGACGATTTACTGTGATTATCCTGAACGAATACCACATCTGCACAATGCTGTCTGAACCAGTCATCACGAAAAGTTTCTAGAAAAAAACCACGTTCATCACCAAATATTCTTGGTTCAATAATTTTGACGTCACTAATATGGGTATCAACAAGTTTCACTTACTTCACCCTGTCTTGCAGCAATTTCATTAAATATTTTCCATATCCACTTTTGATAAGGGGAGTGGCCAACGCTTCCAACTGGGTTTCATTGATATAACCTTTTCGAAATGCAATCTCTTCAGGACAACAAATTTTGAGCCCCTGTCTTTTCTCAATAGCGGCAATAAAATTTGACGCATCGATAAGGCTATCGATAGTCCCTGTATCCAACCAGGCAGAACCTCTTCCCATTAACTCTACTCTAAGCTGTTTTTGCTGAAGATACAGACTATTAAGATCGGTAATTTCAAGTTCACCACGTTTAGAAGGCTTAACTTGTTTGGCTAACTCTACAACCTGATTGTCATAAAAATACAATCCAGTCACAGCATAATTGGATTTAGGCTTTTCAGGTTTTTCTTCAATCGACAACGCATTCCAATGTTGATCAAAATCAACCACCCCGTACCTCTCCGGGTCATTTACATGATAGCCAAATACCGTTGCTCCTGATTCCTGACAAGCGGCATTTTTAAGTGATAACTGTAAATCATGGCCGTAATAGATATTGTCACCTAGAACTAAAGTACAAGCATCATCACCGATAAATCCTTCCCCTAACAAAAATGCCTGGGCGAGTCCGTCTGGTGATGGTTGGGCAACATAGCTAAACTCGACCCCCCAACATTCTCCCGTGCCTAACAGTTCCTTAAATCTTGGCAATTCATGTGGTGTGGAAATAATCAGGATTTGTCGAATGCCGGACAACATTAAAGTGGAGATTGGATAATAAATCATCGGTTTATCGTATATGGGCATCAATTGCTTACTCACCACCGATGTTAATGGATGTAATCGAGTACCCGATCCACCAGCCAATACTATGCCTTTACGATTCATATAGTTATTATTCCCCTCTCATCACGAAAAATCGTTTTAATATAATCGAATGTATTTATTTTAATTCATTTACTGTTGCCAAAATTATTCTGCCAATACCAAAAATCATACTGATAATCACAAAAAATAATGAACAGTTATAAAATATTCGAGGGTATTCTGCATCTTCCGGCAAGGTTGGAGTTTCAACCACAACCAGATATTTCAACTGTCGATATGCCTCAATTCTGGACTTCTCAAGAGAAACTTGTGAGGCGGAATAGGCTTCCAATGCAAATTGTAAATTCATTTTAAATTCACTGAACTTAGCAATAATTTCATTAACTCCCAAATCTGTATTAGTGTTACTTTTAGACAATTTGGTTAACCGTTCGCGTTCATGTTCCAGTTGAGTCTGTAGGCTTTGTAACTGTTCTTTAGCTTGCAATACGGCTGGCGCTTGTTCACTCATACTAGAGCGTAATGCCCTTAATTCTGATTTACGAGACGCAATTTGCCCTTCTAAGCTATAGGCAATTTGTTGCAATGCTAGTCCTTCAGCCTCAGGGTCCAATAAATTGTATTTTTGCTGAAATGCTAGCAGTTCGCTCTTTGCCTGTTGCAGTTTATCTATTACGAGTTGGTGTTCATTTTGTATGAACGACAACTGAGCTTTAGCCAAATCATGACCTATTTTATTAATATATTCCTCAGCATGTTCAGCAATTGCGGAAGTGAGCTTTTTCGCAAATACAGGATCAAATGCTTGAGCCTTTACAGTAAAAACTGAAGATTTATCATCAATTTCCACTTGTACATGATCTGCAAAATAATCCAACTTGTCCTCCAGACTGGCATCAGACGCCAAGCGACTAAATATATCGCTATCGTTCTTTGCAAAATACTCACTCCAACCGAGCTTGGTCTCCAGATACAGCAACATATCGTAAGAATAAATAAAGGTTCTTAAAAGTTGAGTATCTGAAGTATTTCCCCCGCCTCCAGCAAAGCCAGATAACAAAGCCAAGCTAGGTTCGAGCGTAGTCATACCATTGGGTTGTTGCACTATTAGCTGAGCGTGACTTTCATAGCGATTACTTGCCCATAAAAGTTGATAAAAAGCAAAAAAGACAAACGGAATCACAACACAATAAACAAAGGGTTTAGCCAACCATTGCCGCCAATATTTCAACTTTCCAGGGCCTGGATTGGAAGACATTGGTTGCTGGACTTCATTCTCATAAGTTGCAGTCAATTTATGCTCACTAGATGAACTGGTTAATTTTGCCGGTTCCGTTTGTCTTAACTCGGCGGTTAATTGACGAATTTGGTGGCTGATTTTCTTGTTCGGTTTTAGATTCCGCACTCTTTGCAGAATCCTCAATGACAACGATAAATTACTGTCTTTAAGCTCCTCGGCTTTACCTAACAAAAATTCTGCATCCATCCATTGCCCTTTTTTCAACCCCGCTTTAAATTCAGTCAATTGTTGTTCTAGCTGATGTTGGGATAGCTGGCTCATATTGATAATGCCTGATATTGTTTTATACCTTCTTCAAGGTCATTGTAAAAAGTCAGTTCACCCTGATGGATGACTATAGCGCTATCGCAGAATTGCCGTAACTCACTCATTTGATGGCTCACCATAATAACGTTTGCCTGTTTACTTCGTTCCAGCAAAGCCTGTTTAGCCTTTCTCTTGAAGTTCGCATCTCCAACAGCAGTCACTTCATCAATAAGATAAATATCGAACTCAATTCCTAATGAGCAAGCAAATGCAAGTCGTGAACGCATCCCGCTGGAATATTTAGCAACAGGTATATCATATCGATCACCTAATTCAGCAAATTCAACAACACGCTTTTCATACTCGGTTAAATCTGAAACACCGTTTACCCGTCCAATAAAACGGGTATTTTCACGCCCTGTCATTTGCGCATGAATCCCTGTCGACAAAGCAACAGGCCAAGAAATACTTTTATCGGTAACAATATTGCCACTATTTGGATATTCGCTGCCTGCAATCAGACGAAACAAAGTCGATTTACCAGCACCATTAGAGCCCAAAATGGCAATATTATGTTCTGCTGGTATTTCAAACGATAAATTCTCAAAAATATATTGTTCTGTTCTTCGTGTCCGGTAACATTTAGTAATATTATCTAGTAATATCATCGACTTATAGCCTGTTTCCAGAACACTTGGTAAACTATCAGAGCAAGAAATAAAGTTATAATCACCGCCATAGCGAGATAACCAAAGCTGACCCCGGCATGCCCATACTCTGGATATGCTGCATAACGAGCTAATTCGATGGCATGCAAAATTGGATTCCAGTTTAGGACATGCCAATAGCTCGACGGAAAATCTTGCAAGGAAAAAAACACACCTGATATAAAAAATAAAGGACGGGTTATTAGTGTTTGAATCTTTTTAACTTCAGGTACATACATAACCATTAAGCCAAAAATCATTCCCATGCCAAGCGCAAAAAGCCAAATCGAGAAAAAATATATAATAATTCTAAGCGGATCTCTGGCAATTAGCTCAATGTCCAAAAAATACATAGCTAATATCAAACCCAAAATTACAAATATTTTCACCAACACTTCAAAGAAGCATGCTGCCAATATCGCACTAAGTGGTTGAACTTGCCTAAATGCAAATAACGCTGTGTTCTTTTGAATAGCCCCTGCGCCCGCCGCAAACGTCTGTAAAAACACTTGAATAATAATTAAACCGTAAGCCATGAAGACAAAAGTTGGTATACCGTGAGTTTCTCCGCCATCTAGTCGACCTCGGAAAAAGGAAAGTACTAAAATAAAAATGACGGGATTAATTACTGCCCAACTAATTCCAAACTTGTCATTAAACCCAATACGGATCTCACGTACAAACAATGCGTAGATTACGTCAAACCAAATTTTCCATTTATTACGTCTAGTGACTGTAGTCATGATAGAAATTATCAGTTGATTGCCACATTTGCAGCTACTGCAATCTGGTAAATGATTTGGGTAATATCTTTAACTGCTTGTAAAACCTTTGTGTCCACCTTTGGCAACACTAGGATCTGATCACCAGGCTTTATTTGGTAGTTTGTTTCTTCAACAAACCAATGGCTGTCGTCGGCACTCACAAAAGAAGTCAAACCATTGGCATGGACAATAGCAACTTGTTCAACATTAGCTCTTTCACTGTATCCCCCTGACCAAGCCACATAATCAGCAATACTAGCGTTGGAACTGTATACAATAGCCTGTGGAAGTAAAACTTCTCCAGAAACCTGTACCAAATCGGTATTTTGCGGAATGACAATTTCGTCACCCTGTTCCAGTCTTACATTCGCAATCTGTCCATCTACGCTTAGTACAACTTTACCTAAAGGTTTTACACTTCTTGCCCTTTCTACAAATTTCATCACCAACTGCGCCTCTTGGGCTCTTATACGTGACTCTCCGTCAGATGCAGCCGGAGCAGTAAACACGCTTCTCTCCAGTCGTTGTAACGAAAGTTCTAAAAGCTGTTTTTGTTGTTCTACAACACTTTTGCGTTTTATATAAATGGAATCAATATTTGCAAGAGCAGGATCAACTTCGATGTGGTCTAACAAATCTTTCAGCCGCACATCCTTTTTTACGGTATAAAATGATGGACCAACATAGCTGCCGGAAATTTGCACACTAATCACTTGAGGGCGCAGATCATCATTAAATAACACGATATCTCCATCTGATACCGGAAATTCAAGGAACTCCTCTAGTGGAATGTAAACTGATATAGGGCCCAATGTTCGATTCCCATTAACAGCGACATGACTTGTTTTACTAAGAGGTCTGGCGTAATACACCAAATCTTTTCCATTAGAATGATTTTGGGTTAACTCGAATTTAAATGGATAGCGCGCAGCCCCTTCAACAGTTATAACAGGACCTTGCTCAGAAACCAGGATGACATCGTTATCTTTAAAGGTAAAAGCTGGTAATTTACCTTCTCGTAAAAAATCATAGAGGTCATAGCTGATCAATGTTTGATTGTCTCTCAAAACGGAAATTCGACGATAGCTTCCTCTATCAGGATCAACTCCGCCAGCCCGATTAAGAAAATAAAGGACGGATTCACTTGGAAGACCTGCATATTGGCCGGGGCGAATAACTGGACCAGATACGTATACACTAATCGGGGTCGCAGTAAGCAGATTAACGTAAATATTGACGTTATTGGTATAAACCGATTTTATTCTACTAGTTACAACTTGATTGAGTTCGCTAGCCTTAATATCCATTACTGATACCGGCCCAATCTGTGGAATAAAGATATTTCCCTGATTATCAACAATGAAAACTTCTGCCAACTCCACAGTCCCCCATAGCTGGACAGATATTTTGTCACCGGGAGCAATTAGATAGTCAGGGTTAAGCCCGTCTCCACGGCTCGTTTCTAGACCCTGCTTAAATAAGTTAGCACCAAAGGGTTGGGGTTGCGTATTGGTAGACACTTCATCAGAAGGAATATAGCCGTCATTAATATTGTGAGATTTAAGACTGCCTTGTTGTTGCATATACTTCGACAAATCAACAGATTGATTTTGAACGGGTACGTTAGCCCGCTCAATAGCTGTATTGTTAGCTGTCGTTTGTGCCCAGCCAACATTCAACAAATAAAACCACAAACAAATAAAACCGACTACCTGACAAAAATAGAGTCTAATTTTTCTCATTGCGATCTACTCACAAGTTCATAAAACGCGGCTTGAGATTCAGTAATTGGGTTAACTTGATACCAGTGGTTAGCATCACTACTTTTACAAACAATTTTATACTGACCTGTCGCGAAGTCACCACCTATCCAATGTAGTTGTCTACAAACTGAGCCGTTTGCCGATGTATACTTTTCTCCCAAAGCCACATTATATTGATTAACCATGACTTGCGTGCCAGAACTAGCCTCATTCAGAATCCGTGTTAGTTCCGGTGAGAAACCGTCCAGTCCTTTACTTATATTTGACGTAGGCTCAGAGTCAGAATGTTTTTGATGAGTCAACGCACAACCGCTTAACAAAAAAAGACTAAAAAGTAATATGAATATTTGCTTCATATGCAAAAGTAAAAAGAGTTGAGTGCGAGCATAATGATAAAGTTTGTCCAACAGAACGGTTCGAGTCAGTATACAACAGGCTATATTAGATAAAAACTGCTTTACATTTAACGAGTTAATATACTGCGTTCAACAATAAATAGATGTGTTACCCAATTAAGCTGCGCTTAATCAGACGAAGTTGACGTAAAATCATCCAAATATTTTGGATGATATAACTATAAATAACTAGTAAGACAATAAAAGACCAGCACATTATATATTCTGGGACATGGATTATTTCACCAATAATTCCAATACCCGCATATGTTGCTCCAAGCAATAAAATAGCGATTAAAGTAGCTCTAGAAGACAAACCTGCCCGCATAAAAATATAATGTAAATGTTGTTTGTCAGGTCTAAGAACCGACTGACCTTTTTTAGCACGACGGTACATTATTGCAGCCATATCCATAAGAGGTAAGCCAACCAACCAAACTGCAGTGATTGGTCGCATAGATGAATGCGAGCCTTGTGTATATTCTACCAATAGCCACACAATAGTCAGGCCAATAAACATACTACCCGAATCACCCATAAATATCTTATTGCCTTTAAATCCCTTAATACTGAGATTAAACGCCAAAAAAGGTACTAAAGCTGCAATAACCAACATCGGTCCCATTATTTCTGTCTCATTATTAGACAATAGAAGTAAAACAACTACCCCGAGCAAAACAATAAGACTCATTCCACCTGCTAGACCATCGATACCATCCATCATGTTAAACGCGTTGATCACGCCAACAACACAAACAAGAGTAAAAAAATAACCTAATAACCCCAAATTAATATCACCAAAACCAATAATATCACCCAACGATGTGACATAATTTTGGGCGCTCCAAGCCATAATTGCCGCCACTCCAAACTGACAAATAAGACGTCCTTTAGGGCTTAATTCAAAACGATCATCAAGCATTCCCAACAATACAATAAACGCTGCCGCTGTAAAAAACATGGGATCATTTCGCAACCATACATCAGTTGCAAAACTGGACACTAAAATGGAGAAAAACATCGCCAAACCACCAGTAAGTGGAATAATGCCTTTATGGTCTTTACGAATTCCAGGCTGATCAACCAAGCCCCATTGGTGGGCAACAGGGTTCATAACAACGATAAGTAATACGGCTACAAAAAATGCCATAAAAAGAGGGGTAAATTCCAGATATGCAAACATGCTAGTTGTAACTTCCTATTATATTAAGCGTCCATATCAGCCTAAGTCGTACTATCGAAAGAATTGATAAAAAATGTATAGGCGATTGTTTAAAAGTCATTCTTTCTTCAATAATTAGGTTGTGTAGCCAATTTACGACAGTTTTCCACTGACAAATGTAAACATTACAAGCGTAAAGAAGCCATTCGCTAAGCTTTTATCATAGTAAGGATGGTAACAAAGATGTATTACTTTTTACTAGTTTATTCGTGTTAGTAAATTGATCCAAATTGTTATCATTTTTTCACACCATAGTTAGATGATCACTAGTATAGACATTGCGAGAAAGCAATACTTGAGCTTATTCTAGCTAAATAGCTTGATAGTACGATTTATGATTATGCTCACAAATTATTTTTAGACACTATCACTTTGTAGCGTGGAAAATACTCAGATCATTCCCGCATTTCTTGCTTTTCCACGGCAGCAACGGTATAACCGCTCGGTTTAGTTTTATAACTATTTTGATAAACGGAGCGTGTTTATCTTTCATCTTCACCGTTGTTGAGAAATGAAAATGTCTCAATCAAGGCGTAAACAGTGTAGTTTAGTCATCTAAATAAATCTGTTTACTGACTTTGTTTAAAAAGAGTGGGAGTGAGGGATTTTCAGACTCAACCCAAAGGGCTGGGGCTATTTTTCCTTCTCACTTCGTTATCAAACGCTTAAAGAGAACCACTCTTCGCGCGTTTTCTGCCTTGTGGTTAAGAAAAAATAGCCGCCAGCAGTGATGAAGATGAAAGATAAACACGCTCCCGTCATTATTATAATAAGTCAATCAAAAAAGAATTAGGGGTACAAAATGTCTGAGACCACTGAAGATCTCTACGTAGGGTCACAGCAACGTAACTTGATGGGTCATCCTGTCGGGTTGTCGATCTGCTTTTTAACCGAGATGTGGGAACGTTTTTCCTATTATGGAATGCGCACCATTCTGGTGTTGTATCTGGTGAAATACCATTTATACAGCGCTGGCGAAGCCAGCATGATTTACGGTGCATACGCCGGCTTAGTCTATATGATGCCCATCATCGGTGGTTATATGGCAGACCGCTACCTGGGCAGCCGTAAAGCTGTTACCTATGGCGCCATATTGCTGGTGGCTGGACATGGTTTGATGGGGTTTCATGGCCCGGCATCCTTTATGGATGGCGACAGCGTAGTCCGCAATGATCTCTATATTAATATCTTCTTTCTGGCATTAGCGCTGATTATTACCGGTGTTGGCTTTCTCAAAGCTAATATTTCCACTATTGTGGGCGCGTTATATGGACCTAATGATCCCCGTCGTGACGGTGGTTTCTCAATATTCTATATGGGGATCAACCTTGGCTCGTTATTCTCTACCGCGTTAGTCGGTTATGTGGGAGAAACCTATGGCTGGAACTACGGTTTCGGTCTGGCCGGTATCGGTATGTTATTCGGTTTACTAGTGTTTTTATGGGGACAACGTTATCTGGATGGCCGTGCCGAACCCTCCAATCCTGCCATTTTAAAAGAAAAATCGCCGATTGGTTTAAATAAGGAATACACCATTTATCTGTTCGGCCTGGCGCTGGTCGCGGTTAGCTGGGTATTGATGCAGTATCAAACTTTTGTCGGCTCTCTACTCGGTGTGTCCGGTTTTGTAATGATTGCAATTATCCTGATTTATGCCTTTACCCAATGCACCACGGTCGAGCGTAACCGTATTATGGTGGCGTGCTTTTTGATTGCTATCCAGTCGGTTTTCTGGGCCTTGTTTGAACAGCAAGCGGCCAGCTTGACCTTACTCGCCGACCAACAATTTGATTTGAATGTACTAGGCATGAACTTTCTGGCTTCACAAGTACAGCTACTAAATGCCCTGTTTATTGTCGTGTTAGCCCCAGTTATGGCCTGGTTATGGGTGGCGTTAGCGAAAAAACATGTTGAACCTTCTACTCCCGGAAAATTCGGCCTTGCCATGTTATTAATCGGCCTGGGTTATATTGTTTTTGCCTGGGGTATGGGTATGGATGACAGCACCAACAAGAGCTTTATCTGGCTGGTCTTTATCTACTTGTCGTTAACAGTAGCTGAGCTGTGTTTAAGCCCGGTAGGCTTATCTATGGTCACTAAACTCAGTGTCAGCAAGATTGTCGGCATGATGATGGGAACCTGGTTCCTGTTTACCGCGTTAGGTAATTATGTGGCAGGCTGGATCAGCTCATTAACCGGCAGCAGCGCACATGGCGCTGATAGCGGTCAACTGGATATCGCAGCCACTATCAGTGTGTACAACGATATCGGTTTAATCAGTGTCGGAGTGGGTGTATTTATTCTGGCGCTGACGCCATTGCTTAAAAAAGGCATGCACGGCGTGCATTAAAAACCCCTGTTAATCAGTTCAAAAAGCCGGATAATTGTCCGGCTTTTTTGTATCTAGAGACTGTTTATGCGCCTGATATTTTCCAGTAAGCAAATCCCTCAATTGCAATCCCTGTCGCTGGTGGAACGCATCGAAAAACTCGATCAGGCCGGTAAAATGCTGACTCTACCGGAAAAACTGCTACTAAATATACTTAAACTGGTGATTCTGGTACCGGTATTTTTTCTGTTACTACGAGTGGGTCAAAACTGGTCGGTGATGTTGTGGATGCTATTGCTGCTATTGTGCTTTCCTTTACTGATCAAGCCATTACAATATGGTTTAAGCGAGAAATATCTGTCAGAAGTATTGAAAGGGTCAAAGCAAATATGAATATATTAGTTACCGGAGGTGCCGGTTATATAGGCAGCCATACCGTATTACAGCTGCTGGAAGCGGATTATCAGGTGATAGTGCTGGACAACCTGTGTAATGCCAGTGAGGAATCACTGCGCAGAGTAGAAAAAATCACCGCCAAGAAAGTCACTTTTATTCAGGGCGATATCTGTGAGGCCGACACATTGCGCTCATTGTTCAAGCAACATCAAATCGATTCTGTTATCCATTTTGCCGGTTTAAAGGCCGTAGGTGAATCGGTACAACAGCCACTGAAGTATTATCGTAACAACGTGATGGGTTCAGTCACATTATTTGAAGTGATGGCTGAATTCGGGGTTAGAAATCTGGTATTTAGTTCTTCTGCCACCGTTTACGGCGATCCTATTAGCCTGCCGTTAAATGAAGGTATGCCCGAAGGTAAACCGACCAACCCCTACGGCCAGTCCAAATTGATGATCGAAAATATCCTCAAGGATGTGTATGTATCGGATAATGACTGGAACATAGCCTTGCTAAGATATTTCAATCCTGTTGGCGCTCATTCTTCCGGATTGATCGGTGAAGATCCTAACGGTATTCCCAATAACCTGATGCCTTTTATTGCCCAAGTTGCGGTAGGTAAACGCGAAGCACTTTCGGTGTTTGGTAATGACTATCAGACTCAGGATGGCACAGGAGTGCGCGACTATATTCATGTAGAAGATTTGGCCAATGGCCATCTAAAAGCGATTGAAAAACTGCAACAGAAGGTCGGTCTGGTCACCTATAACCTTGGCACCGGTGTCGGTTATTCGGTACTGGATATGGTCAAAGCCTTTGAACAGGCCAGCAGCCAAAAGATCGCCTTTAATATTTGCCCTCGTCGCGGCGGTGACGTGGCTGCCTGTTATGCCGATGCCAGCCTGGCAGAGACGGAATTAGGCTGGAAGGCACATAAAGGTATTAGTGAAATGTGTGCAGACACTTGGCACTGGCAGTCAAAAAATCCCGATGGCTATAAATAACCTGAATTCGGGATACCCCTTTTCACTCGGCAAGCCTGGTATAAACTTGTCGAATGGTTCAGGTCTGGGGCTGGTATGAGAAACCGATAGTCGAAGGCTGAATCGATTAATTCACCCTTCGACAGCTCATTCTTCGCGCTCAGGGAGAACAGAAATAACCTTAGATATAATTTTACGCTCGTAGCTCGTAGCTCGTAGCTCGTAGCTCGTAGCTCGTAGCTCGTAGCTCGTAGCTAAAATACCCTACACATTTTGCACATACCAGGGCATGGTCAGGCTAATGCCCTCAGCAATACGATATTGGGGTTCATAACCTAGCAACGACTTGGCCTTACCAATATCGGCCTGCGAATGACGTACATCACCGGCGCGAAAATCCTGATAGACAGGCTCGGCGGAATAGTCAATATCCTGTTGTTGCAACGCATTTTTTATTGCGCTGAATAATTCGTTTAATGTCGTCCTGTCGCCCACCGCCACATTAAACACTTCGCTCCCCCCTAAAAGGGTTGTTGACGCCAGCAGATTAGCCTGGACAACATTGTCGATATAGCAAAAATCGCGACTGGTTTCACCATCACCGTTAATTGCTACTTTGTCATTTTTGGTCATCGCCGCAGTCCATTTAGGAATGACTGCCGCATAGGCTCCATCGGGGTCCTGACGACGCCCAAATACGTTAAAATAACGTAAGCCGGTGGCATGGAAACCATAAGAGCGGGCAAAAACATCCGCATAAAGCTCGTTGACATATTTGGTCACAGCATAAGGAGAAAGCGGATTACCGATGTTTTCTTCCACTTTGGGCAAAGCAGGATGATCACCGTAAGTGGAGCTGGACGCAGCATATACAAATGATTCCACTTGCTGTTCCCTGGCAGCAATCAGCATATTCAAAAAACCGCTGATATTCACTTCATTAGTGGTAGCAGGGTCATTAAGTGACCGGGGAACCGAACCCAATGCCGCTTGATGCAATACGTGCTGAACGCCACTGACTGCATTCTTGCAAGTCTCGACGTCACGTATATCGCCTTCAATCATCTGAAAGTTTTGCCATTGCTGGTCGCTGACCAGTCCTTGTACTTCATCCAAATTCTTCTGATGACCGGTAGCAAAGTTATCCAGCCCAACCACTTGCTGATTAAGTTTCAACAACGCTTCTAGCAAATTGGAACCAATAAATCCGGCCACGCCTGTTACTAACCATTTACGCTGTTGCTTGTCTAGCTGCTGTTTAAGCTGCTCAAATCTGCTCATGCTGATTTCCTTGTCGTGTTTATCTGAAGGCGATTACAAATTATCCAGATAGGCATCAATATCTTCGTTTAAATCCTGCTCTTCCTGGCTGGTTTCGATCTTGCCATCCAGTATTTTAAATTGCTGATCCTGAAAATAGACATTTTTGATTAAGGCATATGGATCAACCGCATCCCTCAACAATTGTTCCTGATCGACAAATGACGCTCTTTTTTCCAGGGCTTTAATCACGTTAGTCGTCAGTGACAGATATAAAGTAAGATCAAAGGGGTAATAAACCCCTTCTACCACCTTACCAGTACTGTCTCTTGCATCACTGGGGCCTAATGCCGGTAGCATAATAAAGGGACCTGAGCCTATTCCCCACACGCCTAGCGTTTCAGCAAAACTCTCGTCACGTCGCTCGATACCTGCGTCGGTCGCCACATCCAATGTCCCTAATAACCCAAAAGTTGAATTGAGCAAAAAGCGTCCCAGACTAATAAACGAGTCAGCTACTTTACCTTGCAACAGGTTATTGATCACGTTAGCCGGCTCTTCCAGATTAAGCGCAAAATGATACAGTCCTTTACGCGCGAAAGAAGGCATATTCTCGGCGTAAGACAAGCTTACCGGACGCAGAATATTCTTATCCAGCACATCCCAGTTAAAGGACCACATATCCCGGTTGTAGGATTCAAAAGGGTCGCGTTGATCTGCATATTGTTGCGTTTGATTAACATCAGCCTGCTGTTCAACAGATTGACGATTTGCGCACCCACCAAGTAATAAAACAACCACCAATACTGTATAAAGCTTTTTCACTGTGTTACTTCCTGATCAATCATAATTTTCGCTGCAACATTTTGTCCCGGCTGCACAGGTGCAATGATTTCACCCTGAAGATCGCCTGGCGCTTTTTGCACATTTTCGTCTACTGAGATACGCGCAACCAATCTGGCTTGCTTCAAGTCAGACAGTTTGTAGCTAGCTAACATGGCGTTATTATCCGTTAATTCAATACTAACAGGCCATTGTTGCAACGATTGTTTAACCACCGCTGCCGGCATTTGCATGTTTGTTTCAGCATTTTGGGCAAACACCACAACAAAACCCTTGGCAGGGATTTTACTGCGTAACGCCTCATCGACATCAACAGTGATGGTAAATGCAGTTTGCTGTGTGGCCGACTGTCCGGCGTCGCCCCGCAATTCATCAATGCGTTGCTGTAACGATTGATACAGAGGATCGCTTTTAGGTACCTGCAGTAGTAATTTCTGCCAGTTCTGAATCGCCAGAGGTTTATCGTCCAGTTGACTGGCTACAATGGCTAACAAACCCAGTGCATCATAATCTTGCGGATCCTCAGTTAATAATTGTTGCAAATAACCTTTAGCCCGCTGTAACTGTTGAGGCTGGTTGGTCATCGCCAATGTCTGGCTTAAGCTGATTCTGGCACCTTTATGCTCTGGATTGAGTTTTAACGAACGTTCAAATGCCTCAATGGCAGGCTCAACATAACCTATTGCATTGTATACCCGTCCTAATAGCAACCAGGCAACCGCATCTTCAGGTTTATCTCGCAAGGTCGTGCGTAAACCCAAGGCTAAATCGGTTAATTCCTGCTCCGTTACCGTCTGGTCTGCCTGCATCACTGCACGCCTGGCCAAATCAGGAAACTTCTGCATGGCCTGTTGCCAATGCTGCATTTTACCCAATTGACTAGAGTGCCAGTACACGGCGGAAACTAACGCCAGGATCACAACGACACTCCCCCATATCAGCCAATGATATGGGGATTTAACTATCTGCTGTTGCCCTTCGCTAAATTCATCTGCCAAAGCACTTTTAAGCTCTTTTTCTGCCTGGGCACGATCTTCATCCGACAGCAGGTTTTGCTTATGCTCACTTTGCAACTCAGCTAAACGTTGGCGTGTCAGCTCTATATTCATCTGTTGTGGATCGGCAGAAACTCGCTGCTGTTGTTGTTTGGCGCGAAACCAGGGCACCGCAACCATTAAAACCGCTATAAGGACCAGACTAAGCACACCGAAAAAAAATTCCAGCATTATTCTTTCTCCAACAACTTTTCTGCTTTTTCGATGCTAATGGTATCTACTTCGACTATTTTTCTGCGGCGTAACAACAACACAAATCCTGTTATTACAATCAGCAATGGCAAGATCCACAAAATGAGGGTCGCAGCCGTCACCGGCGGCTGATAATAGACAAACTCGCCATAACGCTCTTTCATATAATCCACGACTTTCTGTTTGCTTTGGCCCTGCTTTACCAGTTGATATACTTTGCGCTTGAGATCCAGCGCTACCAACGCATTAGAATCGGCGATATTCTGATTCTGGCATTTAGGGCAACGAAGCTGATGAGACAATTCATTAAATAGAGCCTGTCGCTGTGGATCATCAAACTGGTAGGTTTCTTCTACTGCAAACAGGCTCATACTGCCCAGTAACAGTCCCAGGTAAATCAGTTTTTTCATTGGCGACTCAACAGCTGATAAAGAGGAGCAATTTTTTGCTGCCATACACGAGGATTCACATCACCGATATGATGCAAGCGAATTTTGCCATTCTGATCGATTAAAAAGGTTTCCGGTGCGCCGGTTACGCCTAAATCCAGAGAGTAAGAACGGTCCACGTCAAAAATATTAAACTGGTAAGGGTTACCCAGCTTTTGCAGTCGCTGCTGCACTTCAGCCTGGATTTGTGGCAACGACTTGGCACCAAAATCCGGATCCAGTTCCTGTTCATAATACAGACCGACAATCCGCACACCTTGCTGACGTAACTGGGTTAAATAAGGCAATTCCACCGCGCAGGTGACACACCAGACACCCCAAACATTGAGCAGCGTCACCTGCCCCTGAAACACGGTTTGGTCATAAAATTGCCCGGCATCCATTACATCCGGCAATTTAAATGGCGGGGCTTGCCTGTCTACCTGGCTTTCATTGACATATCTGGGATTAGAAAACAGACCACTTAATAAAAAAGCCGTGATAGCTAAAAAAGCCAGCAAGGGCAAAATAAAAAACCAGTATTTCTTCATACCTGTGCCTCTGCGGGTTTTGGCTGATTCTTACCATCCGAGTGGCGTTTTAGCACCTTGGCCATGCGATAACGTTTATCCGAGATAGACAACAATCCACCCAGGCCCATAATAAAAGCACCTGCCCAAATCCATCTAACCAGCGGTTTGACGTATAAGCGCAAACCCCAGTCGCCATTGCTTAATTGCTCGCCTAGCGCAACATACAGATCCCGGCTAAAACCACTATCGATAGCCGCCTCGGTCATCATCGAACGCTGTACCGGATAAAAACGTTTTTCGGCCTGCATATGCGCAACCTGCTTATCCGCTTGAAACACGTCAACCAGCCCCACATAGCCGCTATAATTTGGTCCCTGTAGTTCATTAACGCCTTTAAAAATAAACTGATAACCGGCTAATTCAGCGCTTTCACCAATAGCCATACGCACATCTTTTTCAACACTATATTGGCTGGTAATAGCAATACCCACCAGCGAAACAGCAAATCCGATATGGCCCGTAATCATTCCCCAATGGCTGCGAGTCAAAGATGATAGGCTGCTAGCTGAAACACCACTTTTACCAACCCGCTGCAACACTTCTTGAACACTGGTGACTGCCACCCAGCAGGCCAGCACTGTTCCTAAGGTTGCCATGTAAGATAGTTCGGAATAGCTTTGATTAATCAATAATGCGGCACTGAGACTGATACCCGAGGCCAGCAATAATTGATTTTTTAATGCTGCGGGCGACTGATTCTTCCAGCGTGACAAAGGACCAACCCCCAGCAAAAACACAAAAGGTACAATCAGGTAGGTAAACATCTGATTAAAAAAGGGTGCACCAATAGAAATCGACCCCAGCCCCAGCTCTTTGTGCACTAGAGGCAACAAAGTGCCCAGCAGCACTACCACAGTCGCCGCACTTAACAACACGTTGTTTCCCATCATCATCACTTCCCGGGAGCAGGGCCGATATTGTCCAACGCTTTTAAAACCCGGGGCGCGGATTGTGTAGAGTAATAACGAGCCGCCAATGGTAAGAAGCAGGATAGCCAGAATAAACAGACCCCGAGTCGGATCACTGGCAAACGAATGTACTGACACCAATACACCGGAACGCACCAGAAAAGTACCCAGCAAACTCATCGAAAAAGCCCCAATCGCCAACAATATTGTCCATGACTGAAACACTTTACGCTTTTCCGTCACCGCCAGAGAATGCAGCAACGCAGTCCCCATCAGCCAGGGCATAAAAGCCGCATTCTCAACCGGATCCCAAAACCACCAACCTCCCCAGCCAAGTTCGTAATAAGCCCACCAACTGCCCAAAGCCAGACCTAAAGTCAAAAATACCCAGGCGGCCAACGTCCAGGGGCGTGACCATCGTGCCCAGGTTGAATCCAGCTTCCCGGAAATCAGTGCTGCCACTGCAAAGGCGAAAGCCACCGAAAAGCCGACATATCCCATATACAACATTGGCGGATGTATAATCATGCCAATATCCTGTAGCAACGGGTTGAGATCCCGTCCATCCACCGGAAAAAAGGGCAACATGCGTTCAAACGGATTGGATGCTATCAGGATAAACAGATAAAAGCTGACCGCCACCAGGCCCAGAATGGATAGTACTCTGGCCACCATGGCAGCAGGCATAGCCCGGCTAAACAATGCAACTGCAGCCGTCCAGATTGAAAAGATCAACACCCAAAGTAAAAAGGAACCTTCGTGCCCTCCCCAAACCGCAGTAATCCGGTAATAAACCGGCAACTGGCTATTGGAGTTTTGCGCTACATAATTCAAGCTAAAATCGTTAGAAACAAATCCCCAGGTCAGACTGATATAGGCAATCAAGGTAAACAGGAATAATCCGATCGCTAAGGGTTTGGCCAGTGCCATCATTTGTGGATGGCTTTTCTGCGCTCCCCACATCGGATACACCGATAGCAGCATTGCCATCAACAATGCCAACACCAAACTGAAATGCCCCACTTCACCTATCATCTGTCATTCCTCACTGCTGGTTGGGATTAACATGTTTAATTCCTTTGACGGCTTCAGCGACTTCAGGCGGCATATATTCTTCGTCGTGTTTGGCCAGCACTTCTTCGGCTTTAATCACATTGGCGCTTTGTAATATGCCCGTGGCGACAATGCCCTGTCCTTCACGAAATAAATCCGGCAACAAGCCATGATAAAGTACCGTCACTTCTGGGCCGGTGTCGGTTAACCGAAAGCTCACATCCAGCGTTTCCTCGTGCCGCTCTACCGAACCTACAACCACCATGCCACCAATACGCAAACGCTGCCCCACTTGCGGTATTTTGCCTTCCTTACCATCGAGAATTTCTGACGGGGTGTAAAACAGGTCAATATTCTGGTTCAGGGCAAAAAGCATCAAGCTGGTCGCACCGGCTAAAATGACCAGGATCGCGACAACGGCAAACAGCCGCTTTTGTCTTCTAGGATTCATCAACTACGTTTCTCCACTTCAGTTTCTGCCGGTTTAACCTGATTATTTTTGGCTTGAGCAATACGTTGCTTGCGCTGTTTTTCCTGCACAATAATTTTTAATATGCTTTGTCGGTTGTAACGGCTCAGACCTATAGCCAGTAAGATGACCAAAGCACTCAGGCCGAAAGACAGCCAGACAAAAAATCCGTAGCCACCCATGGCAAAAAACTGCGTCCAACTTTCAAACTGCATGCGTTACTTCTCCACCCATTTTTGCACCCATGGACGGTGCTTTTCACGACGCAAAATTTCGTTCTGCAGCGCCATCATACTCATAGTCGCAATCAACAGGGCCAAACCTAGCAAGCAAATCATCAGTGGCCACAGCATACCGGGGTCAATAGAAGGTTTATCAAACTTGCTGATTGATGCGCCCTGATGCAAGGTATTCCACCACTCCACCGAATAATGGATGATAGGCAAATTAATCACCCCGACTAATGCCAGAATACCGGCCGCTTTGGCGCCCTGTTGCTTGTCATCAAAAGATTGGTACAACGCAATCACACCGAGATACATAAATAATAAAATTAATTCGGAGGTCAGTCTGGCATCCCAGATCCACCAGGTTCCCCACATTGGCTTTCCCCAGGCAGCGCCGCTAAGCAAGGCGATAAAAGTCACAATAGCACCGGTCGGCGCGATGGCCGCCACTGCCATATCTGCGGTGCGGATTTGCCAAACGAGTCCAATCAATGCCGCTATTGCCATCAACGCATAAGTGCTCATGGATAAAATTGCCGAAGGGACATGAATATACATGATCCGCGCGGCGTCTCCTTGCTGATAATCGGCAGGGGCAAACGCCAGTCCCCACACACATCCGGTTACCAGCAACAGTCCCGCTGGCCAGGCAAACCAGGGCAATAACTTGCTACATAGATCAAAGGTCTGTTCGGTCTTCGCATAGGGGTGTAACCATTTCCACATCAGTTCTGACTCACTCTTAATGCATAGGCGGTAGCTAAAGGTGCCAAAGCTGTCGCTAGTAACAATAATGCTGCTAATAGCGCCAGTTGACCATTATACGGCAACTGCAAGGTGGCAGCATCCACGGCGGCAGTGGCAAAAATCAATAAAGGCACAAATAGAGGTAATAACAATAAACTGAGTAATACGTTGCCTTTTCGAATACCGACCGTCAGCGCCACACCAATGCCCCCGATCAGACTGAGCAAAGGCGTACCAATTAATAATGTTAACAGTAACGCCCAATACATATCCGCAGTCAGATTCAGAAATAGCGCCAGCAAAGGTGAGACCAGCAACAAAGGCAACACACTGACTAACCAGTGGCCAATCACTTTAACCAGTACCAGCAAGCTCATCGGACAGCCACACAGCATCAGTTGTTCCAATGTACCATCGGCAAAATCCTCTCTGAACAAACGCTCTAGTCCCAATAATGCCGAAAGCAAAGCTGCCACCCATATCACGCCCGGACCAATTTTTTGTAAAGTTTGCGCCCCCGGCCCTACCCCAAGAGGAAACAGCGTGATCACCAGCACAAAAAACATCACAGGTTGCAGTAATTCGGAACGCTGTCGAAACGCCAGCATCATATCGCGTTTAAATACAGCGTAGAGTTGAGCGGTTACCATTGATACTCCATCATGTGGCTGGACAGGTTTTGCTGATGTTTCAATAGCTGATGCGAGGTCAAAATAATGGCTCCGCCTTGCCTGACATAGGCCTGCATTCTTTGCTCGATTAACGCTATTGCTTCAGCGTCAAGGGCAGTAAAAGGTTCATCCAGCACCCATAGCGCGGCTTTTTTTAACCATAATTTTGCCAGCGCCACACGACGTTGTTGGCCTGCAGATAAATGCCCAACGGGAATATCTTCCAAACCGACCAGACCTAAATCAGCCAGCAAAGCGAACAAGTTTATATGCTCTGCAATGCCTTGCAAGGTAACCCAGAATTGTAAATTTTCGATGGCACTTAAATTGGGGTTCAAGCCTGTTTTATGGCCGATATAAATGATCTGGCTGGCAAAGCGGGGATGGTCTTCAATCATCTCGCCATTTAACAGAATCCGTCCCTCTTGGGCCTGACTTAGCCCAACCAGAATACGTAACAGACTGGTTTTACCGGCACCGTTAGGGCCTTGCAAGTGCAGAATCTGGCCTGCTTGCAGAGTAAGGCTGAGCTGACTGAATAATACCCTGTCACTTTTGACGCAGGTTATCTTTTCCGCTACCAGTAATGCCAAGCCAAACCTCTGAATTGAATCCCGAAAATCGGCCGGAATAATAGCATAACGAAAGGTGAAATCGCATTTTTCTGTGTGTTAATATCGTCTGATTAAAACTATCAAGCACTCACATATCGGGCCGATAGAATACTATGCCAGAAGTCCCGTCATTCTCATTGCAGCAACTCACCGATGCGTTGCAACAAATCATTCAGTCGCCCAGACAGACTGCGGTCAGCCAGCAAGCTATTGATGTACTGGTAAAACACCTCGGCGCGGAACAACTGTTACTGCTTAACGCCAATGGTCAACTGCAACTGGACAGCACGTCATTAAAAGGAGAATTGGCAAATAACCAGACGTACCAGTTATTGACTAGCAAAAATAATCAATTGCTGAGTTTTTTCCCGACCGACAAAACTGCACCAATCCAGTTGGCCATTAAACAGACTCTGGTGCAACAACTGTTGCAATTACCGCCACTACAACTCAGTCAGGTAGCGACCACAACGATTAAACTGGATGCGATCATCGCCAATATCTTGCCGCAAAATATTGAATTGAAGTTTATCGCGCCGGACTCACAACAGCCGCTAAAACAGCAAATACTGCAAGCCAGCACGGCAGCCGAATTGAAACTCGCTGCCGCCTCCACCGGTCAAAACCAGCCATCGCAGTCGCAGCAAAGCGGATTGGCCAAACAGCCGCTATTACCCAGAAGTGACTTGCTGGTTAACCTGCCCATGGCAGATACACAGAAATATAGCACTGGCCAACCGGTGTCAGTAGAACTCAAACCGCAAGGCAAAAATTGGCAGGCGGTTGTCATAGCCGAACATGCCAATCCGTCCCGTCCGGTTAAACTCGAGTCATCTCAAGTAACGGCATTGTTAACCGTAGTCAGCGCCAGCAAGGGATTGATGTTGCCTGGCAATATTATCCCGAAAATTGCCCCGCTCTTGCCTCAGGAGGTACAAAATACCTTAAACCAGTGGTTAAGCAGCACCAGTAAACCATCCCTCAATCTGGTTATCGACAACAAACAGCAGGCGATATTGCAAATACAACCCGGACAACAGGCTGTCGCTACGGTCAATCTCACCAAACAACAAAGCCAGCAAATAGCCAATTTATTACCTGCTGTCACGCCTGATATAGCCAACACGGGCAAATTGGTCACAACCGAGTCCAGACTTCCCATATCCGGCAATCCACCACCGGAATTACATGGACTGTTACGACAATTACAACCATTGCAGGACGCGCCGGCAAAACTACTCAATCAGCTGGAAAAAATATTAGCCGATCCGCTCATCACCAAATCACCCGAGCTGAAACCACTGGTAGAAAAATGGCTACAACAACTGGATCAGTCACAGCCGCAAGGAAAAGAGCAGGATCATCAGCAACTCAGAGCACTGTTGAGCGCACCGGCACTGTCATTAACGCCGGTACAGCTTGTCAGCCCGCCTGCCACACAAGGTTTTGTGGCTGGACTGGTGGCAATGTTACAACTTTCTCTGGCATCGAGACTAGCACGCAGCCAACCTGCCCAAGTTGAAAAACTGTCTGAAGCCATCAACAACCTGTTAGGCGATAAAACTGGCAATAATACCACTAGCCAGGTAAGCAGCCGAGCATTGCGAGACTTTTCCCAACTGGAACAGCAACAACAGTTAACCAGAACCTTGTCTCGCCTGCTTGCTAATCATCAGGGCAATAAAGTCGCCAGCGCCGAGCAACAAATTCAGGGACAGGAGAGCCTGTTCTATAATTTCTCCACCGGACAGGGCCAGGACAGAAAAGATGTCGAACTGCTGATCCGCCGTGAGCCGGAATCCTCCAAGGACAAGAAAGGCAAAAAAAGCGCCGGACAACGCTGGCATCTGACCATGAAACTTGAAATCGGCACTATGGGTGAAGTCCTGACCAAAGCCATATTACAGAAAAATCAGTTGGAACTGGATTTTTATACCTCCAACCAAGATACGCTGCACCAATTGATGAATTTTTTACCTTTGTTGAAAAAACGTTTTAAGGCGTTGCAAATTGAGGTCAATCGTAGCCAGTGTCAACTGGGAAAAATTCCGGCTACCTTGCAGCAGCGACCCTATCAATTATTCGAGACCCGAGTATGAATGATAAAGACACACCGGCCAAAAAAGCAGTCGGCCTAAAATACCAGCCAGGTGATGCACCGGAAGTGATTGCCAAAGGCTTCGGCGATCTGGCCGAGGAAATTATCCAACTGGCCAAGCAAAGTGGAGTATTGATACATGAGGATCAATACTTGTCAGATTTTCTCGGGAGACTGGATTTGGGACAGCAGATACCGGAAGAACTCTATCATGTGATAGCCGAACTGATTGCGTTTTCTTATGTGTTACAGGGAAAATTCCCGGAAGGCTGGCAACATATCCCCGGCCAATTTAAAGCCACGACTTAATCGGCCCTTCGTTGAGGAAGTGACCGTTTTGGTTTGAAATCAGCGACTCTAACTTTCCCGAGTTAAATAAGGACTTGTCGGATGGCCGGACATGGACGTCCGGACAAGGTCAATGCTTTACAGGGACGTTACCTTTGGCCGTTCCGGTATTAAAGTCATTATTTCAATCGGATTAGAAAGTTAGTGGAGTGAAGCACTTTTCCCCTATTTTGGTGCTTCAAAACAGGGTCGGTCCGCAAGGATGCGGCACGAAAAAAGGCATGGATGCCGTTGGCGAAGCCAATATCTTTTCTTTGTGAACTCCGCGTCTCCGTGGTGAATACTGTTTTTTATCTTTTAGTCCGTTACTGACGAAAGGATTTTTATTTTTTATGCAATTGAATCAGTAGTTCAGCTTCTGCGCGGGGTAATTCACATTCCTGCATAATTTCATCAGTAGTGGCCCCTTGTTGCGCCATTCTGGCAGCTTGCCCATACAGTTTGCTTTCCGGATCCTGGTCTTTTAATTCGTCCTGACGAGCTTGCGTTTCCTGGAGTTGCTTGACTAAATCCTGCACTTTTTGTCCTACGCCTAGCGAACCTGTACGTAATTCATGCACGCCTTCTTGCAGTAACTGCAGTTCCGATTTTAACTCCAGCATGACTTTATTCTGCTCCCGGCATTTGTGCTGAAGCTCATTGATGCTGCGTTGGTGATACCAGTGTACCCATAGCAGCAACGCCACCAGAACGGCCAATACCACTAGCTGGTAATACCAATCTGTCATAATTCACTCTGGTCGAGATGATTAAAGACTGTCACCTGGGACATAAAAAAAGCCTGATTAGCAAGGCAGGCTCTTTCTACGCGGTAATACCTAGATATTGCTGATTTCATTCCATTCATCATCAGATAGCAATTTGTTCAAATCCACCAATATCAACAACTCACCATCACGGTTGCTAACTCCCTGGATAAACTTGGCACTTTCTTCAGTCCCCACATTAGGCGCACTGGCAATTTCCGAAGAGCGTAAATAGACTACTTCGGCAACACTATCCACCAGGATTCCGACCACTTGTTGTTCTGATTCAATGATTACAATACGGGAGTTATCAGTCACATCGGCAGAGGGTAAACCGAAACGGGAGCGAGTATCGATAACGGTTACTACATTACCGCGTAAATTAATGATACCTAATACGTAATCAGGTGCACCTGGTACGGGGGCGATTTCGGTATGACGCAATACTTCCTGAACCTGCATTACGTTAATACCGTAGGTTTCTTCGCCTAAACGGTAGGTGACCCATTGCAGGATTTCGTCGTTTGCATCACTAGCTGAACTATTAAAGTTTTTGTTTTCACTCATAAGACTTGCTCCCTTGCAAGCTGCGTCTGTCACTATTACCCATTATATTAGCCCGAAATGGATATAACATACTGAATAATTAATGTTTATTTTGCATTACTGGTATATCCGTGATCCAGTAATTCGATCATTTGCTGCACATCTATCAAGGCGCACATTTTATCTTTTACCAAACCGGCCAGCCAAGGCCGTTTACCATCGGTTTCACGCCACTTTACATCATCATGTTGTAACGTAACGGTATTGACCAGTGATTCACAAGTTAATCCCCAGTGACTCTCTCCTAGCATGATAAGATATTGATAATTCAGAGATTCTGCCAGCGTTTCATTCATGCGTTCTGGCATGACCCATCTAGCAGTATCCACCACGCTAAGTTGCTCTTCCCGATGCAGCATCATACCTAAAAACCAGTCCGGTTTGCCAAACAGGGGTTTGGGTTTGTCCAGATTATGAATCCCCCCCAACTCAGTCAAGGGTACAGCCAGAGTTAAACCCGCCAATTTAAAAAACAGCGCCTGAAAAGCCCCCTGGCGATACGCTTTAACTTGTTCCCCACGACCCGTCGGCTTCATTTTGGACTGGGCGTCGTCTATCGAAGCCAGAATCTCTTCATTCTTGTCGGCAGCGGGCGCTATTACTTTAGCCGTATGCTGCTTTTCAGAGATTTCAACCTGTTGATTTAGTTTGGCTTTTTCTTGCTCCGCAGAGACTTGTTGAAGCAGATGCTGAACAGTTTTTTGTTCCACCAATGCATCAACAACCGGTTGTTCTTCGGTTAACAGGGATGAAAGGTATTCTTCCATCACTTCTTCTTTGGCAAATGTACCCTTACTCATTAACTGTCCAGCTGTTTCAGTAGATTGTTGTAACAGTATACGCCGCGTGATTTGGGACAATATACTGAAGGTGGCATTTGCGCCTGACTGGCTTCCCGGATACGGGTATCAACCGGGATCACTGCAGACCAAACTGAATCACCATATGTGGCCCGGAGTGACTGATAGGCTTCTAATGCAGCATTGGTTCGCTTGTCATACATAGTAGGAACGATAGTATATTCAAATTCTCGCGCCAGTGTTTTGGCCATAATTTCCAGCGTATGCATCATTCTTTCCAGCCCCTTTAAGGCCAAGAACTCGGTTTGTACCGGAATCAAAATACGATCGCAGGCGGCCAAAGCGTTAACCATTGATACTCCTAACGTCGGAGGACAGTCAATAATCACATAATCAAAATCATCAATCAGAGAATGGATGGCCTTACGCAAAATCAGCCCCATCCCGCTCTTGCTACCCAGCTTTCGGTCCAGAGTGGACAAATTCATGGTGGCAGGCAGTAAAAACAGGGAATCCAGCTTGGTCGGGCATAGGCTATCTAATACATCTTCACGACCTGGACTGCTACCCGCCATAAAAACATCGTATACGCTGCTGGAAAGTTCTTCTGAATCAATGCCAAAGTAATAGCTCATCGATGCTTGCGGATCAGTATCGATGAGCAGCACCCTTTTACCCTGCTGCGCTAATAGTCCGCCCAGAGTCACTGTTGTGGTGGTTTTTCCCACCCCACCTTTTTGGTTGGCCACCGTCCAGACTTTCAATATCAAACTCGCTTTAGCATAGCGCCCGAATAATTCTCAGGCTTTCATTTCAGCAATAATATGGGCAGCAAATTCATCAATTGAATACACGGCATCGGTCAGCCCTGCCGCCGCAACGGCCTGCGGCATGCCGTAAACCACACAACTATTTTCGTCTTGCGACCAGATCCTGGCCCCTCGATTCTTGAGTGCTTTACAACCTTCACGACCATCTGCGCCCATCCCGGTCAGGATCACACCTAACACATCACCACCAAATACACGGGAAACAGAAGTAAAAGTTAAATCAACACTGGGTTTGTACGGCATTCTCTGTTCAACATTGGTATCCACTACCTTAATTCTGGCAGAACTGGCACTGCCGTCCAGAATCATCTGCCGACCACCAGGCGCCAAATAAGCGGAACCAGGCTTTAAACTCTCTCCCCCTTTAGCTTCCAGCACATTAATTTGGCACAAACGGTTTAACCGCTCGGCAAAAGCGCTGGTGAAAGTACCCGGCATATGTTGTACCAATAAAATCGGATATGGGAAGTTAGCCGGTAAAGGCATTAATAGTTTCTGTAATGCAGCCGGTCCGCCAGTCGACGTTCCCACCGCCAATAATTTATAGCTCTTGCGCCCTCCCTCAATCCTTGTCCTGACCGGTGGAGTGACACTAGTTGGTCGGGATGCAAGACCTGAGGAAAATGACGCTGTAGGACGAGAGGATAATGAACCCATCCGACTTTTACGGCGTGCCAGCGCTTTGACTCGCTGCTGCAATAAATCGATAGCTTCCTGGCGATCTCTGGCAATATCTTCAAAGCGTTTGGGTAAAAAGTCCAGCGCACCGGCATCCATCGCATCCAATGTGGCCTGCGCACCTTCATGAGTCAGAGATGAAAACATCAGGATCGGCACCGGATTGGCGGCCATGATGTTTTTAACCGCAGTAATGCCATCCATAACGGGCATTTCGATATCCATGGTCACCACATCCGGTTTTAAAGCAGCGACCTGCTGGATGGCTTCCTGTCCATTTTTAGCATCCCCGATCACTTCGAGGTCCGGATCGCGGGCTAGAATATCTTTAACCCTGCGCCTGAAAAAAGTCGAATCATCGACCACCAAAACCTTATATGGCATTGATGAAAAATACTCCTAAGCGTTTAATGCTTTTTTAACGTATCGTTTTAATAGTCCGGGAATATCCAGAATAAGTGCAATTCCACCATCACTGGTAATAGTCGCCCCCGCCATACCAGGCGTGCCTTGCAGCATGGCGTCCAGTGGTTTGATGACAACTTCTTCCTGACCTATCAGAGAATCCACTACAAAGCCTATTTGCTGGGTGCCTAATTGCACCACCACAACATGACCTTTACTCTTATCCACCACATGCTTTTTATTACGGTTTAACCATTCCGCCAGGAAAAATAACGGGATAGCCTTGGAGCGGACAATCATGGTTAATTGACCATCGACAGTATTCGTTTTACCAGAATCAACATTAATAATTTCATTAACCGTTGCCAACGGCAACGCAAAGGCCTGATCACATACCATCACCATAAGAGTTGGCAAAATGGCCAATGTCAACGGTACCTTGATCGATAACGTTGTACCCACACCCAGTTCAGATTTGATTTGTACCGAACCGTTAAGCTGGTTAATTTTGGTTTTCACCACATCCATGCCCACGCCGCGGCCGGAAATATCGGAAATCTCGACTTTGGTCGAAAAACCCGGAGCAAAAATCAGATTGAAAGCTTCTTCATCGGTCATGCGTGCAGCAGCTTCTTCATCCAGAACGCCTTTGCCAATCGCGATTTCTTTCAGTTTTTCCGGATCCATCCCCTTACCATCATCTTCAATGGTCAGCAAAATATGGTCGCCTTCCTGCGAAGCCGATAACTTAACGGTGCCCATCCGCGGTTTACCGGCTGCCTGCCTGTCATCAGGCATTTCAATACCGTGATCAACCGAATTACGCACCAGATGCACCAAGGGATCAGCCAGGGCTTCAACCAGATTTTTATCCAAATCGGTCTCTTCACCAATAAGCTGCAAAGTAATTTCTTTCTTTAAACTTCTGGCTAAATCACGCACCACTCGTGGAAAACGACCAAACACTTTTTTAATTGGCTGCATACGGGTTTTCATTACCGCGCCTTGCAGATCTCCAGTGACAACATCCAGATTGGCAATCGCTTTACTCATCGCCTCATCATTGACATTAACCCCTAAACTCAACAGACGATTGCGCACCAAAACCAACTCACCGACCATATTCATAATTTGATCAAGACGTTTAGTATCTACCCTGACGGTGGTTTCAGCCGCTGGTTGGGCTGGTGCTTTTTTATCATCTTTTTTAGCCGCAACGGCGCTGGCTGCTGGAGGTGGAGTGCTTTTAGGTGGAGCCGCAGCAGCAGGTTCCGGTGCTTTAGCGGCCGGAGCCGGGGTTACCGGTTGTTGCTGTTGATTGGTCGCAGACTCTCGGGCGGCACCCGGACCTTTTCCGCTACCGTGCAGATCGTCCAGCAGAGCCTCGAACTCATCATCACTGATTTCATCACTATCTGTACTTGATGTGGAAGCTGATTCAGATACAGGTGCAGCAGCTGGTTCGCTTTTATCTGCGGCAAATTGGCCTTTACCATGCAGTTCATCCAGCAACGACTCAAACTCGTCATCGGTAATATCTTCGTCGCTTGCCGCTTCCACTGCAGGGGGTGATGATGTGCCCGGCGCCTGACTACCGTGTAATTCATCCAGCAGTTTTTCGAATTCGTCTTCGGTAATATCATCAATACTGCCATCGGACGCTGAGCTGTCCTCGGCCACTGCCGGCGATGACTCAACTTCAGCCGGTGCTTTTTCAACTGCCGCTGGCGCCGCAGATTGTTGATCGGCTGACTCAGGCTTACTTAAACGGTGTAATGCTTCAATCAGTTCTGGTGATGCAGGTTCCAGTTCTTGTCTGGCCTGTACCCGAGCGAACATTTCGTTGATGGTATCCAGCGCCTGGAGAATAACATCCATCAGTTCCGAATTAACTTTGCGTTTACCGGTGCGCATAATATCGAAAACGTTCTCGGCACCGTGACAAGCTTCAACCAATGGGGTTAACGACAAAAATCCGGCGCCACCTTTTACGGTATGAAAACCACGGAAGATGGCGTTGAGCAAATCGGCGTTGTCAGGATCATTTTCCAACTCGACCAGTTGTTCTTGCAACTGTTCAAGTATTTCTCCTGCCTCAACCAAAAAATCCTCGAGGATTTCCTCATCAACTTCAAATCCCATGAACCATTCCTCTTAAAAGCCTAAGCTAGATAGTAGGTCATCCACATCATCCTGTCCCGAAACCACGTCGTCGCGGTTTTCGGCATCAATGATCGGCCCTTCTGCTTTCATATTATCGGAATCTTTCGCTAACTCTTTATCCTTTTTCGCTGAAGTATCAACCACTTCGGAAACACTGAACATGGTTAGCATATGCACCAGACTGTCTTCGACTTCTTTTACCAATTCCATTACGCGACGAATAACTTGGCCGGTAATATCCTGATAGCCTTGTGCCATCAACACTTCGGTCAATAAGCTGTTTAACTTTTCTGATTCGGTTAACGACTGTTCGAGAAAGCTATCCAGGTCATAGCATAGTGTTTTGAATTCATTCAATTCTAGTTGACGGGTCATCAACTTTTTCCATTCAGGCATAATATTTTTTATACCGGAATTGATTTGCTCGGCAATCGGCATACAAGTATCAACCGCATCCATAGTGCGGTTAGCAGCTTGCTCGGTGGTTTCGATCACATAGTTGAGACGCGACTGTGCATCGGGAATATCTTCGGTAGCAAGATTGGCAATACGGGATTCTAGCTGGAAATTGTTCAGTGAGTCGTGCAATTGACGGGTCAACTTGCCGACTTCTGAAAACAGCTCAACAGAACTATTCATACTGACAGTGTCGAGCAATGTATTTGCGGCGTCCTGATCTCCGTCTTCCAGCAAGCTAACCAGCTTTCTTGCATCTTCTAGCGAGATTGACGGTCTTTGTAAATTAGCCATTCAGCTTCTCCTAAATTGGCAGGATAAGCTACCGGTTAACCCAGACGTTCAAATATCTTGTCGAGTTTTTCTTTCAATGTTGCTGCGGTAAAGGGTTTTACCACGTAACCGTTCACACCGGCTTGCGCTGCAGCGACGATTTGTTCCTTCTTGGCCTCTGCTGTCACCATCAATACGGGAAGATGTTTAAGGTTGTCGTCAGAACGGATAGCCCTCAACAAATCGATTCCTTGCATCCCTGGCATATTCCAGTCTGTCACTACGAAATCGAAATCACCCTGTTGCAACATAGGCAAGGCCGTACTGCCATCATCCGCTTCCTGCACACTGGTAAATCCCAGATCCTTTAACAAATTTTTAATGATGCGTCTCATTGTCGAAAAATCATCAACAACCAGAATTTTCATATTTTTATTCAAAACCGCCTCCGTTGAGGTATCAACTTGCCATTATTATTGTATAAAACTGTTTTAAACTGTGCGCCATGATTTCATCCGGTTTTTCAGCCTGAGCATTGCCTGACTATGGATCTGGCTGACTCTTGATTCGCTCACTTCAAGCACTTCACCAATCTCACGCAGATTCAGCTCTTCATCGTAGTAAAGAGATAATACTATGGCTTCTCTTTCCGGTAACGTAGTAATAGCATGGGCCAGTGACTTCTGGAATGACCCTTGCAAAACGTCATCGAAAGGTTCGTCTATACTACCATTTCTATCAGTAGTGATAACATCTTCCGTTACGCCCAAATCTTCAATGCCGATAATACGGCCTGCATTCACTTCGTTGAGCATCTGATGGTATTCATCAATACTGACTTGTAAATACTCGGCAACGTCGACATCACGGGCATCTCGTCCGGTATCACGTTCAACCTGCGCTATGGCTTCAGAGATCGCCCGGTTGTTTTTGTGCACGGATCGGGGCGTCCAGTCTCCCTTACGAATATCGTCCAGCATTGAACCACGAATACGGATCCCGGCATAGGTCTCAAAACTGGCACCTTTGCTGCCGTCGAAATTTTTTGCCGCTTCGAGCAACCCAATCATGCCAGCCTGAATAAGATCATCGACCAACACACTGGAAGGTAACCTCACCATCAAATGATGAGCAATACGTTTAACCAGTGAAGCATGTTGCTCTACCAGTTTGGTTTTATCATCATGTTGTTGATAGGCTGCTGCTTTACTGTTCACGCCTCGCCCTGCATTTGTTGAGAATTTTGACGCACAAGTTGTTCAAGAAAAAATTCCAGATGTCCGCCCGGTTGCCTTGGTATAGGCCAGTTCAACGCCTGCTTGGCTAAATTATTAATGGCAACGGCTGCAGGTGAAGAAGGATATGCATCGACTATTGCTTTTTGCTTACGTACAGATTTACGAATATTTTCATCATGAGGTACGGTTGCCACCAGTTCCAGCGCCACATCCAGAAAACGGCCGGTAACTTTGGATAATTTGGCAAACAATTCCTGCCCTTCGCGTAAATTGCGCACCATATTGGCCACAATTTTAAACCGGAATACGCCGTGATCACGATTAAGGATCTTAATTAGTGCATAGGCATCGGTTAATGAAGTAGGCTCATCACAGACCACCACCATGACATCCTGAGCGGCGCGAGAAAAACTCAACACCATATCGGAAATGCCCGCTGCAGTATCAACGATTAACACATCAATATCTTGCTGCAATTCACTGAAGGCGCGGATTAATCCTGCATGTTCGACATGGGAAAGTTCTGTCATTGACTGACTGCCTGAAGTGGCGGGCGCAATTTTTAAACCATGCGGGCCTTCCACCAGCACATCTTCCAGCAAACATTCACCGGACAACACATGAGACAAATTCTTTTCGACTCTCAGTCCCAACATGACATCGACATTGGCTAAACCCAAATCGGCATCTAGCACCATCACGCGTTTGCCCATTTTGGCCATCGCAATGGCGGTATTCAGAGTGATGTTGGTTTTACCCACACCCCCTTTGCCACCTGTTACGGCGATTACTTTTATCAAACTCGATTGCTGCATACTTCTTAAGCTACTCGCTTGATCCTCTATCATACGGCCACTGATGTTAGTTCAACCTGACGTGAGGTCATAGGGTTTAATCCATATTTTTTAAACATCCGCGCTGCAGTAGATATCATATATTTCACATCTGCGCTGCGGATATCTTCCGGTACTTTCTGCCCATCAGTCAAGTAACTTACTGGCAGATTATTTTCTATGGCAACACTGACCATTTCACCGAGACTGTAACACTCATCCAATTTTGTGAAAATACATCCTTGCAAAGAAATCGCATCATACAATTTAATTGTCTGTTGCATAACCTGCCTTTGTGCGTTGGCCTGCAATACCAAATAGCTTTTAATAGTAGCACAGGATGTTTGTTTAAAGGTATCTAACTGTTTGATTAATCTCGTATCTCTTTGGCCGAATCCAGCGGTATCCAGTAATACCAGTTTGCGGTTGCGGAACTGGTATAACACTTCATCCAGCTGTTCGGCATTAACGGCCTTTTTTACCGGACAACCGATAATTTTTCCGTATGTGGCTAATTGCTCATAAGCCGCAATCCTATATCCGTCAGTGGTTACCAATGCAACCTTGTCACTACCATGCTGCTGCGCATAGCGTGCCGCCAGTTTGGCAATGGTGGTAGTCTTGCCGGTACCCGTAGGGCCCATTAACGCCACCACTCCGGCTTGAGTCAGGATATCATTCTGGTTGGTTTTTAATCTATTCGCCAACAACTTGAGTAAAAATACCCAGGCCTCACGTTCGCTGCAATCAGCAGGCGTAAAAGACACGACCTGTCTGGCTAAGTCGCGGGATATTCCCATGCCTTCCAGACTGTCGGTCAAGTAGGCCTGCATAGGATGCTCATTACGCTGTTGCTGCTTAAGTAACCCGTTAACCTGAAATTGCAACACATTACGCAGCGACGCCAGTTCCGCCTTAATATCGCTCATGTCCTGCTGATTAACTGACGTTCCACTACTTTCTTTGGCCACGGCAGGCGCAGATAATTCACTTTTTGTTTGCGCCTGTTTTTCCAACAAGGCCTTGAGGCTATCCGGCCCGCTATCGCCAATGATTTCACTTAAAGTAGGAGTGACTTGCGATTTACTGTTGTGTTTAGTTGCCGCGGGGCGAACCTCAGGTTTGGCTTTTTTAACCGGCTCTTTATCATAGGCGGCGACAATTTCGACCCCATCAGCCAGTTTTTTATTTGACATGATTACTGCATCACTGCCCAGTTCTTCTTTTACCTGGTTTAATGCGTCACGCATATCCTTGCCAAAAAAACGTCTGATTTTCACATTCTACCCCTTAGCACCTTATTGACCTATGGCACTGACAATTTTGATTTGCTTGTCATCCGGAATTTCCTGATATGACAATACGTTTAATCCTGAAATAGCATTTTTGGTAAATCTGGACAGTACCGGTCTTAACATGCCGGATGTCAGCAATACTGCCGGTTCACCAGCCAACTCCTGCTGCTGAACCGCTTCGCTCAATGAATGTTGCAGTTTTTCGGCCAGTCCGGGCTCAATACCGGCTCCGTCTTCACCGCCAGCTTGCAACGATTGATGCAACATCTGTTCCAGCTCAGGAGCCAGCGTTATAACCGGTACTTCTGCAGCACCATTAGTAATTTCTTGTACAATAAAACGCTTCAACGCTATGCGTACTGCAGAAACCAGTACATCAGGATCCTGGGTTTTAGGACCATATTCAGACAATGTCTGGATAATGGTGCGTAAGTCACGAATCGCAATGCCCTCATACAACAGGGTTTGCAACACTTTCACTACTGTACTTAATGGCAACACTTCAGGTACCAGACCTTCGACCAGTTTGGGATTATTTTTAGCCAGCAAATCCAGTAACTGTTGAACTTCTTCGTGGCCCAATAGTTGGTAAGCGTGTGCTGTTAGCAACTGGCTCAGATGCGTAGCCACCACAGTCGCTGCATCGACGACGGTATATCCCAAGGTTTGCGCATGTTCACGTTGACTGGGTTTGATCCATACTGCATCCAGTCCAAAGGCTGGATCGGTGGTCGGTTTGCCATCCAGCTTGCCAAATACCTGACCGGGATTAATGGCCAGTTCACTGTCGTGGCTGATTTCTGCTTCACCAATAGAAACACCCAGCATGGCGATAGTGTAGGTATTGGGATTTAAATCCAGATTGTCACGAATATGCACAGGCGGCACCAAGAAACCTAATTCCTGGGACAGCTTCTTTCTCACTCCCTTGATACGTGTCAATAATTCGCCACCCTGACTTTTATCTACCAGTGGTATCAGACGATAGCCCACTTCCAGACCGATGGTATCCACGTGCTGAACGTCGTCCCAGCCCAGTTCACGGATCTCGCTCTGGTGTGGTGTGCGTTCAACAAGCTCGCCGGATTTTTGGCTTTCCTGGCTTTCCTGCTGGGCCAATCTCCAGCGATAAAAAGCCGCTCCGCCAACAATCAGTGAAAAGCCCAGAAAGGCCAGATGAGGCATGCCGGGCACAATTCCCATCACAAATAAGATAATGGCTGTTACGACTAACGCTTGCTGGTTGCCCAACTGACGTTTGACTTCGGTACCCATTTCCTGACTGTCGTTTTCACGGGTAACGATAATAGCGGTGGCCACAGAAAGGAGTAACGAGGGAATTTGTGCAACCAGGCCATCACCTATGGTCAGCAAGGTATAGATTTCAATCGCGTTACTGAAGGTTAAATCGTGTTGAATAATCCCAATAAAGAGTCCGCCGACAATATTAATCATCATGATAAACAAGCCGGCGACGGCATCCCCTTTAACAAATTTGGAGGCACCGTCCATCGAGCCATAGAAATCGGCTTCGGCAGTGATTTCTTCACGTCGCTTGCGGGCTTCATCCTGATCGATAAACCCGGCGTTTAGATCCGCATCAATCGCCATTTGCTTACCTGGCATGGCGTCCAAGGTAAAACGGGCACTCACTTCCGATATGCGTCCTGCACCGGCGGTGACCACTTTAAAGTTGATAATCAGCAAAATAGCGAACACCACAATACCCACGGCATAATTACCACCAATCACCACTTCACCGAAGGCTTCAATAACCTTACCTGCGGCATCGCCCCCTTCATGTCCTTCCAGTAACACAATTCGGGTTGAAGCCACATTCAGTGCCAGACGTAATACCGTTGCTATCAATAACACTAGCGGGAAGGCGCCAAAATCAACCGGCTTGCTGGTAAAAACTGAAACAAGAATAACAACAAGAGATAAAGCAATATTGAAGCTGAATAACGCATCCAGCAGAAATGCCGGCATGGGCAAAATAACCATGCCCATAATGGCCAACAGAATGACAGGAGCGCCCAGACCTGCAGTGACTTTTTTAAATTGCGTTTTATCGAAACGGTTAAGGTAGGCAGCTATTTCCATAGATACAACAACGAAAAATTGACATTGCTATGGTGTTTGCAACAACCAGGCCAATATATTAAGTCGTTATATTCTTCCTCGACTTTAATTAGCGAAACAACGACTCACGCCAATAGACCGACAACTTTTTATTCAGATTTAACTGTGGTGAAGGTTTTACTGAATAATGGCTGATCATCCAGCGTCATAATTTCAAGTGTCCAATTACCTTCAATTAACTCGTAATCTTCACTCAGTTCAAAATGCGTGTAAAATTTCTTGTCAGGATTAAAGACCGTAAAATGTGATTCAGTTTTGTGTTTAATTTGTTCTGGTACAATCCAGCGAATTTTAACCGCTGATTTTATTCTCGCTGACCCGCTGGCGGCTGAGGTAAAGACCAGATCGGCACCAAATAACACACCTTTTTTAATCGGTATGATAGTTGTAGTCTCTTGATGTCTCGTATTGTATTTGTTTTGTCTGAATAAGCCGTAGTCGACTTCGTCCACCTGAAGATCTACTGTATCTAACTTAAAATCCGCCTGCATATGGCTGACAAATTGTGTTTTTTCTTGTTGATCAAAATTTTGATGCCAGACAACCCAATCCAGAACTTTTCTACGCTCCTCATATACGTCACTATCAACCAGAGCCTTTTCTTTCACATTCAGGTTACTGAAAAATAATCCTTGTAAGCACTGTTCTATACTTTTGGCGACGCCCTCACCCAGACATGCAGCTTGTGCCAAATACAACCTAGCAAATTTAGAATGTTGTTGATTTGCCAGCGAAAACATTTGATAGGACAACTTTGGATCTTTTTCTAACAACTCCCCTGTTGCATATAACTTTCCCAATAATAAAGAAGCTTCCGCACTGCCTGCTTTTGATGCTTTTTTATACCAGTTAACAGCAGCTAAACTGTTTGCCTCAACATAGCGCCCTAACTGATAAAAGCGCCCAACTTTAAACATTGATATCGCATCGCCAAGATTTGCAGCCTTGTTGTAATATTCAAATGCTTTTTGCTCATCATCGTCCACGTTGTCATCAAGACTGTAACCATTAGCAATCAATCTGGCATCTTCTGCCAATGCCTTGGCAGCCTCATTACCCGCAGGAACGGCAAGATTCAGTTTACGTCGGATAAAATCGTCTATGTAGGCAAACTGATGTTGTTCGCCAATCCAGTCACGATGGCCATGACCGACATTTTTATAAAACAGGGTTTCCACATCTTTGGACAACTGACGCAATCGATATTTCATCCTGTTTGCTTGCTCAAAATCCGCAATTTCATCCTCGCGTCCAGCAATCAGTAAAATAGGTGCTTGCAACTTTTCCACAAAATAAAAAGGAGACACGGCTTTCAATTTGTCGTTTTGCTCACCAACTACATCTTCAATACGTTTGTGGAATTGCTTTGTCGTTTTATAGTTACTGGCATTAAATAAATGCAACAGATCGTAGATACCATACATTGACACTACACATTGATAATCCTGAGGATTATACATCGCTAGCATTACCGCCGAATAACCTCCATAACTTGCCCCGATTGAACACATATGTTCAAAATGATGGAGGCTGCGTACATGTTCGACAACCGCAGTTATATCCTGCTCGATTAGCAAGCCAAATTGCTCCTTGCCCTTATCCATAAATCCTTTGCCAAAACCTGCGGAACCACGGAAGTTAACATTCAGCACGGAATAGCCCCTGCTTACCAAAAATTGAATGTCAGGATGGTAGGTAGCGTCATTTCTTATACCGACTGGACCGCCATGAGGATAAACCAGCAAAACACCATTACTGTTTTGCTCAGGAACAGTCAAAATAGATTCAATATTGGTATTGTCTGCTGTTGTAGTGATGAATGTAGAGGATTTGGTTAATGGATAACCGTCAAGATTAGCGAATTTTTCTTTAAAAAAAATGGCTTTATTTAAAGTCTTGTCAAATAAAAAATATTTACCGGGATTGTATGAAGAAGACGAACTGATCAGCATCTTCTTTCCATCTTCCGACGAGTCGAGAATTGATACTTGTTGTCCCTTGAAAGTATTAATTAAAATGTCAGTAAGCTTTTTCCCGTAAGCTGAAAAGTATTGAGTCCTGGGAATACCGTGATCAATGTATCTGACATATTTAATCCCCGCTCCGATGGAATTTAACCCAGCGCCAATCAGATCATAAGTAGGGTGTTGATAAATGACATCTCCCAACTTTTGGGTCTTGATATTAAATTCAACCAACGACGTTAGTTTTAAATCTTTGTCTGTTAATACCGCTAACTTTTCATCTGATAGGAACCCAATAGGGATAAAGTCAATTTCCTTGTCAATATCAAGAAATTTCTGCCATTTATTTGAATTTAAAACCCAGAATGACAGTAACGTTTCGTCGTTAGTTACCGCCATTAATGCGTTATTATTGTTGTCATAATAGTAATGGAGAGCACCATCCAGCTCATTATTTAAACTCTGTGCATTATCAATGTCATTTTTTTCAAGCTGCTCGGGAGAAAGGCGATACAAATTGGTTTTATCTTTTGATTCAACAGCGAAAAGTACTTTGTTTGCCTCTTGTTGCAGTGGCGAAATCAAATAGCCATCTGTCTTGATTTCCAACCACTTACCTGTAGGTTTTACACCGCTATAATCAATATGCAGAAAACCTTGTCTAGTCCCAAATGACAAATATATGGTTTTATTGTCAATCCAGTCATAGTCATCGATACGCAACGACTCTTTGTCATATAGCTTAATTAAAATATAACTTTCGAGTTTAACTGGATTGACAATTTCTATAGTTTGGAAATTGTTGCTGGTGTTATACATCGCTATATACTTGCCGTCCGGACTCATTCTTAAAGAGTGGGTATTCGGATCGCTAAACAATACTGATGCAGGTATAGGAGTGACCGCAAATACCGGCACGTGGATAAAGCTCAGACAACAAATCAATAAAATCCTTTTTGCCATAATTATTGCTCCCTTGCTGTTTTATCAGCACCGACTACAGCAAAGAAATCATCATGCCCAGGGCCGGAGTATTGAACATCGCGGGCGGACAAAATAGTTGAAAAATGTTGTTCCAGATATTCCAACGCCACTGACGATTTATTTAGTAGTTGAATTCGGGAATATACTGACCATTTGCGATAAAAAGTTTCCATATTCAGATGCCCGACATAACTGATAACATTCTTTTTTACTTTAAAGCTCCATAAATCCGGTTCAAAATCAGCGAATTTATATATTCGGTTAAGCCTTATATTGTGAATACTGTAATCACCGGCTGGCAAAGGTATGAGGATATAATTACTACCTGCCTGCAAATCGTTTGAGGTTAAAGCAATATTCTTTCTACCCCAAATTTCAATTTCCTTTAAGTCCACATCTGTATCTATTGCAATAAGTAAATAACCTTCTTCAGCATCTAATTTACGAATCGCGTCCTTACTAATACTCGATACTTTTGTTGCACACGCGCTCAAAAGACCCGCGATTACGTATACGCATAAAAATAATTTTAGCTTTGTCATTTTTTAACATTCTGGCTTTAGGTGGATTTGGGAAAAACTGGATTAGAATAGTTTGAAATTAATACAGTTACTTCCATGTAATGTCCCAAATACTCTACTGAACAATACAATCTAAGTACACCGTTTAAACATTCATAATGTTATCAACGATTGATTTGGCTTAGCGCCGCAACTCTGGAGGAATAGGCAAGTTTTTAGACAAGGGGGCAGGTTTACGTCCCTTGCCTTTATTGTAGGCCTTAAGTTGATAGACATAAGCCAACACCTGGGCAACCGCCATAAACAGTTTGGCTGGAATTTCATGATCCACTTCGGTTGAGTAAAAGATTGCCCTGGCCAACATAGGTGAAGCGACTAACGGTACATCATGCGCTGTGGCAATTGTCCGGATATGCATGGCCATTTCATCCTGACCTTTGGCCACCATAATGGGGGCACGATTGCCATGCTGATCGTATTTAAGGGCGACTGAATAGTGGGTCGGGTTAGTTACCACCACGTCGGCAGTAGGCACGGCTTGCATCATACGTTTTGCCGCAGCCTGGAATTGCAAGCGGCGGATCCGGCTTTTTACCTGCGGATCACCTTCGGAATTCTTGCGCTCATCCTTGACCTCCTGCTTGGTCATTTTCATTTCCTTATCGTGTTTGAACTTTTGATAAGGTACGTCGAAAATCGCAATAGGGATCATGGAACAACAGATAATCAGAAATGCCCAACCCAATAAATCCAGTGCATGCACCATGTTGCGCGGATACAATTCCATATCCAGATGCAAGGCCTCATCCTGAAACAGTTTTAGCGACAAATAAGTGGTAACGGCAACCACAATAAACTTGGCCAGCGCCTTAAGCAGTTCGACAATACCGTTGATACCGAACATTCTCTTCAAGCCCTTTAACGGGTTGAGTTTACTGGCTTTGGGGGCAGCCGATTTAAGCGTGAAGTTATAGCCGCCCAGGGCAATGTTGCCATACATACCGGCAACAAAAACCACCAGCATATAAAACAATACCGGGACACTAATCTCACTAACGGTGCTACCCAGAATTTGAAACATATGATTAAAATCGTAAGTTTCATCGCGCGACAAGGTAAAAGCACGTTGCATCACGTGATAAAGCGCAATACCAATATTTTTGCCCAGCAACAACAAGGCCGCTGCGCTGCCGATTAATACCAGTGTGGTTGCCAGTTCACGGGATCGAGCAATCTGCCCCTTGTCTTTGGCCTCCGACTGGCGTTTGGACGTGGGGTCTTCGGTCTTTTCATGTGCATCAGCCATTGCTTATACCCTTACTGACAGACTACTAGCAGGTCACACATTAATTGCTGCGCCCGTTGCCACTGTTGTTCAAAATGAAAAGTGAAATTATCCATGGTCAGCCAGATAATAATCAGGCCCATGATCTGGGCGATAGAAAAACCAATAGTAAAAACATTGAGTTGTGGCGCGGCTTTGGTCATCACACCAAAGGCCAGGTTAATAATAAGCAAGGAAACAATTGGTGCCAATGACAAAGTAACCGCGCCAATAAACATCCAGCTACCCCAATGGGCTATTTTCTGGAAATTTTCAGCGTCCCACCAGCCGGCACCGATCGGAAAAGCCTCAAAACTCAAGATAATCATCTTGATCATCGCCAGGTGTCCATCAAACGCCCAAAACAGCAAGGTCGCCAGGATCAGGTAAAATTGTCCCACTGCCGGTACATTGATGCCATTAACCGGATCAACAATGGACGCGAAACCGAGACCGGTTTGCATTGCCACAATCTGGCCGGACAGCACGAAAGTATTCAGCATCATCATCGAAATAAAACCAATAGCAACACCGATAATTAGCTGTTGAATAACCAGTAAAAAGGTCCCCACAGACATAACTTCATCCACAGCTACAGGTTCGATCATCGGCATTATCAACACAGATAAAAACAGGGTCAGCAAGGCTCTGACTGGCGGTGGAATCGATTTGGCACTAAGCCCCACCATCGCAGCGAACAATCCCGACACGCGCATAAAAGGCAGCAGCAAATCGGCCAGATACTGAGTGATAGTATCAGCAACCACCACCATAAGACTTACCCGACAACCTGGGGAATACGTGCCACCATTTCAAAGGTGAAATCCATTAGCTGGCCAACCAGCCAGTGGCCGCCCCAGCTCAACGCCAGCAAGGTCACAATCAAACGTGGCAAAAAGTTAATGGTTTGCTCGTTGATCGAGGTGGCGGCCTGAAATACCGACACCGCCAGACCAACAAACAAACTGGGCAGGATAATAGCGGAAACCAGCAGTATCACCATAGACAGCGCTTCACGTAGCACGTCGACAAATATTTCCGGGCTCATATTACTCCCCTACATTCCGAAACTGTTGGCCAGCGTACCGAAAACCAGATTCCAGCCATCCACCATCACAAACAACATCAGCTTAAAGGGCAACGAGACAATCATAGGCGACAACATCATCATCCCCATGGCCATCAATACTGATGCCACTACCAGGTCCAGGATCAGGAACGGAATAAACAGCATAAAACCAATTTGGAAAGCCGTTTTCAATTCGCTGATCACAAAAGCCGGGATCAAAATATTCATGGTCACATCTGCCGGTTCCTGAAACTGATCCTGATAACCTCCAATTTCCACAAAGGTTTCCAGATCTTTGACCCGGGTTTGCGCCAGCATAAAGGCTTTAAGCGGTTCCTTGGCCAACTCATAGGCCTGAATCGAGGTGATCTGTTCATCAAGATAAGGCTGCAATGCCTGTTCGTTAATCTTGTCAAACACCGGACTCATAATGAAAATACTTAAAAACAGGCTGACACCGATTAATATCTGGTTGGACGGCGATTGCTGCAAACCGATAGCCTGACGTAAAATTGACAACACCACGATAATTCGCGTAAACGAGGTCATCATCATCAGAAATGCCGGCAACAAGCTGAGCGCGGTCATAATCGCGACCACTTGCAGGGTCATAGTGTAATCTTCCCCGCCGTTAGGGTTGGGAGTTACTGTTAACGCCGGGATCCCCTGGGCAAACACATCAAGCGGCAACAAACCTAATGCTAACAGCCCCCATATCCAGTATTTATTCATCACGCTCACCCCGGTTATGTTTCATCAACTGATTCAGCTTGTCTTTAAAACCTTCTGACTGGGCTTCGACGCTAACCGGATTTTCCATTTTGCTCAGATGATTAATATTCTGGGTGGTGATACCTAATAAATGCTGCTCATCGCCCACTTGAATCAACATGATCCGCTCGCGATTCCCGAGTGCCATTGAAGAAACCACTTTCATTTGGGCACTACCGGTTTGAGTGACATTAAACCGACGCATGACGTATCCCAGCCCGAAGATAAGCGCGAGAACAACAATCAATGACAGTAAAATTGACACATAGGTAGAAGCACTAGTGGGAGATACAGATTGTGCAAAACAGGATTGGGAAATAAGCAAGAGCCCGCCCAGCAAGGGGCGGGAGACTTTTTTAACGGAGTTTTTTGATTCTTTCGATTTGACTAATAACATCGGTTAAGCGGATACCAAATTTATCGTTGACGACTACTACTTCTCCATGAGCAATCAACGTGCCATTTATTAATACATCTAATGGCTCACCCGCGACCCGATCCAGTTCAACCACTGATCCCTGGTTCAACTGCAATAAATTTCGAATACTGATATGACTACGCCCGACTTCCATCGAGATGGTCACAGGGATATCCAGAATGGAGTCGAGCTTGCGCTTTTCTTCCACCGAAATATTGGCGTCTTCCTTTAATTCATCATATTCAGCAACCTGAACATCCTCGTTTGCATCAGATTCTTCCGCCTCTGCATCTGCCTGTTCGGCCATCGCAGCCGCCCAATCGTCCATGCCGTCTTCGTTTTCGGTACTCATCTGCTACCTCTTCATGTTGCTACAGGTCTTCTTCAAGTATTTGAAGTTCGGCGTCGCTGTCGATCCGACGCCCACCTTTGGTTAATAACTGTAATTCGGATTTAACCGACACCGGACGCTGAATTTTCTCGGTAATTTTCAGTGCCACATTGTCGCGGGAGCGTCCCAATTTGGTACGGAAGGTGGGTAAATCCTCCACCGACATCACCACATGCTCCGGCATTTCGATAGGAATAATGTCACCAGCCTGCAAGTCCATGACTTCCTGTAAGGATAGATCAAACTCAAGTAAGTCAGCAGTCACTTCCACCTTAACATCCATAATTTCATCACGCAGCGCCTTGGACCAGCGCAAATCTGTATCTTCCTTATCACTTTGCACCCCGGCATCCAGCAGTTCGCGAATAGGTTCCAGCATTGAATAGGGCAACGCCACATGGAAATCACCACCGCCGCCATCCAGTTCGATATGGAAGGAACTAATCACCACCACCTCGGTCGGGTTAACAATATTGGCCATGGCCGGATTCACTTCCGAATCCAGATATTCAAAGGATACATCCATTACCGGTGACCAGGCTTCTTTATAATCTTCAAACACCAGTTTGAGCAGCATCTGGATAATACGTCGCTCGGTGGGAGTAAACTCACGTCCTTCAATCTTGGCGTGGAAACGGCCATCCCCACCAAAAAAGTTATCCACCAGAATAAATACCAGACGGGCTTCCATGGTAATCAGGCCGGTGCCTTTTAGCGGACGAAAACGCACCATGTTCAGGCTGGTAGGAACAAACAGGGTATGTATGTACTCACCAAACTTGATCATCTGGATGCCGTTAATCGATACCTCGGCACTGCGGCGCATCATGTTGAACAAGCTGACCCGCATATGTCTGGCAAAACGCTCGTTAACGATTTCCAGGGTCGGCATGCGACCACGCACAATACGATCCTGTGAAGAAAAATCATATTCAATCGCCGAACCATCATCGATGGACGATTCAATTTCTTCCTCTTCGACATCATCAACCCCGTGTAACAGGGCATCAATTTCGTCTTGTGATAATAAATCGCTCACTTCATTTTCCTGCTGTCAAAAATCTTGTTGAATAGCAAACTATTGCATCACAAAGCCGGTAAACAGAACTTGTTCAACGACTTCACGGCCGGTCACATTTTTCATGGTGGCGCGCACCTCACGCAATGATTGTTCCTTAATCGCCGCTTTACCAGCTTCGGTAACCAGGTCATCTGCGTTCGAGCTACTAAATACTTTTAGCAATGCACCCTCGACCAGCGGAATATGTTTTTTAATTTCTTCTTCATTTTCAAAGCCGCGGATCATCAGCTGAACTTTAATTTCCACCAGTCTATCGCGTCCGACACCCGGAACGTTAAACGTAAACGGACGAGGCATGGCCACATACAAAGCCGTGCCGCTGGCCGGTGCAACTTGCTCTTCCCCCGGGTCTACCACCTCACCCAGTTCCGGCATATCATCACCACCAGCCATAAAAAAATAACCGCCTACACCGCCACCAATCAAAATCACCGCAGCGGCAATGATAATAATCATTTTCTTCTTTTTGCCGCCCTGCTCTATTTTCAGTTCTTCATCTGCCATTAAGTTATCCCTTGTGGATGAATATATCTGGAACACATTATCCAGAACTGCGGCACCTGTTGGCAATCCCAATTACTAAACAAAGTAATCAATTCCACCCAGAGCACCATTAGTGACATGCAGTTGATGTGTCTGAGTTTGCTCTTCGGTGTCATGACTGCTGTCGTCCTGGGCAAATTGGCCTCCGCCAGATGTTCCCTGCTGTTCGGCTCCACCGTTAGTTTGATCTTTTTCCTGACGCACCGTTGATTGACCTAATTCAATACCTCGTTCGGCCAGCATTTCCTTGAGACGTGGGGTACTTTGCTCCAGCATATCTCTGGCCTGCTGACTTTGTACTACAAAATTCACACTGGCTTGCTCTGCGCCTAAATGCAAGCGAATCTGCATACTGCCCAGCTCTGGTGGATCAATACGGATATCTGCCACCAGATTTTTCTGGTTCACCATCAACTGAACCTTGTCCACCAAGGTTTTAATCCCTTCCATTTTTTGCAAATTAGTAGTGTTTTTATCCAGTGCATTGTTATGTTGCACCAATTTGGTTTCGCCGAGGCGCACTGCCGTATCATCATTGTGTTCGCTGCCGCCATGCAGCATTGCCGCTTCGTTGCGTGTCGCCGTCATTGAGGCAAATTCCAGCACCTCAGTTATAGACTGGCGCGCAGATGCCGGAGCCAGTTCAGGATTATTTTTGTTTAACTCACCTAATGCTTTACCTACCATCGCCTGCAAATCCAATGCTGGTTCGCGCCCCTGCTCCAGTTGCTGACGAATCTCGTTAATTCCGGCCTGCAACGAGGCAATAAAACTCTGGCGTGTTTCCGCTGGCGCGTCCGATAGCATTTGTGTGGTTAATTTATCAATTGCCTTGCTAAGCTGCTCTTTGGGAACCGCCAATAACCGTTGCATATCTTCTGTTAGCTTAGCGATATCCTGGGTGGGTAATTCGCCCTTTCCCGCCGATTTTGCTGCATCTGCATTCTGGCCGGCTAAAAAAGCCAGTACCCTGTCCACGCTGTCAAATAATTGGCTGGCGTTGGGCTCCTTCTGATCATCAGTCTTTATCGACAGTTGCTCAAGCAAATCACTTAATGACGAGATGGCATCGGTTTCGCTACCGTTATCTGCTGCAACGGACTGTGGATCGGAAAGCTGTGACGTGCCGGACTGCAGAGTCTTAACCAGCTCGGCTAAGATATTGATGATTTCAATATTATCATCCAGGTCATCTGCTTCAGCCTTGGTCTGCAACTGGGCAAGCAACGCATCAATATCATCGATGTTGTTAACTGCATTCAAGCCAAGGTCGCTATCAAGTTCGCTATCCTGATCGATTTCCACTTCATTATCAGCGCTGCCATCGGCTGGCTGATGGGGTTTTGCAGAAAATATTTTGTCGATTAGCTTGCTCAACAAGGATTGCGATTCTTCACTGACGTCGCCCTCCTCATCCAGGGAGACAGAAGTATCACCATCTGTTGCCTTGGAAGAGGCGTTAATTTTATCCAGTAACTCCAGCCAGGCACTATGCAATTGCTGCCGAGTTAACTCGGAAGGATCGCCTTGCACAGTTTCATCAGCCAGTTCATCCGTAGACTGTGTAACCTGTTCGGCGTCTGGCGCTGCCGACTTTGCTTCTGGGCCGGGAGATGTTTTGTCGGTTTCACTCGACGCTTTACTATTCTGTGCAGCCTCATCCGCTGCTTCATCCTTGGCAGAATGACTGGCAGCTTGGGTATCCGCCGCACCTTTTTCTGCTGCTGATGCATCAATCGATTGATCTTTTTGTTGCGCGCTAGATTTATTACTGTTGTTAGATGCTGACGCTACGGAAGATTGATTTTGCTGCTTATTGGCAGAGGTGTGCTCTTTGCTGTGCTGTTCAAACATCGCGGCAAATTCTCCCGCAGACTGTTCCGTTTCCGGACCACTAGCGGCAGGTTTAGACTTTGCGGCAAGCTCTGTTGTTGAAGCGGCAAGTTGTTGCATCATAATAACGTTATCCTAGCACAATGCGTTTAACCATCTGTTTTTAATAAATATTCTAGTAAAACTAGAGTGGTGAACATCTATAATATGGCAGGCTATCCAAGCATGTTTTAGCAAATTTACCGCTTGTACCTACGTCGTGTTAGAAATATTGCAATTCCTATTCCAACGTTTAAATTTGGATAAAATTATTTGCAGTTTAGAGGCTGTTTATCTTGCGCGGGTTATGCGCGAGCGCGGATAAATTTCTGGATAGACAACTCATCCAGTAATTTTTGTTCTTCCTTGAGTTCTTTAAGTTCACGTTGTTGCAGTTTTTTATCCAACAACATATCAACGGCCTTGCGTTTACGTTGTTGTTTAAGCCACAACTCACGGCGTTGATCGGCCACCAATTTGGCTCTGGCAATCAATTTATTTTGCTCTTCACAGGCTTTATCCAGCTTGCCGATAAAGGACTGGTGCTGACCATAAGATAACGCCTTGACGCCATCGGCCCCTTTTCGCTGGATCTGGCGTAAATAATCCAGCCGGTAATTTTCCAGCCCCGCCAACTTGTTTTTATTGGTTACCCATTGTTGCTGGGCCTGCTGGAAATCGCGCGCCAGTTTATCTTCTTTCTCTTTTTCCCACTTGGCCACCATGAGTAATTGTTTATCTGGCATGACGGCTTAGCCTTTACCCAGAGCCTGGGCAAGTTTGGTCATATCTTGCAGGCTTTCATCGTATGGAGTGATTTGTTTCATGCCTTGCTGGAATAACTGACTGATTGCCGGTTCGGCATTAATGGCCAGATCAATTCTGGGATCGGTTCCTTTGGTATAAGCGCCAATACTGATTAAATCGCGGTTTTGCTGATAATTAGAATACACCTGACGAATTCGACGTGACGCGGCTAAATGCTCTTCACTGACGACCATTGGCATCACCCGGCTAATGGAGGCTTCAACATCAATAGCAGGATAATGTCCTGAATCGGATAAACGCCGGGCCAGCACAATATGTCCATCCAGTATCGCTCTTGCCGCGTCGGCAATCGGGTCCTGCAGATCATCACCTTCCACCAACACAGTATAAAATGCGGTGATAGATCCCTGGCTGGCACTGCCATTACCCGCCCGTTCGACCAATGCCGGTAAACGGGCAAATACCGAAGGTGGATAGCCTTTGGTCGCGGGTGGTTCCCCCACAGCCAAGGCAATTTCACGCTGCGCCATGGCATAACGGGTGAGTGAATCCACCAACAGCAATACATTCATGCCTTGATCACGAAAATATTCGGCAATACTTACCGCCGTTTCACAGCCTTTGAGACGCATTAGTGGCGAGGTATCCGCAGGGGCCGCAACCACTACAGATTTTTGACGCTCTTCGTCGCCCAAAATATCATGGATAAATTCTTTGACCTCGCGGCCCCTTTCACCAATAAGGCCAACAACGACCACATCGGCGCTGGTGCCGCGGGTCATCATCCCCAACAGCACGCTTTTGCCCACACCACTACCAGCGAACAGTCCCATTCGCTGGCCTTGTCCAACGGTAAGCATGGCATTAACCGCACGCACGCCCACATCCAGAGGTCTTTCAATGGGTTTGCGCAATAACGGATTCATTGGCGGACGTGTCAGTGGCACGCGCTGGTCAGTTTTAATCGGCCCCAGTCCGTCCAGAGGCTGACCATTGCCATCCACCACGCGACCAAGTAATTCCATTCCCACCGGAATGCCCTGCTCACGACTAAGTGGTTGCACACGAGAACCCGGCACTATGCCTTTAACCGCTTCGGTTGGCATCAGGTAAGTAATATTCTCGGCAAAACCCACCACTTCGGCTTCAATCTCGCCATCGATAGTTTGCACCAGACATTGACTACCAACCGGTAACTGACAGCCAACGGCTTCCAGGGTAAGACCAATGCCGCGTACCAATTTTCCCTCGGCAACAGTTTGTGGATTAGGGACTTGAGTCTGATACTGCTTGATACGTTCAAGTAAACTGGACACGGATTAACCTCATTGATAATTAAGGCCTTGCTGCAACAGAAATTTGTCCAGCACATCACGGGTACGACGTTCTACCGACAAGTCAACGGCATTGCTATCGGTGACAATATCGCAACCGCCGCGCGCCATATCCGGTGTTTCAATCAGTCTCCAATGATGTCGCTCAATATCTTCTTCACTGAAATGTTGTTTGATTAATACCAAATCATCCGGATGCAAGCGGATCTGATATTGTTTATCGGCAATAGGTAGTACTTTTAACCCTTCACTCAAGGCCTGAAAAATAATGTCCTGATTGGTAGTGACTTCGCAGCGTATTACCGCTTTAGCTAAAGACGTTGCCAACAATACCAGTTCATTTTCCAGTTGTTTGTCGACTTTTTCCACAGGCTTGATCAGTTGTTCAAGCAGCTTCTGCCATTGTTCACGTTGCTGGTTGCTCTCTTCCTGTCCGGCGCTTAATCCCTCGTCTTTACCTTGCTCAAACCCTTGCTCGTAGCCTTGTTGGTGACCTTCTGCCTGACCTTGCTCCTGACCTTTTTGCAATCCTTCCTGCTGGCCTTGGTCAAAACCTTCCTGATAGGCTGCCTGACGAATCGCTTCAATCTCATCGGCTGTAGGTAAGCTTAGTTCCTGTTCAGTTTCACTTTCCGGTGGTTCATACACCCAGTTGCTGGTTTTATTAATCGCATTGGTTTTACCCGCCTCGCGGGCGCGTTGCTCTTCATCCTCAATCAGCGGCAATTCCCAGGCTTTAATCGCCTCGGATAATTCGTCATCCGTATCCCGTTCAGACATATAGGTGTTCAGCCTCGCAACCAATAATGTTTAAACTGATTAGAGGAACTCATCTCCGCCTCCACCGCCAAGCATAATTTCACCGGCATCGGCCAGACGACGAGCCACTGACAGTATTTCTTTCTGTGCGGCTTCCACTTCACTAACTCGCACCGGTCCCAACGCTTCAAGGTCATCCAGCAACATTTCGGCCGCCCGTTTGGACATATTGCTGGTGATTTTTTCTTTAAGATTATCATCAGCACCCTTGATGGCTTTAAGCAACGCCTCTTGTTGTACTTCACGCAGAATGGTCTGAATGGCGCGATCGTCGGCATCCACCAGATTATCAAACACGAACATCAGATCCTGGATTTGCTGACTCATCTCTTCGTCTTGCTCACGAATAGCATCCATCAATTGACCTTCGATATTGGTATCCAGGTAGTTCATAATCTCGGCTGCGGATTTCAGGCCGCCCATTTTGGCTGCCTGTGCCCCGGCTTGACCGGCAAACTGTTTCTCCATAATTTCATTCAATTCTTGCAAGGCTGCGGGCTGTACTTCTTCCAGATTGGCGATACGCATCATCAGATCGAGGCGCACTTTTTCCGGGAACTGAGCCATAATTTCGGCCGACTGTTCGGCGTCCAGATAGGACATCACTATGGTCTGGATCTGCGGATGCTCATGACGAATAATGCCGGCAACCTGTTTGGAATCCATCCATTTTAGCGAGTCCAGACCTTTGGCCCCGCCGCCGGCCAGGATTTGGTCAATCAGATTGGCGGCTTTATCTTCACCTAACGCAGCGGTCAGGGCTTTTTTAACAAAATCCTGACTCTGGAAACCGATGGTGCTGTAATTCTGAATTTCTTCGATAAAATGTTTATGCACTGCGGTAATTTTATTTTGGGTCATATCCTCGATGCTGGCCATCGCGGTTCCCAACTTCTGCACCTGCTTGGGCTCCAGATGCTTGAGGATCTGGGCGGCATCTTCTTCGGATAAACTCAGTAACAGGATTGACGCTTTTTCAACCCCTTCCAGTTTACCGACGTCATAACCTGTCGATTGTTGTTCTGCTAATTCTTCAGCCATCACTTTTGCCTATCTATTAGTATCAATTGCTACTAGTCATCTTGCATCAACCAGCCCTTGACCACTTGCGCGGACAATTCCGGTTCATTGGCTACCAGCGCCCTGACAGCTTTGAGTACATCTTCATCTTTATGCAGATCCGGCATATGCAGCGAGCCATCCGGCGAGAAGCCCACCTGATCGGCATCAAATTCCTGCGACAGCATACTGATGGTGTCATCGCCCAGATCCAGACCGGTATCGGCATCAAAATCATCTTTGTCCTGTGCCACGTCGGGATTAATCAGCTTGCGTAACATCGGTCTGACCACTGCCAGTATCAATACAATAATAACCAGTCCGCCTACTACTAATCTTAGTACACGCATAAACCAGGGTTGTTCCCAGATTGGTGTTTCCGGGATCGCGCCTTCGTCAAGACGACTGAACGGAATGGTGACCACTTCCAGTGTATCGCCACGGGTAATATCAAAACCGATGCCACCTTGCAACAGACGACGCAAACTAAGTAACTCTGCCTGCTCACGCGGCACACTGGTGGTACTGCCATCGGCGGCTGTTTCACGCACATGATCCACGGCTACCGATACACTCAAACGACGAATTTGACCAGTCTGTTGTTTGGTATGGCTGATAGTGGTATCGAGCTCGAAATTGCGCGTGGCTTCTTTATGACTGCGACCTGGTGTGGTGGTTTGCGAATTGGACGCCGTTGCATTTTCAGGAATATTCGAATCCAGGGGAGGTTGATTGGTTAGCGCACCGGGAATACCCGCAATCACCGAACCCACGCTATTTTCTTCTACAGTCATCTCGCTTCTGACTGCCGGCAAATCCGGGTTATAGCGTTTCTGGGTTTGTTCGACAGCAGTAAAATCCATGCTGACATCAACTTGAGCAGTGTAGTTACCCAATCCCAGCACCGGGATCAGAATGGAATCGATTTTAGCCAGATATTCCGCTTCGCGTTTTTTTTCTAGTTCATATTCTTTGCGGGCACGCGCCGAGGTTGCGTCCTGAGAGCCGGAATTGAGCAAGCGACCGGTACTGTCGGTCACCGTCACTCTGGAAGGTTCCATGCCCTGCACTGATGAAGCAACGATATCCACCACCGCGTCGACTTCTTCACCGGACAGCACCGCACCACGACGCAAAGTCAAAACCACAGTGGCGCCAGCTTTTTTCTCGCGACGGGCAAATACATTCTCTTTGGGTAAAGACAGCAATACTTTGGCTTTGCCTACGGAGGACAAATCTTCAATAGTATGGGCTATTTGTTGTTCTCTGGCGTGCTTGAGGCGTTCCATTTCAACCCGCTGGCTGACGCCAAAGCCCATATCCTGCATGATAATATCGGTGCCGGATGAAGATTCCTCATTCATCCCCTGCCGGGCCATCCCCATTTTGATACTGTCGTAATCGGCTTCGTTAACGTAGATAGTGTCGCCTTTGAGTTGGTATTCGATCTGGTTGGCATCCAGATAATCCAGACGCTGGATCAATTCTTCGGTAGGCATTTTTGCCAATGGTCTGAGATCCGGTTCCTGCGCCCAAATAACGATAAAGATCGCGATGGCAATGCTGATCACTAAAGCGACCACCAAGGTGATCTGGCGCAGTACGTCAACGCTATTAAGATTTTCCAGAATACTCGGCGTGGATGAGTTTTCCGCCATCATTCTGTCATCGTTATTGCTTACCGCCAGTTCTGTACCTGTTGCTTCTGCCACACTAAAACCCTCTTATTACACCGGCATATTCATAATGGTTTTATAGGCTTCAAGCACCTTATTGCGTACCTGAATAGTTGCCTCAAAAGCTAACCCCGCTTTTTCCTTAGCTATCATTACGTCAGCCAAACTTAAAGACGTATCACCCATCTCGAACTTGACAGCTTTATCTTTACCGTCCAGTTGCATGGTATTAACTGTGTTGAGGGCCTGACTAAGCATATCGCCAAAATTCTGCGATGTAGGGTTGATTTGGGTAGGTTGTAAATCACCAATGCCGCTTTGCGCCTGGGCACTGAGAGATTGTAATTCGCTATATAAGCTTTGGGCCTTAATATCCATCGCTGTCTGAAACCTCTGACATATTCTTGCTATTCATTACAGTTAGCAACTCCAGTGCCACAATATTATTTATTAATAGTTTCAATAACTTATGCTTAATCGATGCGTTATAAAAAATGGTGGCGATTTTTTGACGCCAGGTATGATCAACAAGGCGAGTGGTTTATTTACATGTCAGGAAACGTTATGGAAAAGGGAAAATAAAACAGATTGGAAGCATAATGGATTCCCCCTTCGACTGCTCGTTCCTCGCGCTCGGGCGAACGGGACAGACAAGTTGCTTATCCGGCCTTTCCGGTAAACCCGGGATGAATTGAACAGATAGATCTCGTAGTGCTTCCTCAACAAGATATGGGTGAACGGAGAAGCAGTCGAACCATAACCCGCTTCGACTGCTCGTTCCTTGTTATCCAGCTTTTCAAGCCGGTAACTGAATGCCTACATCCCGCATTCTGGCCAGTTTATAGCGCAAGGTTCTGGGACTGATACCCAGTTTTTCGGCAACTTCCTTACGCCGGCCATTGCAGGCATTGAGCGTATCGAGAATGATCTGATGTTCCTGATAGCGCAGCTCTGTTCCCAACTTGGCCTCTTCCTGTACCTCTGCCGCTGCAGTTGTATCTGCTGGTTCGAGACTGGAGTTGTTCAGGTTATCAATCATCAGATCCTGACTATCAATCTGTTCACCACTGCCCAGAATTAACGCACGCTGGATGACATTCTCCAGTTCGCGCACATTGCCAGGCCAGGCATATTGCATCAATTTTGATCGGGCCGCAGCGGTCAGTTTAGGGGCATGATCCGACTGACAATGACGTTCGATAAGGTGCTCCGCCAATGGCAGAATATCGCCATTACGTTTGGCTAGTGCACTCCAGGTTAACGGGAATACATTTAGACGGTAATAAAGATCTTCACGAAATTCGCCCTTTTCTACCGCCTCGAGCAAGTTACGGTTACTGGTTGCCAACACCCGCACATCCAGAGAAATGGTTTTACGTCCACCTAATCTTTCGACTTCTTTTTCCTGCAAAACCCGCAAAATTTTGGCCTGCAACGCCAAGTCCATTTCGGTGATTTCATCCAGTAACAAGGTTCCACCTTGCGCCTGTTCAAATTTGCCCGGGCAGGCTTGGAGTGCGCCGGTAAACGCACCTTTTTCATAACCAAATAGCGTCGCTTCCAACATGTTTTCCGGGATTGCGGCGCAGTTAATTGCCACAAAGTCCTGCTCGGCGCGGGCAGATTGATCATGAATATAGCGAGCTAACACCTCTTTACCTGAGCCACTGGGGCCCAAAATCATCACTGTGGCGTCAGAACTTGCTACCCGCTCGGCCAGTTTAAGCAGTTGCTGGCTAACGGGATCGGCCACAATAGGCTGGCGGGACTCGACTTTTTGCGCCGGCGCATAACGTTCCACCAGATTAAGCAGCACCTGTGGAGCAAAAGGCTTGGCCAGATAATCGGTAGCCCCATCCCGCATAGCTTGCACCGCATCGTTAATGGTGGCGTAAGCTGTCATCAGCAGCACTGGCATATTGGCGAATTTATTCTTGATACTTTTAAGCAATGCCAGCCCGCTCATATCACCCATCTGAATATCGCTGACCACAAGATCAACGTTGTGACGGCCTAATTGCACCATCGCCGATTCGGCACTATCTGCCTCAATAATGTCGTAACCACCTAACATCAACGTGTCGACCAGTGCTTCACGCAAGCCGACATCATCTTCAACAATCATGACTTTTGTGGAACTCATGCTGTTAACTCCTGTTTGGAACAATGGGAATGGGTAGGAATAAAAATAGGCAACGACAAGGTAAAACTGGCGCCACCGCTACGTGGGGATTGCGCATAAACACTGCCTTTGTGAGACTGGGCAACCGCCTTGACAACAGCCAGCCCCAACCCCGTTCCCTGGGAACGGGTAGTATAAAAAGGTTCAAATAACTGATTAATATGTTGCTCATCAAATCCCGGACCGTTGTCGCTGACGGACAGCAACACTTGGCCAGCAACATCCTCAGCGCGTTTGGCGCTCAAGGTAATTTCGGCCCCCTGGGGTTTAATTTGTAAACTGTTATGGATAAGGTTTTGTAGAGCGCCAGCTAAAGCGGTGCGATTACCCAAAATAATAATATCCGGATCCGGCATTTCTACCTTTATTCTGGCTTGATGCTGCGACAACATTGCATCACATCCTGTTTCGACTTCTTCCAGCAAGGATTGCATGGACAACTCGCTAACCACCTGCTCAGAACCACTTTTGGCAAATAGCAACATATCATTTACCTGATGCTCCAAATCCTGCAGGCGTGAAAGCAGTTTGTCACTGAACTTTTGTCGCGAGTCCTGATCCAGTCGACTACTGGCAATATTAGCGGCATAAAGCATCGCTGCAGACAAAGGTGTACGAATTTGATGCGCCAGCGAAGCCACCATATTACCCAATGATGACAAGCGCTGCATATGACTGACACGCTGTTGCAACTGGCGGGTTTCAGTCAGATCGGTTAATACAATAAGTTGGCCCGGCTCTTTTTCCAGCGGGCAGATAGATAACTTGACCTTACGCCCATCATAGAGCGAAACTTCATGACCGTCGTCCGCTTGTGGGCGAAAAGAACGGCGAATAATCATCCGCCACGACTGACCTTCTAATGGTTCGCCGAGCAAATCAATCGCAACCTGATTGGCCTGTCGTACATTACCCTGACCATCAATAACCACCACACCCGCCGGCATGACCTCCAGCAAATGGGAAAGACGATCACTTTGCTGCTGAAGACTTTCAATATCTTCAACACTGTATGTTGTTACATCGGGTTGCTGTGGTGCTTTGATTACCAGTTGGGCAACGGCCATATCTACCTCGTGTCAAAATCCAGACAGAGGTACACAAAGCAGTTACCATGCCAATTTTATAGCTGTTTTATTTCAATAACTTAGAAGATTAACGACGCCAGAAAGACGCCACTAGCAGTAGAATACTCAGGACTCGGCAGGGTTACGAATCATCTCGGGACAGATCATATTTGCGCATTTTTTCGACTAAGGTGGTTCTGCGCATACCCAACAATTCTGCCGAGCGGGCGACCACCCATTCCTGCTGTTCCAGTGCCTGCTTGATCAGAGAAATTTCCAGCTCGGAAATATACTCTTTTAAATTAACCCCCTCGGGAGGAAGCTGACCATTACCGTTAATTTGACTTTCTTCGTCTTGTTGTGGATCATCATCGATATCCGGATCTTCACCAAACATGGCGTTGATTGCATCCCGTTCAAGCATTTCTTCCGGGTAATCCGGCTGGTATTCTTCCACGTCCAGATGCTGGTATTTGTGCGGTAACTGAGCAACATCTATGATCTGGTTGGGATACATGATCGTCAAACGTTCAACCAGATTAGACAGTTCTCTGACGTTCCCCGCCCACTGATGCTCCATCAATGACAACAACGCATTTTCGGTAAATTTGATATTAGCGCCGTTTTCCTTTTCAACCCTGGAAACCAGTTCTTGTAACAACAACGGGATATCTTCTTTGCGTTCGCGCAGTGCCGGTGTTTCTATCGGAAAAACATTTAAACGGTAGAATAGGTCTTCACGAAACTTTTCCTGAATAACCATTTGCTCCAGATCCCGGTGTGTAGCGGCAATCACCCGCACATCACATTTAACCGGTTTTACCCCACCAACGCGCTCAAAGGTACGCTCTTGCAATACACGCAGCATTTTTACCTGCATCTGCAAGGGCATATCACCGATTTCGTCCAGAAAAAGTGTACCGCCTTCGGCTAATTCAAAACGCCCTTTTCGGGCATTCACCGCGCCGGTAAAGGCGCCTTTTTCATGACCAAACAGTTCACTTTCCAGCAATTCGGCTGGAATCGCACCACAGTTGACCGGAATAAAGGGACCGGACTTGCGTGAGGACAAATAGTGCAGGTTGCGGGCAACCACTTCCTTACCAGTGCCGGACTCACCCAGCACCAAGACATTGGCTTCGGTGGGAGCAACTTGCTCAATCATTTGCCGTACTTGCTGGATTTCACGACTTTTACCAATCAGGCTACGGAATAGTTTGGTTTTGTTAATAACCGAAGTGGGCTTTTGCGGGCGCTGGTTAATATATTCCTGACAACGATGCAACATGTTAGTCAATGCCGGATAGGTGACAGGTTCATTTAGCAGCCCCACCACATTGGCAGGTTTGCTGGCCGGTTGCTGACCGACAATAACGAAAGGTTGGTGCGGAAAGGCCCCGGTCAATTCAATGGCTAACTGTGGTGATTCTCCATCTATCAGCACCGCCTTAAACTGTGATGAACGTTTCAGGTGCGATACCGCCTCCGCAAACCCGGCTGTTAAACAGGATTCTCCCATAAACGTCAGCACTGTCTTTAGGTTCGCCTGCCGGGATTCCTGCCCGCTGATCACCAAAATATCATTCATTGCCAATCCTAAATGCACCAAATCGATTATATGGACATGTTGTCCTATTATTTTCGATCCCGATTTTAACTGTTCGCAGAGTGATAGCAACCTGTTTAAAGCCCGATGAACAATAGTGTTCAAATTTCACTCAATTCCAGCCAATTATGGTCTCGGCATACGATTGTAGACTGATCAAATATATGTCAAAACACAGTATCAGCGGTCAACAGGCCCGACTCACTTGGAATATAAATAGTTAGCCGGTAACATCCCCATACATCTGTCCTGCCGATAAGTCATTATAATGGATTTACTTAAAACCGCCCGAGAAGTGTTTGCTATCGAAGCCCGGGCAATTTTGCATCTGGCTGAACATCTGGATGCCGATTACGACAAAGCCATTAACGCCATTTTGCAGGCTAAGGGGCGGGTGGTGGTATGCGGCATGGGTAAATCCGGCCTGATCGGCAAAAAAATTGCCGCCACCTTGGCCAGTACCGGAACACCCAGCTTTTTTATGCATCCCAGTGAAGCCTTTCATGGCGATTTGGGCATGGTCACACCCGACGACGTATTTATCGCCATTTCCAATTCCGGCGAAACCGAAGAATTATTAAAACTGATGCCCTATCTCACCGACAATCGCAACTATGTAATTGCGTTAACCGGCAATAAACAATCGAGCCTGGGACGAGCGGCCAACGCTATTTTGAATATCAGCGTAGAACAGGAAGCCTGTCCTCTGCAATTAGCCCCTACAGCATCAACCACGGCGACTTTGGCGATGGGCGATGCCATTGCTGTTACCCTGATGCATGCCAAAGATTTTCAGCCGGAACATTTTGCCCGGTTTCATCCTGGCGGCAATTTGGGGCGCCGTCTATTAGCCACCGTCAAAGATGAAATGATTGTAGATAATTTGCCGATGGTGAACGCCTCAGCCAGCTTTGCCGAACTGGTCGACTGTATCTCAACCGGACAATTGGGTTTGGCCGTGGTGCAATCCGAAGAAGGCATAGGAATTACCACCGATGGTGATATCCGCCGTGCTTTCAACCGCTACAACAAAGAGGTGTTTGATTTAACCGCGGCGGACTTAATGTCGGCCTCTCCCAAAACCATCAATGCCGAAGCAAAAATGAGTGACGCCTTCGCCATAATGGAAGCCAATAAAATTACCGCATTAATTGTAATGGAACAGGAACGGGTCGTCGGCATATTGAAAAAATAGACCTCGGCGCCTGTTTATCTATCGGACATAAAAAAGGCAGTGAAACACTGCCTTGGTTATTTATAATGCCAGTCAACACATTCCGTTTAGCCCAACAGCGCTAATACCTGACCTTTCTGCTGGTTAGACTGGGCCTGCACCGCAATACTGGCCTGGCTGAGAATATCATTGGCTGCTTTATCCGACGTTGCTTGCGCATAGTCAGTGTCCTGGATGCGACTTTGCGCTGCTGCCACATTCACTTCAGTTTGCGCCAGGTTACGTGCCGCACTTTCAAACTGGTTTTGGGTTGCGCCTAAGTCGGCTCGGACACCGCCCACATATTCCACCGCACTATCGGCCGCTTTTAACGCATCTTCAGCACCTTTGGCAGTACTCAAATCCACGTTAAGGATATCGCTTAAACCACCGGCAATATCCTTGGTGCCGACACTGATTTTTTGACCGGCGTTAGCACCAATCTGAAAATCAATATCGCCTTCCCCACCGAGTAATTTTTTACCGGCAAATTCGGTTTGATCAATAGTCTGGCTAATATTGTCCTGCAACTGGCTAACTTCTTTTTGCAGGGCCTTGCGATCAGCGTCGGTCAATAACCCGTTACCCGCCTGAATCGATAACTCGCGAATACGGTTAACGTCATTTGAAATACCGGATAAACCGCTTTCAGCCACTTGTGACAACGAAATACCGTCATAAGCATTGGTTACTGACTGACGATAACCGGAAACTTGCGATGTTAAACGGTCAATTATCTGTAATCCGGCAGCGTCATCCGCTGCGCTGTTAACTTTCTTGCCCGATGCCAGTTTTTCAAAAATAGACTTCTGCTTTTCCTGCAGCTGTTGCAGCAAAGATGTATTAGAATCATTGGTGTTCAGGTTGATCATTATCTACCTCCTCGGTCAGCTACCAAACTGACACAAAAACCTCTTGCTAAGAATAGCAAAGGGTTGGGTAGAAAGTAAGCAATGGAATGAGGTTGGCGTATGAAAAATAATACCAGGGTATAGATTGAATAAAAATCGATTTACTAGCTTAGTGGTTACCTTTTGTAAAACAAAAAATAAATTTCAGGAATAACGTTGAACTTTTGTCACACCAATATTTACTTTAGTTTAGTGTGATAACATATTGTTTCACAATTAAAACTAAGCAGATGAAAGTCAAGTTATCAGCACCATTTTTTGTATATTTCCGTTAAGTCATAAAAAGAGGAACACATGCAGGTAGTATTGTTAGGCGGAGGTGGACACTGCAAGGCATGCATCGATGTCATTGAAAGTGAAGGTGCGAAAATTGCTGGCTTTCTGGCTCCCCACGCTTCTGACAACATCGGTGATTATTGCCGCCTAGGTGACGACAGTTGGCTGAATAATCCTGACGCTGCGTTATATAGTTATTTGTTAGCGTTTGGCCAAACGCAAATATCCCCTGCCAGGGAAACTCTATTTATCCAGTTAAAAGACAAGCAATTAAAACTGCACACCTCGATCTCTCCACAAGCCTTGGTTTCACCCAAAGCGAACGTTTTATCCGGATCAATAATAATGCACAAGGCGGTTGTAAACGCCTATGCACAGATTGGAGAGAATTGCATTGTCAATACTTCCTCGGTTATTGAGCATGACGTAATACTTGGCAGCCACACCATTATTTCACCTGGCGCAATCCTAAATGGTAACGTCACTATAGGGGGCGGCTCCATAGTAGGAAGCGGTGCTATAGTGTTACCCGGAATTAATATTGCACCAAACACTATCATCGGGGCAGGTGCTGTCGTGACTAAAGATATTACTTCTGCTGGTACTTGGGTAGGCATACCGGCTCGAAGAACGTAACTTGCGCAATACTTAACTCCTTGTGGAATTAAAGGCATTGGCAGGAATTGCCGATAATATGCAGATAGAATGTAACTTGTGGAATAAGCTAGTGAAAAAATTCGCCTTGATGGGAGCTGCAGGCTACATAGCCCCTCGCCATATGAAAGCTATAAAAGAGACCGACAACGAGTTGGTCGCAGCCCTTGATCCCAGTGATTCAGTCGGCATTCTGGACAGTTATTTCCCTTCCTGCCAGTTTTTTACTGAATATGAGCGATTTGACCGCCATCTGGACAAAAGGAAAAGGGCAAATAAACCTGTAGACTACGTTTCTATCTGTACTCCCAACTACCTGCATGATTCTCATATTCGCTTCGCACTTCGTTCAGGGTGTCAGGCGATTTGTGAAAAACCACTTGTTCTGAATCCCTGGAATATTGATGCATTGCAGGAAATCGAACTGGAATATGGTTTGAAAGTGAATACCATTTTACAACTACGTTTACATTCTTCCATTAAGTCACTCAAGCAACAAATTGCACAGGCCAGTAACAACAAAAAATACGATGTTGATCTGACATATATTACCTCCAGAGGGCAATGGTACGGCCGCTCCTGGAAGGGCGATGTAAAAAAATCCGGCGGTATTGCCACCAATATTGGGGTGCATTTTTTTGATATGCTGTATTTTCTGTTTGGTAAATTGCAGGACAACAAATTGCTGATATCAGAAGAAAATACTGCATCCGGATATCTGGAGTATGAAAAGGCCCGAGTACGCTGGTTCTTGTCTACCGATGAAAAGAACCTGCCTGCAGCTGTCCGCTTGCAAGGACAACGTACCTATCGCAGCATTACTCTGGATGATAAAGAAATAGAGTTCTCTGGTGGTTTCACCGACTTGCATACCTTAAGTTATCAGGAAATCTTGCGAGGTAACGGGTTTGGACTGGAGGACAACCGAGTAGCGGTGGAAACTGTTGCTGCAATTCGAAATATGTCCGTTTCAAATTCAAGGGACTATGCCCATCCATTTATAGCCTATCTATAATCGGCATGGATTATTATAAACACCACACTGCAGAAGTAGACGAAGGCGCCATCATCGGTAAGGATTGCCGGATCTGGCATTGGGTACATATATGCTCGACTGCAATTATAGGTGAGTGCTGTTCATTTGGGCAGAATGTATTCATCGGAGATGGGGTGGTTATTGGTGGCAATGTCAAAGTCCAAAATAACGTTTCTGTGTATGAAGGCGTTGAATTGCAAGATGATGTATTTTGTGGCCCATCCATGGTTTTTACCAACGTATATAACCCGCGCAGCGCCGTCATACGTAAGGATGAATATCGTAAGACACTCGTAAAACAAGGGGCTACCCTTGGCGCCAACTGTACAATTGTATGCGGCATTGAAATTGGACGTTATGCTTTTATTGGAGCAGGTTCGGTGGTAAACAAAAATGTGCCGGATTACGCACTTATGGTTGGTGTACCAGCAAAACAAATTGGCTGGATGAGCGAATTTGGCGATAAACTGGATTTACCCTTACACGGCAGTGCTGAAGCCGTCTGTTCGCATAGTGGCAGCCACTATAAGCTAATTGACGGGAAAGTGAGCAAAACCAGCTAATGCAATTTATCGATCTGCAATCCCAACTGGCGCACATACGGCCGGCCATTGATGCCAGAATAAAAAAGGTTTTGGATCATGGCCAGTTTATTATGGGACCAGAAGTATTTGAACTGGAGGAAAAGCTCGCTGACTATGTGGGGGTAAAGCGCTGCATCAGTTGTGCCAATGGCACAGATGCGTTGCAGTTAGCATTGATGGCACTGGGTATCGGTCCAGGTGATACCGTTATCACCACTGCGTTTTCTTTTTTTTCCACTGCCGAAGTGATTCCTTTAGTCGGTGCTACCCCCTACTTTGTGGATATCAATCCAGACACCTACAATCTTTGTCCCAGTGAATTGCAAAAAGGCATTGCGGAAGCCAAAGCACAAGGGCTGTCACCTAAAGCCGTTATTACCGTTGATATGTTCGGTTTACCAGCCAATTATCCGGCCATAGAAAACATCTGCCAAGAGCATAATTTATATCTCATTGAAGATGCCGCCCAGGGATTCGGTGGAAGTATTAATGGAAAAAAAGCCGGCTGTTTTGGTGATATTGCGACTACCAGCTTTTTCCCGGCTAAACCTTTGGGCTGTTATGGGGATGGCGGGGCCATTTTCACTAACAATGACAATCTGGCGAGTCTGTGTGATTCCATGCGGGTACATGGTAAAGGGCAACATAAATATGAAAATATACGTATAGGCATGAACAGTCGCCTGGATACCATTCAAGCGGCTATACTGCTGGAAAAATTGGAACACTTCACAGCAGAACTGAACATTCGCCAACAAATTGCAGAACAATACAACCAGCAACTCGCTGGACAATTCAAAACACCCGTTGTGACCAGTGGCTATCAGTCTGCCTGGGCTCAATATACGGTGCAGGCGAAAACTGAAAATCGCGACTATTGGATCGATAAGTTAAAACGACAGGGCATACCTACCGCGGTGTATTATCCCATAGGCCTGAACCGGCAAAAAGCGATGGAATGTTATTCTGGCTTAGCTACACCTAATACAAATTTGGCCTGCGAATCTGTATTCAGCTTACCGATGCATCAAGATCTGAAAATTATTCAAAACTAATATATTTTTATCAGTTCTATACCCTGACTTCTCAAATGACGGAGTCGGAAATATATCTCCGACTGGAAAGTACTTGATGAAATGATGATTGCTTTAACTTGTTGTTGTATATCACTCAGTTTCAACACTTCAAATGCCCCAACATAAGTGCCAATTTTTTTCTCATCGTTGTCCAATAGTCCTAATATTTTTGCTCTATTGGTCAATTGGTCTAATAAATTCAGAGTATGCTGCCCAGTCCCATATATACATACCGACCCATTCGGAAAATGTGAAATATTTTGGTCTACCATCGAAAATGCTGATTGTTTCTTTTGCAGCTTTGCTACTGACAAACTTTTTAGATAATCCTGCCGGTTTAGTTCCAGATCTAAAAGAAAATCCCGTATTGAATAGTATTCATTTGATCTGGTATTTACCTGTTTGATTTGATTTGATTTAAATAGTGCCTTAACAGATTCGTCACCTGCAAACATTTTAAATCCATGCTCAACGACTGCGTTTTGCAATGTCCCAAGAGAAAAATGATAGGTATGGGCATTTTGCAAATAACGCAAAAAATCACATTCATATGTCGCTCTCAGATTTTTAATACCCGGGACCTCTATATAGAGTACACCATCAGATTTGAGCAGGGTTATGACAGCCGATAACTCCTTCTCAATATCTAAAAAATGTTCAAAAACATGACTCAAAATAATGAGGTCGAAGCTGTTTGAATGGCTTTCAAGCAGCTGTTGTGAACTCATGTTAAATAGGGTCAGTCCATGAGACTTACCAAAATCCAGATATTCGTTCCCCAAATCTACACCTACGGAATTAATCCCTTCATCTTCAAAGGCTTGCAGTATTCCGCCAGCACCGCAACCTATTTCAAGCACATTCTGACACTTTACACCTTGCTCATACACATACTGGTAAATTCGTTGACCATGTGAATATTGGGCTGCAAAAAATCTCTCCGTAGCCTTAACCTCACCGACATACAGCCATCGGTATTCATGTTGATAAAAAGATTCATACGCAGCTTGCGTCATGCGCGGGTTTGTCAAAGCCTGACCACAATCTCTGCAAATTACGGTAATTACGGGCAATCCATAACGATCTTTGCGTGCCAACTCGTCAAAGTTATGCTGGCCGCATAGACATGGGACTGTTTCAGTTGGATACACACCAGAGTGCAACTTGTGCAACACTAAATCACGGGTTTTCAACTGCTCTTGAGTGAGCGTTAATGTTGCTTGACCATCGTCTTGAAATCTGTCACCGAGCATTTTTTAACCTTCTTGCCTTAGTTAAGTAATGTCACTAGTGATTCATAAGACTCGGCGACATCCGTAATATCACCATACACTTCCAGTGTGAATGTCTTGTTGCTTAAATCGGCCAGCTTCAATAAGCGATATAAACTGCAGTCTTGAGATAGAGGGCCATTCGAATCTTTTGTACCGTCGTTATCACTAATATGCACATAATCCGATACAGCCAGCATTGCGGCTAATTCAGTCTCAAACGCTAAACCAAGCGAATGACAGGACACTTTCAAATGCGCCACATCAACTAACAGCTTGAAAGGAAATTGTGCCTGCATTTGTTTATATTCATCGAAGTGTGTCAGCAGAAAGGGATTTTCACCTTGAAAGGATTGCTTGTTGGCGAGCGAATAGACGTTATTTTCAATATATAAGTCTATTCCCTGTTGCATCGCCAATTCCTGTAACAATTTTAGATTGTGTTGAAATCGCTGCACGGCTTGGGCATAAGGCAATAGTTCACGGGAAGAAATCCGTTGTCCTAACTCGTCAACGCCGGGGTCAATACGAAAACCGGCATGGATACCCAACTTATCCGCTCCCAAACGCTGACTGAGTGCCAGACAACATTTAACCTGATCCAATGTACGGTTTATGGTTTCACCGCTGGAAGACAGATTCATCACAAAGCTGGTTGCAGGTGGCGGAAAATAGTTGTGACACCGGTAACGCAAAGCAAATTCTGATTTTAGCGAGATTAAATCTGCCTCGAGCTCAGGATATAACTTAGTTCCCCCAGACAATTCAATATATCGATATCCGGCTTGGGCCAGATAGCGCACCGCATCACCAATACGTTGCGTGCGTATTCCCGAAGTTGAAACATAAATTTGTTCGCTCACACCTGCTTTCACCAGTTTGTCTAATTCCAATAAGTCATTGTTGTCACAATATGATTAAGTCATCTTTGGCAAAGTCTTTAATCGCCTTTTTACCTAATACCTGATCAAAATAAATGGGGCTTATCCCGTTACCACCAGTACGTTTTGCAATCAAATTATCCGCACTGAAACTGTCACCGGCCAGAATTGGTTTAGCCGCTACCAGCGATTTTTGTAGTGATGCCCTAGTTTTAGTTTCCGACAGCGTTGGCTGCTTGATGCCGTTGCCCATATAGGCCTCCACCCGACGAACCTGCATAACAAACTCTTGTAGCTCGTCTGGCGACAACGAGGCCAGATGATCAGGTCCGGCCCCCTGTTTGTCTAACGTAAAATGTTTTTCTACTACTCTGGCTCCCATTGGAATCGCAAAGGCTGCAGCGCCTAAACCAACTGAATGGTCAGAATACCCCACCAGGCAGTCAAAATGGGCTTTGTAGGTCTCAATCACGGCCAAGTTAGCTTCATTATCTGCGATGGGATAGTTAGCAGTACACTGAAGTAAAACTAGATTCAGGTTGTATTCGGCTATGGCGCTGACTGCTATTTGTACTTCAGCCAGGTAACTCATACCAGTGGACAAAAAAATCGGCAAACCGGTTTTGGCAATTTTACGTAAAAAGGGGATATTGGTCAGATCGGTGGATGCCACCTTGATTGCCTCCACCCCTAGTTTAACCACGTCATCCACACTTTCTTCATCAAATGGCGTGGTGAGGAAAATAATACCTTTTTGTTCACAATAAGCTTTAATCGTCAGATTATCGGCATGGCTGACTTCCAACTTCTTTAACATATTGAACTGAGACTCATGCGCATCCGTCGTATGTGACTGGTACGGGGCCTTTTCCACATTCTGCAAGATAAGATTCTCAGTCTTAAAGGTTTGAAATTTAACCGCATCGGCACCCGCTGCCACTGCCACATCCACCAATTTCTTAGCGATAGCCATATCGCCATTATGGTTGACACCCGCTTCCGCAATGATAAAAACAGGTGAGTAATGCCCAATGCTTTGTGCCCCAATCTGAATCTCTTGATTAAATTTTGACTTCATTTTAGCTCTTGTTGATGTAGTAAAAATTCCAACCATTTCAAATCTAATTCCGTATCGATATCAATAGACTGATTTTCCGGTATTTCAATAAAACCAACGTTTGGCCCATATATGTCGCCAGAGCTAAGGTTATCGATACGCAGTAAATCACATACACCGTTAAGTCTAAAGCAACTGGGTAGCAATTGACGTTGATAATATTTTTCCAGAGTAATCCCTTCAACAAAAGGTGCCAGGCGATGCTGCTCATCTTCTGCAAACATCCAGTATGGATGGAATACTCCTTCCGTTTTGGTAACGCTGCGTACTCCGCTGAATTGCGGATTTTGCGTTAATTTCAATATGCCTTCATCGATCAGTTGAGCTGTCTTTAACGGTGTAGTTGGACGCAAATAGGCAATGCTTTGAACTGGAATCGCCTGCTCAGCCAGCCACTGGCTGAAATGTGTTATCACTTGCAAATCGGTTGCGCTATCTGTAGCCAATTCGACGGGTCGCATAAAGGGCACCTGCGCACCATGTTCAAGTGCAACTTGAGCAATCTCTTCATCATCAGTAGAAACCACCACACCGGCTAAACAATGACTGGCAAGTGCTGCTTTTATTGTATAAGCGATTAAGGGGATTCCATTTACCTCGCGAAGATTTTTGCGAGGAATGCCTTTCGAGCCACCTCGTGCCGGAATCACCCCCCAACATTGATGGTTCACTTATATTTTCTCCATACAAGAGCGCACTGTTTCAACCACATAGTCTAACTGTTCTGGTTTTATTTGGGTGTATGTTGGCAAGCATACCCCATGCTCTGAAAGTGTCACTGAATTGGTAAAATCAGCCTGCTGTTGATAGGCTGGCTGTTGATGCAAGGGGTAGAAAAATCGTCGCGCCTGTATGCCTTTTTCATTTAGGCAATCAATCAGAATTTCTCTTCCTCGGGCCCCTACCTCTGCAGACACCAATAAGCTGAATAGCCAGGTAGACTCTTCACAGTCAGGTTCAGGCTGATGCAATTGCACTTCTGGTAAATCAGCTAATTGACTGCGGTAAAAATGATTAATTTGCTGTCTTTTAACCAAAAATTCATCAACCTGTTCGAGCTGAGCTAAACCAACGGCAGCCTGCATATTAGTGAGCCGGTAGTTATATCCTGGCAACAAATGCCAATAGCGCTTTTCCTTGTCCATGCCATGGTCACGCAACAATCGGATTTTTTCATCCAGTGCGGGATCATCGGTTGTCACCATTCCACCTTCACCACAACTTAGTATTTTGTTGGCAAAAAAACTAAAACAACCAATATGGCCTATTGCACCGGTCATTTGACCGTCGAAACGGGCACCAATGGATTCGGCGCAATCTTCGACAACAAACAAATCGTACTTTTCTGCCAATGCCATGAGTTGCTTCATGGAAGCAGGACGACCATAAAGATGTACCACGATCATGGCTTTACATTGACTAGTAATACGTGATTCGATTTGTTCCGCATCCATGCACCAACTTTGTCTATTTACATCGACTAAAACAGGTTTCGCTCCACAATGGATAACGGCATTGGCGGTGGCTCCGAAGGTGAGGTCCGGTACTAGTACTTCATCACCAGGGCCTATGCCCAACGCCATTAATGCCAAATGCAAAGCAGTCGTACCATTAGATGTTGCCACGGCATAATTGCAGCCAATAAAATGACTGAACTGTTCTTCAAAACGATTCACATATTGACCTTGTGAAGAAATCCATCCGGACTCAATACAATCCAATAAATAAGACTTTTCATTACCAGTAAAAGATGGCTCAGCCAAATTAACAATAGTGTTTGTCATTATTGATACTTACTCATTAATCACTACCTTTTGATATTGCGCGCATACCGGCTTTTTCCAAATGCAGATCACGTTTGGCTATCAATAAATCTTCCAGCACCATCTCATTGACCAATTGTTTGAACGGGGTTTTGGGTTCCCAGCCCAATTCTTTACGGGCCTTGGAGGCATCGCCAAGCAAGGTATCAACTTCTGTAGGCCGAAAATAGTAGGGATCAATTTTGATAATGACATTCCCCACCGCAACTTGAGTTACCTCATCACCCAATAATGTGCCAAGTTTGCTCTCATCAACCCTTGAGACTTTACCGACTTCATCTACACCTCGCCCGCTCCAGCTCAACTCAATGCCGATTTCGGCACAGGCAAACTCAATAAACTGTCTGACCGAATAAGTCTCGCCTGTCGCAATGACGTAATCTTTGGCGGCTTCCTGCTGTAGCATTAACCATTGCACATACACATAATCTCGAGCGTGGCCCCAATCTCTGGTGGCATTGATATTGCCCATATACAAACAGGATTGCAGGCCAACAGCAACCCGAGCAATGCCTCTGGTTATTTTGCGTGTAACAAAGGTTTCACCGCGTAACGGGGATTCATGATTAAACAGAATCCCGTTACAGGCATACATCCCGTAAGCTTCGCGATAATTCACCGTAATCCAGTAAGCATAGAGTTTTGCTACAGCGTAAGGAGAACGCGGATAAAAAGGGGTTGTCTCGGTTTGTACCGGTGCCTGTATCTGGCCGTATAATTCAGAAGTCGATGCCTGATAAAAACGGGTTTTGTGCTGTAATCCCAAAAGACGTATGGCCTCCAGCAGGCGCAATGTACCCAATCCGTCAACATCGGCGGTATATTCAGGTGAATCAAAGGAAACGTGCACATGACTTTGTGCAGCCAGGTTATATATTTCGTCAGGTTGTATCTGCTGCACCAACCTGATTAGACAGGATGAATCTGTCATATCACCATAATGCAAATAAAGTCTGCCACCGCTGGTTTGTGGCTCGGATATCAGGTGGTCGATACGATCCGTATTAAGTTGTGACGCCCGGCGTCGCAATCCGTGCACGACGTAATTTTTCTTAATCAGCAGCTCAGCCAGGTAAGCGCCATCCTGTCCGGTTATGCCTGTAATAAGTGCAATTTTTTGTGTCATCTGGTTTTGATTCCGATGCTGGTCAAATATGCAGCCAAGTTAGATTGCCAATGTTCGCCAAAATACTGAAATTGATCTGAGTTTTGCATTGGTTGTTGGGATGTTATTTTATTTTCAACTGAAAGTACCATATCAGCAGCGCCTAGACCGGGCAATTGCGGCCATTGTCTGGTTGGGATCAAGAAAGTCGGAATACCGCAGGCAAGTGATTCATAAATAACCGTACTGGCTTCTGCAATCACCATCGACGCTCTGGCCATATCGTCAAACAGGCTGGTGTCAGGTGCCGAGAAACGGATATTTTCGCCCAATATGTCTTTATACTGGTGTTGCAATTGATGCACTGAAGGATGAAAGCGAATAACAATATTCTCTGCTGAGAATTTTGAAATTAAGTCTCTGAGATACCGAATACAATAGTCATTGTCAAAGCCATTGATACAAACCAATAGCTCTTGTGCAGTTCGATGAAACTTTTTATACACATACTGAAAGTAGGGATGCCCTATAATTACCGGTCTGGCTCCGCCGTGATAGACCGATTGCCAATAAGAACCGAACATAAGGAAATCATCAGGTAAATAGTCACGAACATAATCACTTTGTAATGTGTCTGCCGAATATTGGTAGGGTGTCAGGTTTTCGTGAATAGCCGCATGTTGAAATTCAGCCACTCTGGCTCCAAACTCCTTGGCCCATTTAATTAAAAATGCTCTGTTACCGTAAGACGCATTACCAATAATGACCAATTTGGGTTTAACCGCTGCAAAAATTTTTTGATAGCACGACTTCCAATAGCCGAGTCTTGTTGCCGTGACTTCCAACTGATTTTTGTAAGACTGATAGGCGCTTTCATCCAACCAGTCACCATAGGTACTTTTTATCCAATCAAGTAACCCGAGTATAGCTTGCTGGTCTTCCTGACAAACATGTTGTGGCGGCGACTTTCTTGCAAAATCAAAAATGTATTCATGCCAGATGCGATTGTCGCCAACATCGGAGTTAGGCTCTTCTTCAACCAAAGCGCTAATACTCAACAACTCTTCAAAAGGCCAGATATAGCGATTCACTGGATGGCCGTCGACGATCTCCGTTTGCCTGGCAGCGGAAACGATCAAAACATCATTTTGCCTGAGCCTTGCAAACTTGTCATTGAGAGCCTGCGGAGTTAATTCGGCCAGATGCTGTTTGCGCTGCTCATTTCTGCGCGCTGACAATGCAGGGTTTCGATCAAATTTGATGCCTTCAATTTGTTTGCAACAGGCCCACAGTACTTTATGCCTAAGAATCGGCCACATAAGAATATTGTCCTGCTTAAATGTAAAGCGAGACAATTCAGATATCTTTTCAGCTCGAACCAAAATGCTGGCGGCACAATTTTTTTGCTCAGAAGCAGACATACAACTTAGGCTATTTTTCAAGTACGTAAAGATGTCGGCCAGATCCAATTTCAGCCAGCCATCGCGCCTTATTCAAACAACTATGCTCAACCACAAACTGACAAAATTCTTCACCCTCGAAGTTTTTAAAGGCTCCAAGCATTTGCGGTTCTTGCGGATTATGTGTTTGCAAAAACAATTGCGCAACATCCAGCCTGCTTAACAATGTGACCAGCTTTTCATACAACTCTTCGGTTTTAATAAAGTGATGGAAAATGTTTAACGCCAGCACCACATCATAGGATTTGGGCTCACTGACAAAATCAAAAATATTCTCACAAACCGGCGTAAATCGATGACCTTCAATTTTCTTAATCCGTTCAAGAAAGTAAAAGCTGGTAATATTGCCTTCAACCGCCACACATTCATGTCCGCGCTGTTCGAGCACGGCACAGGCACGCCCCCAATGGCTACCGATATCTAGCACCTTGCTGGCCGGTTTACTGATGTTGTCAGCTACCAATTCAAAGCGCTCACCATCATGTGTACACTTAAATTCGCTAAGATCAATGTGATGCAGAGGAGCGTAAACCTCACCTCCCTGTTCTTTGGCATAGGTTGATACTTCATTTTTAAAATCTACCCACTGCTGATGACGCACTGCTATTTTTACCGGAATCTTAGATAAGCCCAGCAATTTAGCGATGGACATCCGGTGTCTGCCGTCTGCAAATAACAATTGCCCGTCCCTACCAATATTAATGGTAATGTAATCCTGCCCATCGGGTTGTTGCCAGCCCCTGTCTCTTATCTCCTTGTATAAGGCTTCCAGTTTTTCACATCGCGCCAAAATGTCCTGTTCGGATTTACAATTAAAACGAATTTCGCCCTTGTTTACCGAGTCCAGCAAATCTAGATAGTAAGGTGTCTCACACCATGGCAGGTTGTTGTCAATACGACTCTGCAACGAAGGGTAAAACAAAATGCGCGTTGCAAAGGGTTGGGCTTTAAGATCCCAGTCGCCATCAGCCACACTGCCAAAATGTAAAGTCCCCAAATGAGCACAATGGGTGACATCAGCAGGATTAATCCAGAACAGATTATCCTGTTCTGTACCACTTTGGTTGACATTGGCCAGCAGTAAATCCGGCTGAGTGTCGACCAGTGCCAATCCACTGGTTTTAATAGAAAAGCGATCCACCTGATTAGCTTTTAAAAATTTATACACATTCAGATAAGGAATGATGTTACGGGAGTGTTGAATGACGATTATTTTTTTGAATGGCTGCAAATCAACCTTTTCCAATTCAGTCAACATCTTGCACTGCATATCCAGATAATCAGATATAGCATCAATTCGATATGCTTTAGTTGATAGCAATGTAACATCTGATGGAACCAGGTTTTCAGCGAACAATTGTGCTAAGCAGTCCTTTACCAGCTCCAGCTTGGCACTCGCCACGACCAATATTTTTTCTCGGTTAACCATCAACGAATTTCCTATATGCTAAATACATTTCTATTAGTTCAATCTAGTTATCGTTCAGATAACCTAAGTGGTTTAACTCAAATTGAAAAAAGTTAGTCAGCCAGTGTTGCTGTTGCTCAGTAAGCTGTTTTTTCCAAATACCCAGAACACTATCGTCCATTGTCAGATTTTGCATGCCCACTGAATGCGGTAAATTACAAAAATCCAACAGTTGTCCCATAACTGTCGCATAGTCAGTGACCAAATGGCCAAGCGAAATCTGTCTAAACTGACTGCTATTAAGCGTTGCCGTAGTTTGGAAAATGCGCTGATACAAATCGCGGCAGATAGTGGCAGCTTCAGCCAGGTCCGAAGGCATCCAATTTTGCTTTAAATAGGAACAGACCACATCTCGCGGATCACGATGCACATGAATAAAGCGTGCTGACGGAAACAACGTCAGCAATTGTTGGCAGTACAATAAATTCCAGGTGTTATCTTCCACCAGCGTACTTTTTTGGTTTTCATCCAACAATCCGATAAACAGATCCGATAAAAATTCCCGAGTAATTTGCACGATCTGCTGATGGTCTGGAGCAACATAATTTATTTGATAGTCAGATTGATAGGACGGTACTCCGATCCAATATCCTCTATAGCTAAATTGGCTTAACTTTTTCAAATAATTGTTAATAGCATCTCTGAAACCAGTAAAGTGTTTTTCCAATTCCCAGTTCAGATATTGCGCCTGACTATAATGCAGCCCTGCTTTAGCTAAATATTTGAGCATTTTGCTGAATAGCTGTTCGGAAAAACGCTTTCGACTGACCCTGTGCAATAAAGCAGACAATCGTTTCAATTTTCTGTCATAAAGGTAAGGCGACCACAATTCCTGATGGCCAAACACAAAATCAATTATGCCGTCCGGATCTATTAAAAATCTATACTCAAACGGAAAAGTCATAACATCGGGGTGTAACCCCATTGCCTGTCGAGTGACCGAAGTACCAGAGCGCCCAACTCCGCCAATAAATACCATTGAAGGGCTAGTCAATCTTGATTTCCTTGTGCTCACTATATTCACGATAAGGGATACAGTTATCACACATTAACTGATGCAAGTCCTGTTGTTTTTTTTGTTTTAACCAGTCTAATCGTGCCATCGCGTCATCTACTGTTTGAACTGACCAGATTGGGTGAATCAGTAAGTGCAAATTCAGCCCTTGTCGAACAGCTTCCGACTGCATTGGGTGCCCATATCGGAAACGACCTCCGGAATCAGAAACATAAGTAATATCCTGCACATAACAATGCTGATAAGTATGCGGAAAGTTAAGACTACTTTGCTGCTGAGCAAAATAGTCTTTAGGCGGCCTATGAATGCTGATCACGCGTGGGCGGTATCCCGTCCATAACTCAAAAGTCGACAGCTCCGACTGCAAACCGCTAATTGGGTCGTCATAACACAGTGGATCGTAATGCAAGCTGATAGCATGACCCAATTCGGCTATTTTTAGCACCGACTGAATATTTGTATCGCTGATAAAATTATAGGCCCCACTGCGTAACAAAAAATAGTAGGTTGCCTTTATCCCAAACTCAGCCTCCTGTTTAGCAAACGCCAGTGCAATCTGAATGTCAAAATCAATATCGTGACGCAAAAATACCGTTTTATCTTTAGCATAAGTGACGTTGCAATGTTCAAAACTGTCAAACTGGTAGCCAAGTGCCTTGAGCTGCAAAAAAATATCAAACATATCATGGTTAAGCTTAATCATTTGAAAATCCCATTACTTTTTGCATCACCATATCTGCATGCTTGTTCCAGGTGAGTTGCTGGCGCGCATAGTTTCTTATTTGTACACGACAATCCGGACGCACATCCAATGCGCTGACGAAATCACACAGTGACTGGATATTTATTGGGCTATCATCTTCAGCCACATCAAAACTCCAGGGAACATTGACCAGCGCATCATCATAGGTCGATTTAACTACCGGAATACCATTAGCCAGATATTCCCTTACTTTCAGTGCGCTGTTTTCGCTCAGGCCTTTTCTATGCAATCCTAATCCGGCAATGCCAACAGACATGGCAGCATATATATCAGTCAATTGCTGGTGAGTTTTGTAGCCCAAAAAATTGACATGCTGCTCTAACCCCAGCTCCACGACCAATGCTGACAAGTTATCCAATTCATCTCCGGTTCCGACAATATAATATTTCACCTGATATGGTGATTCGTCTTTTATAAAATCTGCAAGGCCGATTAACACACGATCAAAGCCATGCCAGAAACTGATATTCGCCACGCTAATCATATTGATTGTATTGTTGCTGACCAATGCATCAGACGCCATACAGGCTGTTTGCAAATATTGAGAGGAAAGCTGATTACAGAAATAGTGATTGGCCAGCCTATCAATTTTATCTAGCCGACAAGTACTGAACACTAAGTCCACATGCTTAAGTAAGAGCTGTCGGTTTTTATTGTCGGCTTCTACCCAGTCTTGATTGGACATTTCCTGATGGTAAGGAAAGGTTGCAAACTCAACACAGATTTTCGGCTTTTGCACCGATTGCGTCTGCGCAAAATCGGCCAGGTGGGGGCGATCATACATTTTGTCATAGCGAATATACAAAACATCCGGCTCAACTATGTACGCAGCTTCAACTGCATTTGACCAGAATTGCTGTTTTTCCATGTCTGCGGAAATAGGTTCCCATGTTTTTAAAGGCGTTAATTCTCCGAACTGAAATCGAGACAACACTTGCCTGCCATAGGACATATACAGTGCGTAAACTTCGGCACCCACTTCTTCGAATCCTTCCAGCTGACCTAATAATTTAAGCCAGACACCTGCCATCTTTTTTGAATACTGATTGATACGGTAAGTTAAAAAAATACGTGTAAGGGAATTTGACATATCAGATCTTCTCGAACTTTGAACGATTGGGCAGCAACTTATGCAATGCCTGTTGAATACGTTTCTTGCTTTGTTCAAATTCTTGTGGAGTCACATCTCGTTCAGTAAAACGGCCTTTCGACATTGAATCATTCAGGCAATACATTTGATAGTTGCCTGATTCTATTTCTTTTGCGGCATTTTCCACATTTCCAACACTGCGCAATTCAACGTACCTCCGACGTTTAAATGCATTTTTTACTGAATCCGGATAAAACTGTCCGCTGACAAATTGCCAGTAACGAAACAGATACTGGTTAACGTCAGTGGGTGCACGAAATCGCGATGCAGAGGTTTGGAGCAGCGCTTCAGGCTCTTTTTCCCATACGTTTTGATAGGTTTGTTTCAGATAGGGTTGTGGCTGATGATAATTAACAAAACCGCTAAAGGTCTTCCAACGCAATAATAACAAGGTATCCAGTATTTTTAAGCCATAACCGGGATAAAACCACTTCCACCAGTTTTTACCAATAATACCGCGCTTGGTCAGGCGATCACCTTTATGCCGGTTAAAGTTTTTATTAATTAGCTCCAGATCATTAAGCACGATAGGGGCAATAACACCTTCATGCATGATGTTGGAAATAGCCGCATTCACCGGCAATCCCTGACGAAAAAAATGCGTCTGTTGCAACGGCTGCAAAACAAAACAGTCGTCATTAAAATAAATAAACTGCTCACTTAATCCTTTGATTTTATGAAAATTAATTTCGATTGGATTAACGTTAAATACAGGCAAATGCTGTTTATCTAAAAAATCTTCGTGCTTAACGATAGTGATTTTATCGTGGTGAGTATTTAACCAGGCTGGTAGATGGCCCCAGGTCACAAAAAAGATGTGATTAACCCAGGGCATGAATTTCTCAATCCCACGAAACAGATACTGCAGATTGTCCCAGTCACGATAACGATCAGTGCCATTCATTATTACATGTGGTGTGGTGTATTTTGCTTTCTCGGCCAGCCAAGCGGGATCGTTCCCATCTACCCAGGTGATAACAATGTCGATGGGATCAACGAATTCAGACACGCTTATCACTCTAATGCTTTAACAAGATTTAACACGCTGTCTAAACCTTGTTTGATTTGGCTAATGCTCTGAGCATCCACTTTAGACAGCGACTTTTTAAGCTCGGTGGTCGATATAGTCGGTGTACGCGGCAGATAAACCACCTGACACAGGCTTTCCAGCTCATCAAATTTACCTTGCCAGTCGCTACCAATTCCAAAAATATCAACAGTGTAATGTTGAATATCCTGCTGTTTCTGTTGCCAGTTATCTTCAGGGATAACCAAATCTACACAAGACAACGCCTCCACAATAGCGGCCCGCTCCTGATAACTGTAGATGCTTTGTTTACCCTTAATGCTGTTAAATTCATCTGTAGACACACCCACAACAAGCCGGTCTCCCAGTTGTCGGAGTCGTTCAAGGATGCGCAAATGGCCAATATGGAATAAATCAAACGTACCGTAAGTAATAACTGTTTTCATCGCTGTCTATAACAAGGTGGCATTAGTTAACTCGTGCAGCCCCCAATCCTTTTTGGGTGTTCGCCAGTCGCCATAATGGGCTTGCAGATAATCTTCCACATCACTGGGAATATTGATACGTTGACCACAAAATTCATGGGTGTCCAGTTGTAATATATGGCGGCTTGGCATACGGATACCTCTTGAGGCCAGACAATAGTCCATCTGTTCGCCTTCAACATACTTAATGAAAAAATCCATCATCGGAAGGTTTGTTGACTCTTGTTCCGGACGTAATTTCATTGCTCTGACGCCCCCTTGTGGCACCGCACCAAATGCTTGTTTGGCAAATTGTTTTTCCAGTACCCAGCTCACTCCGGTGATAGAAGTCAGTTCAGGTAACAATGCCTCCACCACCTGAATGGTTAATTCAAGTTCATCACTTTTCAGTGCCAGATCGAGATCATCATCCCAGGGAATCAACTGCTGATCTCTAATGATCCCCAATAACGTACCCGCATCCACATAGTAACAAATGCTTTTTTCATTTAAGGCACGGCACATTCTGGTGAGCAAGTAAATTGCGTGTGCTTTCGTTTCTGCGTGCCCCAGTTTAGTCAATTTTAATGCAGACCAGCTCAGGATCTGAATTCGCTTTTTGGTGATGGCTAATTCTGTAATCAATTGAGTTTGGATCTGTTCCGCAAATTCGCTGGCGACAATGATATGTGCAGTCGGGTAACGACTCAAATGCTGTGGAGATATGACCGGCAACTGGTGTAATTGGGTATCGTGCTTAGTGGCATCATTGTCACAAAAAGCAACAACATCAAAATCATCCGCCAGGTTGGTCAATGCTGCTATTCCGGCTTGCCCCGCACCAAAAATGACAGCTTGTTTGGTTTGTTGCATAAGTCACTCAAATTTTGCTGGTTAGTTGAATAAAGGCTCTACACAAGTCCACACCGTCCCAAACAACGTTGAACTCCAGCGCCTTGCCGACCTCAATAAGCCGCTTGAACTTAGCCTTGCTGCATTGTGTTAATTGTGTACGAATAAACTCAACATCAACACCGTAACAGCCTATGGTTTGTAATTTATCGGCAAACGGCAATTTTCCTAAAGTATCCAACTGGCCAGTAAGTAACAATCCATGCCCTTGATGTTGTTGCAGCATAGCAGGCGATATTTCAGCCAACTCCATTAAAGTAATTTGTTGCAAGGCTTGTAAGTTATGCACTTCACATTGCTGCGTCATCAATAAGCGTTGGTAACCTGTATGTTGTTCTACCTGATCCGCCATTGAAAATGAGTCAGAAGCATTGAGTAAGGATTGAGACAATTGCTGATAAAACTTTTGTTGCAATTCCTCAGATGTCTGCCACCAAAACAATGCTTTTGGTGAGGAACAAGCCTGTTGCAGAAAAGGCAAAAGATCAGATTGAAAAGCTTTGACAGCCTGACTGATTTGTTGCGCTGAACTCAACTGCATTAACGCAATGGAAAAGCGATCAGGGAATGCTAGTTGCGGTGTTTGAGGTTCAATTTGACTGATAACTTCAATAGCATTATCACCGCCCCAAATTACCCGCATATCGCCCCAAAGACTGAGTTGGCGAGTTGCTTCAGTATTTTTTGCATCATATTCAACAATAGCTAACCTTTTATGCAACAACGATTTTGGATAGATACGCAAATATTGTTGCAACAGCGCGACCAATTGTCGGCATATCTCACCGCTACGCTGACTGATCCGTACTATATTTTGGTTACCAGACAAAAAAGAAACTAAAGCAGAGTAGAAAAACACCGTATCTACATTGGCTGGAGCAATGTGAAACACCTTACCCACTCTGCATTGACGACTGCTGACAAATTGATTTGCATGCTTGCAAAGTTGCTGTAAGTTTGCAGCTCGACTCCAAAACGCCAAGGCAATAATTTCAGGATGTATTCTTGCTTGAGGATTAACCAGTAAGAACTGTGCCAGTTGATTTACTTCATCCATTAGATTTGCTGACCAAGGCTGGATTGAAGGTATTTTTTCATTCCAAAACGGAATGTGCCAAGTCAATTCTGGTTGATGAAAGAAGGCTTCAGGCAAAGGTATCACTGCAACCTCTGACTTCAGCTTGTGGTACTCGCCCGTGCACCCGAAAATATTTGCCATTTCGCCCACAAGGACAATTATCTTCACCCAATATTTCGCCCAAATCTTCGGTTAACAAACAATGGCCAGGATAGCTTTGCGCCAAAACAGAATTCACTTGAATTAAGCCGATTTGATGGTGCCGACATAGGCTCATATCTGCCGGATTACGGATCAATATGTCTGACCAAACCGGGCAATGCAAATGTCCCTGCTCACATTCCATATAAATCGTACCGGTTTGCTCAACCATTCCGTAGTAGTCATGAACGGCAACGTTGCCTAATTGAGCACGAATTGTCAGCTTAAAATTTTCGCTACTAATTGCATGATTCTGCAGTTTTTTCCAGCCACCTCCATGAATGAGAATAGCATCATCACATTCAAACTCTGTGCAGGTCTTCTGCAATGCTTGAATAAAACGCTGCCAAACCATAAAGGTAAAACCAAAGATCAAAACTGGCTGATGGCTATATTGTTCGAAAAATTCGCTTACAGCCTGCAGATCAAGCTGCATATTTTCATCCAGCGCGTAAGTATGATTGCGCCCAAAAATAGAAAATCCTTGCAAACCCGCGGCTCTGGCTGTCATTTCGCCTGCTTTTTTTATTGTAGTAGGAGAGTCAATTAGCAACATGGGCCGGCGAGACTTGCCTAACCAACTCTGCATCAACTTAACCAAAATCTGGCTCTGAAGTTTGGCATTCACAGCACTTAAATAAATTTTTGACGGTGTGCCTGTAGTACCTGATGAGTTCAATTGTTTGAATACTTCAGATTTCATAATACTTTTCAGCTCTAATTCCTTAAATAACTTTACAGAGATAGGCGGGATAGTTGCGGTACTAGTTAAGTTGCCAGTGTACTTGCCTTGCTGAATAAGTTGTCTATAAGGTTGACAATGCTCAATATGGTACTGAGTTAAAGCGATTAATTCACGCTGGAGAAAATCCTGCTTATCATCAGATTTCCAGCTATAGACAGGTGCATCGAGGTAACTTTCAGTATTCACTTAATGAGCAACCTATATAAATGTGATTGAAATGGGCTAGGCATCAACAGATTCAAATTGCTTAACTATCTGTTTGATTTGTATATCAGATAAAGGCTCTCCAATTAAAGACGATAATTGGACCTCACCTTTTCTATACTTTCCTCTGTTACCTAACTGATCAACTAACATATTGCGCCAGTTGGCACTCTCTCTTGGTACTGCCAAATAACCAGAAAACTCAATATATTCTTTCACAACACCAATTTGTTGATGTAATTGTTGTAAATAAAATTCCTGAAAATCGTTTGACTGCCCTACAAAATGTAATTTGGGTATAAAATGAGCTACGTTTTGCATGTCTAGAAAGTAACGGGCTGCATAGTTAGAAAAGACGACCGATTTTAACATGGGGCGTTCACCACGCAGAAGCTCCTCCATATCTTGCCGAGTTTCAATATAGTCCAATTGACTAACTGTACTTAACAGATAATTTAGTTCAGTAGTCTCAATCCATCTGTAAAATTCTTTATTGTATTTCCCCATAACTAACAATTTATATTGTTGGTTGAACCTATTTTTTTCTATCAACTGGAGTGTTTCCAGCAGTTCCGGACACCTATCTATATCTGCCACTATAATATTGGAGAGTTCATTCTGATTAACCGATAAAGGCCGGCAATTATTGCTAGCGGTTAACCACCAGTCGAGCCTATGCTTAAATTCAGCAGCTACCACTTTCGGCATAACATAGGCCAAGTTGTATTTCATCCTTTTGGCTTTGGCTAGATAATTTTCCCTTTGACCAGTAAAGGAACTTGACGTGTCAAAAGCATCTGGCACCAGCATATAATCATCATAAATAACCTGTAACGTATCCCGCCACATTTGTTTGGCCTGATTAAACAATTCGATACTTTGTTGCGGGTCGTTAGACGATACCAGTAGCTTACTAAACACCGCATTGGCATAATTTACTGTGCCATACAGTAAATAAAACAACAGTGACTTGCCTTCCTGATAGGAGGCAAACAGCATCGATTTCTGGCTTTCAATCAGTCCTTCTGCCTCCTCAACATTATTGATATCCATTTCAACCCGCTGAATCACTTTGCTTAATTCAAAATCGAGTCGTTCGGGGCTGAATTTAGTCAAGAATTGTTGTTGATAATTATGATCCTGATTGGCTTTAACAAATGCCTGTTGTTTGATCGAATTTAACGCAACTTTCTTCTGCTCTGCGTCGGCAGTCACCAGAATATTATCGAATCTTAAGGGAGTACTTCCCGCTATCCTCGCGCCATCGCTGCAGTTGAAGCACTCTACCCTGGCTGAGGCCAGCGACTGCTCAATAATAGCCTTGGATACCTTGAATTCGTGTTTGGTAAAGACGGTTTTTCTGAAGTTGCCTGGTACCACCAGGGCGGTATTGTTTTTCGCTGCATAGTCATACAGCTCTTCACCATGCTGATCATAATATCCGGACTGTTTGGAGTGGTGTTGTTTGTTGTCAAAAAAGCCTAAATCAATACCAATCAAATACAACTGATTAAACTGCATGCTGGTAAACAGGTTCATCACAAAGTTGGATACCGTTGGGAAGGCGAATTTAAGCTTTTCGTAATGATTTTCACCCAATATTTGCAAAGCGGAGGTGGTAGACGATTCCCCTTCTTTAAAGGCGATATACACATCTTTAAACAAATCACAGGTATCGGGATGGATGCCGTTACAGGACAACAAACTGATTTGTTTTAAATAGTCAAAATCTCCTACCCGACAACACCAGTCAAAGGTGGCTCGGTTCTGTTCTATCTCGGCATGAAAATCCGGCACAATGCCGTTTTTATGCAGCACCTGCAATGAAGTACCACAGGAAACGACAATCGCCTGCTCCTGCCATTCCTTAATCGCATCAATTGCTGAATCCAGTGACGGGCCATTGCCCACCATAAATATCGGTACACTTTTGTCATCAAAACCAAGTTTGTTACTCGGTTTGCTAGCGAGTAGCGGGTAATTCCGATTAATTACTTCAGTAGTTTGTGCGATACCATAGCGGGCATGGTCGTAATATTCTCCCATCGCTATCACAACTTGTAGCTGTTCTCTCAACTGGGCAATTGCCTGAACTAAATTGGCATTAAAATAGCTCTGGTAAAAATAGGTGCTGGCCAAAATATAAGGGCCGATAGAATAAAACTGATTAAGTAAATCACGAAAAAGATTGGTGCCATCGTCGCCTATATTGATATAAATCCGCGCACCGCTTTCATCCACCGTTTTTAAAATATGTGCCCAGTCAATCGCGAACAGGGATGCGTAAAAGAAGTCCCGGTTCGGCTCACACAAAAACAGCTTTTCAACTTTATGATGATTAAACAAATGTTCAACCTGATAACCGGCACCCAGGCCAAACATAATCAGTGCTTTTAAGGTTGCCGGTAATTGTCCTTGTTCTTCTTCAACTTCATCGAGCAATTTTTCCGTTTCCGCCACAAAGCGATAATGGGTGTAATGTTTAAGTTTGGTGCCTTTATAACCTAACACCAACCCGTCTTTATTAGGCTGCTCGCTGAAGTTATCGAAGTTTAAAATACATTCCTGTCTGGGATCGTCGCCGTACCAGCTATGCAGCGAATCCAGTTTCACCATATTGATGCTACCACCACCGGCTCTGGCAGGTCGCCAGACTTTAGGCTGATAGTTTTTGAATTCCTTATAAATATTGGGAAAGTAGTTTTTAAACGCATCTATATTCTGTTCAAACAACCTGTCGCCTTGCGGCTCAACATCCTGAAATGCAGTTAGATCAAGCGCCGGAGTCCAATGCGGCAAATAGTCTTGAGTTTGCTGGTTCAGCGTATAGGAAATCCCTTCTTTTTGGATTTGGCTCCAGGATTTGCTCGTCAATTCTTTGCTAATCGAGCTAAATACCGGGTGATTGTAATGCTGATAGTAATAAAAACCCTTTACCGGAAAATGTTCTGCCAGTTCTTGCATGTCAGCGAGCAGGTTACGGCCATCTTTTTCTAACTGAAGATATATTGCTGTCCCTTTGGATTGGGCCAGGGTTAGTATTTGTGACCAGTCTGTCGACAAGACCGAACATTGGAAATACTGCAATTCAGGTTCATAAATAACTAAATGCTTGATATTGTGCCGCTCAATCAGCAGTTGAATATGCTTGCCCAACGCTAAACCAAGCACCACCATCACATCAACATTATCCGCCAGAGCAGGCAGGTTTTGCCACGTCAAATAAACATCCGAGTTTTTTATATCTGTTGCGGGATGCTTGTCCTTAGTCAATAAGGCTGTCGGCCGCTCAAAATCCATATAAGGGCAATGACGGGTAATATAGCTGTATTGCTGCTCGATTTCGCGTTGCGGCTGACGGCCGTAAAACGTTCGTCCGACGCCGTAATCGACGATATTGGTCTCGCCCCACTTATTACAAAACAACGCAATGTTTTGCGTCCGGATGTCTTTTATAAAGGGCAGAAGTGACGGTATAAATTGCGTAAAGGCACGTAAATTACGTTGATAGATCGTCTGGATATCGGCCGATAACTGCAGCTCCAGGTCAGCCTGTTTTTCGTCGTCCTTATCAAGGTGTAGGCGAATATTCTTTAACATCGATCTCGTCTGTCCATTTTACTTGCTATCAAACCAGGCTTGCAGGGTTGCGTAATCACGCTTACCGGATGAGGTTAAGGGTAACATATCGAATTCGGCCAGTTGAATCACTGATGGATGTAAATGCAATTGCTGGCTCAACATCTGCTGGATCACCCTGATATCGTTGGGCTTCTCAAGGCTTTTTTGCACACCGACCTGTAATTTGTTGTCGTTACCCACCGCGGCAACGGTTAGCTGGTTATCGGCCAACAACGCCTCAACTTCATCTAAATTCAGTCGCACGCTAAAGGGTTTAATAAAACGCGCTAAACGACCACTGATAAAATAATCGCCATCAGCATCACGGTAGGCCAAATCACCGGTAGCCAAATAGTCCGGGGAGCTAAAGCTGCACAAATCTGATTTATTTCGGCTATAACCAAGCATAATATTAGCACCGCGATAAACCAGTTCACCCTGTTGCTGCTCGCCCGATACCAGTCTGCCCTGCTCATCTTGCAAACAAAATTCACCGCCGGGTATGACCCGACCGATAGATTCCGGCTTAGCTAGCGGGTCCGCGTTAAACGCCATGCGTGCTGTCGCTTCGGTTTGACCATACATGACAAAAAACCGTTTATCCTGTTGTTGTGCATATTGTGCCAACTCTGCCACTTTGCCGGTGGCCAATTTTCCACCTGCCTGAGTAAAGTAACGCAAATCAGGCAAGTTCTTCCGGGTAAAACGCAAACGCAATAACATCTCGTAGCTGTACGGCACACCGGCGAAGCTGTTAATTTGATGCTGTTCGAACAACGTCCAGAATTCACGACTCACCAAACTATGCTCGGTTAAGACTATCGTCGCACCGACTAGCAAATGGCTGTTGAGCACCGACAGCCCATAAGAATAGAACGGCGCTAAGGTAGTAATAGTTTTATCACTGGCAAGAATAGGCAGATATTGGCAAATTGAATCGGCATTTGACTGCAAGTTGGTCTTCGACAATGCCACTTGCTTGGGCGAGCCTGTGGAACCAGAGGTAGACAGCAATAAGGCTAAATCATCATCAAAAACATGATGATAATCAGTAACAAAGGATATCTCAGCGTCTTTAACCAGCCAGTTGGGATAATAGGCATCGACAAGGGATTGCAGATAAGGTTCGGCTATCTGCTTATCGACCATTATCACTACATGGCCCGCCTGCAGACAAGTGAGATAGGTCACCAGTGTCGTAATATCATTACCCGCCTGCAGCACAACCAGTTGTCTGTTTTGCGGTAGTTTTTTCCTGAATGAGTCGATGCGCTGCTGCAAATCGGCATAGCAAAGCACCGTATCACCTTCTATCAAGGCAATATCATCACCAAATTGCTGCAAGCCGGAAAAAAACAACTGCGTTCACCTGTCAGTCAAACGCAATTCGGTGCTTTGCCAATATCTGTTTGGCTTTGGATACCGAGCTCATATCAATAATATCGTCAGTATCCAGCATCACATCAAACTGATTCTCCAACTCAGCGATCAGGATCATATGCGCAGTCGAATCCCATTGGGGAATGCTGTTATAGGCCAGTTCATCGCTGACGCTATCAATTTCAATTCCCAAACCCGTTGCAAAGGCCTGATACAGTTTTTCGGTTGTTGTCATACTCATATTACCTTGATAAAAAACGCTTAAGGGTTTGGCTGGCCTGCTGGTAATCCCTCTCGGTCAGGGTAATTTCCACCAGTTCTGCCTGCTTTTGTATTTTATAGCCCAGTTTTAAATTGTAATTCAGCGCTGCCTGATTGGACTGTTTGACCACTGCGTGCAATTGCTTGACCTTTAATTGCTCAAAACAGTAATCATTGATCAACAATGTAGGAGCAAAAGCCAGCAAATTTCCGCGATAACGCTTATCGCCAATATAGAGTCCCGGCTCAATGGTAGTAGCATTTCGCAGGGTTTGCCCCTGATAGATGGCCTTGATATTGGCACTGCCAATGGGCTGTTGCTTATAATAAATTAACCAGTGTTGTTGTGCTGGATCACGCTGAATTTTATTAAACCAGGCGGTTTGTTGTTCTTTGCTGATTAGCTCCTGCGACAACATAAACTGACTCACTTGCGGATCATTTCGCCAGCCTCTGAGTAACTCCAGATCCTCAAACTCCACAGATTTAAGCTGTACATTATAACCGGCCAGTTGCTTCATCAACGCCACATCCGTTCAAGGCTATCCAGCACATTTTCCGCACCGTTTGCAGGCGACATTAACTCCGCCTGCAGATGCATGTTGTGCAGCTGCGAGTCGTCATGCCAGACAGTCAGCAATTTATCGGTCAGCAACTCAATATCCACCTTTTCAGTGGCATCAAAGACTTCACACCAACCTTGCTGTGCCGCCTGTCGGGTGGCATTACGCTGATTTTCCGCCACAATCACCAGTAATGCCGGTGTATGACAATAAGCAATCTCAAACTGGCTGCCTCCGGCCGCCGACAGCATCATTCGTGAATAACTCACCACTTCTGCCATCTGCTGACAATTGTGGATATGCTGTATCGGCTGAGCGCTTTGCTGAATAAACGCCTGTAATTCATCCAGATAAGGATAGGCCGCGCCAGTAATCACTCGTAGCGGAATATCCACTTTTCTTTTTTGCAAGGATTGCAGGATAGGCAGCGTCAAATTTAGCGGATCACTGCCCCCCAGCATGAGTGTCAATGAATGACGCTGCTGCCAATCAACTGGAGGCTGGCTATAAAATTCCTGACGTAAAATCCTGTAGTCAGTTCCCAAACAATAAATCGCCTCTGGCGCAGTGCGAGAATAGTTTAGTTTATCGGCATTGCTCGCAGCGTTAATCACCATATCTGCATAGAGAGGCCCGCTGTCGTTGTTGTCATCGAAGATGACCAGATAATTGAACGCGGCTTTTAAGCTGGCGCGATATTTGTGGTCGAATTGATATCCGTCCAACACTACAAAATCAAACTCATCCAAATCAAATTGCTGTTGTAACCAATCCAGTTCCTCTGGCTGGCTGACATGGTCCGGGATTGATTTCACTTGTCCAACCCAATCATGCCGGCCGCGGGCAAGGGGTACCGTCTGCTGCCGTAGTGCAAAAATAATTTCAACCTGCTGTTGCGCCAAAGCCTGCGCCAAAGCCTGACAACGCATCAGATGACCAATCCCCATTGCACTGCTGGCATCGACGCGGAACAATACTTTCATGTCGCTAAAACCTATTCAATCAGTAACCAGTCAAGCGGCGTGCCTTTGGCTAAATCCTGTTTGGCAACACGACCTTGCACTCTTTGCCAATGTTTAGGTGCTAAACCAAAAGCAGGGCGCACAATGCGTAAATTGTTTGATCCCAAGGTGTCACCGGCCTTGATATCGGCACTGACATAAATAGAACGGCGATATTGTTTGGATTTTTCCTCGGCTTGTGTACCACCATAAACCACCTTGCCCATCGCCAGCCAGGCCCGCTCGGTTTCGCTGGTCAACAGCGTCAATTCGCCAGGTTCCAGTGAAAATTCGGCATCAACGCCACCAGCACTGCGATCCAGCACAAAATGCTTTTCAATAACCGTTGCACCCAGTGCCACTGCCGCCACCGACACGCCTATACCGGCAGTATGATCGGACAAACCTACCTGACAGCCAAAGGTGTCACGCATATTGGCAATGGTATTGAGGTTGGTATTAGTCGGTAGTGCCGGATAGGTACTGGTACATTTAAGCAAAATAATATCGTCACAACCCGCCTGTTTTGCAGTGGTGACGGCCTGTTCGATTTCACTGACACTGGCCATACCGGTGGACATAATCAGCGGCTTACCCTGGCTGGCCGCCTTGGCAATCAGAGGCAGGTCAGTCAGTTCAAACGAGGCAATTTTATAACAAGGCACATCCAGCCCGGCCAAAAAATCCACCGCCTGTTCATCAAAAGGCGAACTGAATGCCAGCATGCCCAATTCACGTGCTTTTTCGAATAAAACCGGATGCCAGTCATAAGGCGTCGCCGCCTTTTGATAAAGGGCATGTAGCGATTCGCCGTACCACAAACTGTCCTGTTCTTCGATGACAAACCCTTTACTTTGCACATCCAGGGTCATGCTGTCGGCGGTATAGGTTTGCAGCTTGATCGCGTCTGCCCCGGCAGCCGCTGCAGCTTCAACCATTTGAATCGCCAGATCCAGTCGCTGGCTGTGATTGCCACTGAGTTCAGCAATAATAAAAGGTTTATGGCTGGCACCGACTAACCGGCCACCGATATCAAGATCCTTCATTGGCTTGCTCTGTGAAAATGGATTGGATACTTTCCAACAAGGCTTCCGGTGCAATCGGCTGGGGAGCGGGGTCTGTGGCGTAATCCGGCATCAGTGTCCGCGGATCTACGTCAGCACAAATCACCAAACTGGGACAGCCAACGGTTGCCGCCAACCATTGGGGGGCCGAGGGCGCGGTTACCAGTAAGTCACTGGCTTTTAGCTGAGCCAGCGTCTGGCGCATGGGAATTTTGCCATCAAAGCCGGTCCAGACGTGAAAACCGGCTTGCTGCAATAATTGCTTGAGTTTATCGCCATAGGGGTAGTTTCGCTCTGCTGTGCGTGCCTGCGGTGCCAACGCAATGACTTTCTGTTTTTTACCGATTTTTTTTAGCTGATGATCGGCTTTAACCTCTATCTGCCAATTCATATCTAGCTGATCGAAACCACAACAGGAGCGTAAATAAAACTCCGGGTAGCCATTGTCCGGTAAAAACGCACTTTCCCACCAGGGACTGTGCCAACGGGACATACCAAAAAAACTGCTGTGGATGTAGGCTGCGGGATCATTAACATATTCAGGTTTAAGTGTTTGAGTCTGGAACTGCTCGAGTAACTCCTGCACCGAGATACTCATCATATTGCCGATAACGTGTTCGCCTGCGTCCTTCAAAAACCGGCTCATAAAGCAGGGCATAAACCAGGTATCCAGATTGACTATCTGGTCATATCCCTCACCAATAATTTTCTCCGCCAATCCCAGAAAGCTTTCCATTGCCGGAATAATATTCTCCGGCCATTGATCTTGCTCCAATGTCAATAGCTGCACATTCGGTTCGGCCAGACGAATCATATCCTGGCCGGCTGAAAAGGTCAGAAAACTGATACTGGCATCAGGAAATTGTTGTTTAAAATAGCGTAGCGCCGGAATACCGATGCAGGTCACATCGCCCAGCCCGAGCATCCTGATCAACAGGATTTTTTTAGGTTCCATCAATTATGGTCTCGCATATAAGCTTGGTACATCAGTTCGGCGCGCAGCCAGTCTTCTTCGGTATCAATATCCTGAACCAGATGACGGGGCAACACAACCGGAATACTGTGGTCGGAAAATATCTTCTTGCTCGATAAATAGTCATTACTCCGCCCCCAATAAAATTGTCCCGCGTCGTGGTAGGTTTCTTCCAAATCTTGTGAGCGTTTTGCAATGTTGTCCGGGAAAACCGGCTCTACACCATTGTTTATTTTTCGTAATGAGCGTTGGATGGGAAAAGCATAACTGGTCACTGAGAAAGCAAATGCCTTATCTTGTTGCCGATGCAGCTCCTGATAACCCTCCAGCAAACTATCGACTTGCAAAAAAGGCGCAGTGGCGTAAATACAGCAACAAAGTTGCGGTTCAAAAAAATGTTGGCGACAATATTCGATAGCATGGTTAGTAACAGGTCGGGTACCGGTATAATCATCCGCCAACTCAACCGGCCTAATAAAAGGAACGTCGGCACCATATTGCAATGCCACATCCGCGATATTTTGACTATCGGTTGAGACAATCACTTTTTCAAACAAACCGCTGCGCATGGCCACTTCGATCGAATAGGCGATTAGCGGTTTTCCGGCAAACTCGCGAATATTCTTGCCGGGAATGCGTTTACTGCCGCCTCGGGCGGGAATTACTGCCAGATTCAATGCCATATCCTTACATCAATGCGTTAGTCAGTTCACGGATCACCTTATTCTGATCATCGGCGCTCAGCGCAGGAAATAAAGGTAAGGTTAACGCATTCTGGTAAAAATGTTCGGCAGCCGGAAAATCTCCCGGCGCAAAGCCCAGTCGCTGATAATAGGGCTGCAAATGAATAGGAATATAATGCACGTTCACGCCTATTCCCTGTTGATTAAGCGAACGATAAACCGCCGCCCTGTCATGCTGCTGCAATTCAATACTGTATAAATGCCAGGCGAAACAACGCTGTTCATCGACAACAGGTAAAATAACCGGTAGACCGGCCAACGCATTTTGATAACGTTCAGCCCTAATTCTGCGTTGCTGAATAAACTCATCCAGTTTTTTTAACTGGCTAATACCCAACGCCGCATGTAAATCACTCAGGCGGTAGTTGAATCCCAGTTCAATCTGTTCGTAGTACCAGCTACCTGGTGATTGCTGCTCCATCAAATCCGGATCACGGGTGATACCATGCTTGGCAAACAAGCCAAGGCGTTGGTAAAACTGAGCATTATTCGTTGTTACCGCACCACCTTCAGCAGTGGTAATAGACTTGACCGGATGAAAACTCAGTACTGCCATATCTGAATATTGGCAACTTCCGATTGGCTTACCTTGATAATAACCACCTAACGCATGGCTGGCATCTTCAATGATATAAAATCCATATTGTTCCGAAAGAGCCTTTATCGCCTGCATATCACAGCTGATGCCAGCATAATGAACCACGATGACAACTTTAGGCAGAATAGCCGTCTGCGCCAGTTTATCCGCCAGTTTTTGTGGACACAAATTACGACTAACAGGATCTATATCCACAAAATCAATTGTTGCACCACAATATAAAGCACAATTAGCCGATGCAACAAAGGATAACGGCGAGGTCCAGACACTATCGCCTCGTTCAACCCCTAATGCCAGACAGGCAATATGCAATGCAGATGTGCCACTGTTAACGGCCAGAGAGTATTCGCTGCCGCAATAGCGATTTAATGCTTGCTCAAACGCTGGCACCTGCTGGCCTTGAGTAAGGAACTGCTGTTGCAGTACATCAACTACCGCATCGATATCTTCCTGTTCGATGGCATGCTTACCGTATGGAATCATTGTGAGCTGGCGTTCAACTGTTTTAATTCATCAACAGTCAGAAAATGCGAATTGGTGCCGGAGTGATACTCAAATTTTTCATCTACCGAACGCCCTTCTTCTCCTAACTTGTTTTTGTTGTATTTTATATTTTTGTCAAAAAAGACAATCGCCGGCGCAATCACAAAATGATCGTCGAATTCATAAGAATGGTGAGACACTTCTTCGGGCACCATGATTTCATGAATTTTCTCACCGGGGCGGATACCAATAATGTCATAGTCACGATGACCCGACATGGACTCTACCAAGTCGATGATTTGCACCGATGGAATTTTAGGTACGAAGATTTCGCCGCCCTGCATGCGCTGGAAATTTTTGATTACAAACTCAACACCCTCATCCAATGTGATCCAGAAACGGGTCATATCTTTGTGTGTGACGGGCAATCTGGTTGTGCCGGCAGCAAGCAACTCTTCGAAATAGGGGACAACTGAGCCGCGCGACCCCACTACATTACCGTAACGAACCACAGCAAAACGTGAGCCTTTGGCACCGGAAATATTATTGGCAGCGACAAATAGCTTATCTGACGCCAGTTTGGTGGCACCATATAAGTTAACCGGATTGGCGGCTTTGTCGGTAGATAATGCGATGACCCGGCTGACATTGGATTCAATACAGGCTTCAATAACATTCTGTGCGCCCATAATGTTGGTCTTGATACATTCCATCGGATTATATTCAGCCGCGGGGACCTGTTTGAGTGCTGCGGCATGGATCACATAGTCCACATCGCGCATCGCAGTTTTCAACCGTTCTTTATCGCGCACATCACCTAAAAAATAGCGCATGCAAGAAGCATTAAATTGCTTTTGCATATCAAATTGTTTCAGCTCATCACGGGAATAAACAATCAGCTTTTTGGGCTTATAATCTTTCAGAACTCTGGCGATAAATTTTTGCCCAAAAGAACCTGTTCCACCAGTAATCAGTATACTTTTTGAATCAAACATGTTGTTGATCTTCTTATATAACAATTGTGCAATCGCATGATATTGATTTTGTACCATGAATAGTGCGTCAGGAAAACATCACTACGCGTCATCTAGATAGGCTACAGCATAAACCATGCCGATAATTTTGGTTATTTATACTTTTTAATCACTTTGCGATTGCGTACCAGTTTAGCCAACTGTTTTTCGGTTTGCTCATAAAGGGACTGGGCTTGAGATTGGAGCAACTGGTTGGTGGCCAATTCCGCCTTACCAAATAGCTGTTTCTGTTCATCATCCAGTTGATTTAATTGTTCGAGGACTAACTTGTCCCGGATATTGACCAGCGCAAGCAATTCAGCGTGATCAAGTTCTTCCTGTTCGAGCAAGGCTTTTATTTGCTGCAGGTTTTGGTCAATATCCGCTGTAGAAAAAGAGTGTTCTGAGTTGCTCACATCGCCGCTTGTTGATTTTGGCGCTGTAGCACATAGGCTTCCTGTTTGGCATCTTCAGGGATCTGTGACCACGCCGTTTTAATAGGTAACATCAGATTAATCACTTCATCCATAATCTTCAAGCTATTCTGGACATTGGCATCAGTGATACGTTGCAGCATGTAATCGTACAGGGAGAACAGGTTGTCAGAGATATCTCCCCCTGCTTTCATATCCAGGCTATCGCGCAAGCTCACCAAAATAGCCGTCACCCGCGATAAATTCTCGGCTTTGGCGGCATAGTCCTTACGCTCTATATTACCTTTTGCATAGGCCATTCTGTCCAACACGCCTTGCATCAACATCAGGGTGATCTTGTGTGGATCGGCATTGGCAATTTCCTGCTTAATATTGCCTTTTTTATATGCGTTAATCCCCTTCAGTGCCATGATAATTTACCTCTTAATGATTATCGATGAAGTGCTGTTATTAACCCAGCGCGGCCATTAGCGCCGCACCGGTACTGTTTAATTGTGCAACCGTTTTGTCCAGGTTCTGGTATTTGCTGCGTAGCACATCTTCGTAATTGGCCATTTGCAGTTCCAGTCGCTCGCGCTGATCAAGAATAGACTCTTTATCATCTTTGTAAGCTTGTTCTCTGGTGCGCAGCAAGCCACCAAAAGTCGTATATTCGTAGGTAAAATCATACAATCTGGAGCCGATACCGTTATCGCCGGTGAACAGATTGGAGATTTCATCAAAGTTATCTTCCAGTGCTGCAGCAAGACGTTCTTCACCGCTGTCTTGCCCATATTCGTCAAACTCACCGATCTTCAGCTTGTTGTCTTCGTCAAACGCAATACCCAGTTGGAATAACGATCCCAAGCCTGATTCAGGTACAAATGATGAGACAATTCGGGCCAAACTGGACTGAATATTGCGCGCCATAAAGTCGCCTGCCAAGGGACCATCTTCTTCCAAGTCTGACTGACCATATTTGGTCAGGGTGTTGATTTCTGTCATCAGTGAATTGTAGTTATCGACAAAATCACGAATTTTTTTCTCGACACCTTCGGTATCAAAACCAATTTCCAGGGTTGAGGTCATCGGATTCCCCAATGCATCCAGCGAGGATAATTCATCCACATCAAAGGAAACATTTTCCAGGACATTTTCAAACTTGTTGCTGTCACTCTCAGCCACAATACCATCGATAGTCACCTGAGCATTCTGGGCAGACTTAACTGGCGTGAGATAAGTGCTGGTTTCGCTTGAATCTGTGGTCGCTACCCGATTGAGATCAGCCAAATCATTATCATTAACAATTTTAAGATCGTTACCCGCACCGGTAACCGTTGAAGAGAACACCAGTTTGGCACCACCATCAGCCGTGCCGGTATTGATAATACTGGCGTTGACACCAAAATTATTGCTATTGCTGTTAATCTTGGCGCGTAACTGCTCCAGTGTCATACCCGCGGTAACATTGACACTAAATGAATCGCCTGAACTGTCGATTTTAAATGTCAGTGAGCCACTGCCTGAACCTAACACTGAAGAGGTTGAACTGGCAAAGCCACCGTCTACCGCATTGGCCGTTTCTACCCGACTACCACTAGCTAGTTGGGTCACGGCAATTTTATATTCGCCCGCAGTTGCAGAGTTTGACGCATCTGCAGTAAAAGGTTCCAGCGTTTCGCTGGGATGAGATGCCAAGGCCTTACGCCCACGAAGTTCATAATCAAAACGTAAATCGTCAACTGACTTTTTAAAGTCATCCATTTTCGATTTAAGTTTCCCGATACCAGATAACTTCGCTTCGATTGTTTCCTCACGCGCATCCAGACGATCGACTTTAGGTTTACGCTCAGCCTCCAGTAACTGGGTTACCAGATCATCGAGTGCTAACCCTGAACCCACGCCCAACGATTGAATAGCCATGATAAACCTCGCACGTAATGCCTTGACATATCTTGTGTTATTTACTGTTTAATCAAAACACTGTCTGACTATACTTCTTTGCTAAATAACACGCCTACAGCTGCCCCGATGTCAGATTGTAAATCCTGAATTCTGGCTGCCAATTTTAACACTTCATCGGAAGGTAATTGACGAATCACTTCGCCAGTATCCGAATCCGTCACTTTTACCACAGAGCGATTGCTGTTCTCATCAACTGAGAAGTTCAATTGCCGACTTTGTGACTGAACAAAATCATTCACTTCAGCCACCGCAGTTTCCACTTCCCTTGCTGACAATGTATCGGCTGGCTGCGCTACAACTTTACCTTTTTCAGCACGATCTAAAGGTTGTGTTGTTGCTTTATCTGCCTGGGCAGATTGCTCGTCCGGTTTTGTCGGCTGTTGTCTGAGTTGCTGGGCAATATTGCCATTGGCAAATGCCTGCCCTGCTTGTGAAAAATCAATATCCATCTTCCACCTCTACTTACAATCAAAAAGCGCGGCTACTACAAAAATCATCCAACAAGCAGTAACAAATTGCGTCACCTGCCTGTTTTACTATTACTAATAGTAGCCCAGCTCATATTAACCTAACAACGTTAAAGCAGCTTGCGGTCTTTGATTGGCCTGGCTCAATACCGAAATACTGGCCTGTTGGACAATCTGGTTACGTGTCAGTTCTGCCGTTTCAGCGGCAAAGTCGGTATCGCGAATTCGTGACCGGGCGCCGGAGATATTCTCCGAAATATTGCTCAGGTTACGAATGGTCGATGAAAACCGGTTCTGCAAGGCACCTAAATCAGCCCGCGCACTACCAATAGTAGACAAGGCATTGTCGATAGTAGTTAACGCACTACCCGCAGCATCGGCGGTTGCCACAGAAACACTGCCCACAGACAAACCTGAAGCACCGTAACCACCAGAGCGCGACAAGTTGACAGAAATGGTTTGGCCACTGTTAGCACCCACCAAAAATGCTGCGGAGAACGTTCCTTTGAGCAAGTCAACGCCACCAAACTGGGTATTTTGCCCAATCCGACTGATTTCACTCTTCAGTGCCGATACTTCTTTTTGCAGTGCCGTGCGGTCAGACGAAGTATTGATACCATTTTGTGCCTGTACCGCCAATTGGCGAATACGCTGCAACGAACTGGTAATCTCTCCCATCGCACCTTCTGCCGTCTGCACCAATGAAATACCATCATTCGCGTTACGGGCAGCTTGATCCAACCCCATAATTTGCGATGTCATACGATCAGAAATTTGCAAACCGGCCGCGTCATCCGCCGCACGGTTAATACGAAAACCTGATGAAAGTCGTTCAAACGATGTCGATAATGACTGCCCCGAGTTAAATAACTGACGCTGTGCATTCAACGAAGATATATTTGTATTAACATATAAACCCATAGTATTACCTCCTGAGAACAATCTTGGGTACCCTCATACCCAAAACCGCTCGCCTAATTTCAACTCTTGCGAGTTGCCTCATAAAATCGAGTTCCAGTACCTCTACCAAAACTCAAAAAATTCTATAAATAGAATTCCCCTCAGCTATAGTTATCGACCTAACTATTAGAAACTTTAGTTTTTTTTGCGTTTTTAAATTTATTTAAAAACAAACAGTTAACTTCACTTGAGAAAAAAAATTAAAATAATTCACTGCTAGAAACGGCGGTTATATTGTTGAATTGAATGCTTTTTGTCTGATGGGGCTAATGCTAAAATCAGCTTAAATTATTTATTACCTAGCAGGATTAATCACGCATGTCCCAATATGTCTATACCATGTCGCGAGTCGGGAAAATCGTTCCTCCCAAAACCCAGATACTCAAAGATATCTCTTTATGTTTTTTCCCTGGCGCAAAAATTGGTGTGTTGGGTCTGAATGGCTCGGGTAAATCAACCTTATTACGGATCATGGCGGGAATTGATACCGATATAGAAGGCGAAGCACGCGCACAACCCGGGCTAAAAATAGGCTACTTACCGCAGGAACCTCAACTTGATGCCAGTAAGGATGTACGCGGCAATATTGAAATGGCCGTGGCCGATGTTGCGCATGCGTTAAAACGACTGGATGAAATTTATGCGGCCTACGCCGAACCTGATGCAGACTTTGACGCCCTGGCCAAGGAACAAGGTGAAATGGAAGGGATCATTCAAGCTAAAGATGGTCACAATCTGGAAAATGCCTTGGAACGTGCTGCTGATGCATTGCGTTTGCCACCGTGGGATGCAGATGTAGAAACCTTATCTGGTGGTGAACGTCGCCGCGTGGCTTTATGCCGCCTATTGTTAGAAAAACCCGATATGTTGTTACTGGACGAACCCACCAACCACCTGGATGCAGAATCAGTTGCCTGGTTGGAACGCTTTTTACACGATTATGAAGGCACCGTAGTAGCGATTACCCACGATAGATATTTCCTCGACAACGTCGCGGGCTGGATCCTGGAACTGGATCGTGGGCATGGAATTCCATGGGAAGGAAATTATTCCTCCTGGTTAGAACAAAAAGATCAGCGTTTAAAACAGGAAGAGCGCAGCGAAAGTGCTCGGCAAAAATCGATTCAACAAGAACTGGACTGGGTACGCAGTAATCCCAAAGGACGCCAGGCCAAAAGCAAAGCCCGTATGGCGCGTTTTGAAGAGTTGAACAGTAATGATTTCCAGCGTCGTAATGAAACCAACGAGTTATATATCCCGATTGGTGAACGCTTGGGCGATCAGGTTATTGAAGTCAGCAATCTGCATAAGTCTTATGGTGATCGCGTATTGATTGACGACTTGTCTTTTACCATGCCCAAGGGCGCTATCGTCGGTATCATAGGTCCCAACGGAGCGGGTAAGTCAACATTGTTCAGAATGTTATCCGGACAAGAAAATCCGGATAGTGGCGAAATCATCATTGGCAATACCGTGCATTTGGCCAGCGTTGACCAGTTCCGCGATGATATGGATGGCGGTAATACAGTATGGCAGGAAGTATCGGACGGACTGGATCTGATTAAGATTGGCAATATCGAATTCAACAGCCGCGCCTATCTGAGCCGCTTTAACTTTCGCGGCAATGACCAGCAAAAATTTATCAAGGACTTGTCTGGTGGTGAACGTAACAGAGTACATTTAGCCAAGTTGCTCAAGACCGGTGGCAACGTTTTATTACTGGATGAGCCCACTAACGACCTGGATGTAGAAACTTTGCGCGCACTGGAAAACGCACTGCTGGCTTTTCCCGGTTGTGCAATGGTCATTTCTCACGATCGCTGGTTTCTGGATAGGGTCGCTACTCATATTCTTGACTATCGTGATGAAGGCAAGATTAATTTCTATGAGGGTAATTTCAACGAATATGAAAGCTGGTTAAAAGCTAACTTTGGTCAGGACATCGTCGAACCACATCGCCTTAAATATAAAAAAATTAGTAAATAAGTCTTTTTTAGCAGGGCGAAAGCCCTGCTATATATTCCCACCCTTCCCAATACAGCCTCCATTATTCAACTTATTTAAAGTATTCGGTTAACCGTGTTTTTATGCCAAAATAATTGCTAACCAGTTAAAATAGAAGGTTTTTAGCGTTTGGCTATCAAAAAAATCCGTATTAAAAATATCACCATTGATTTGGAACGTGCTGAAATTAATAAAGACGGAAGCGTAGAGTCGCTCGAGCCCAAGCTAAATGCCGTACTAAAGATATTGTGTGATGCCGAAGGCAATATCGTCAGTCAACAAACCTTATTGGATAAGGTGTGGGGTGACGTTGTTGTAACAGCTAACACGATACAGCGCTGTATCACACAGCTGCGCAAACAGCTGAACGATGATGCCAAACGGCAGCATATTATTAAAACCCATCCTAAGTTGGGTTACAGCATAGTGCCACCTATCATCCAAAGCACAGAACGCAAACGCACCTACAATCCTTCTTCCAATAAATTGGTATTATTCATTGTTGCTTTGTCATTTGGTGCTTTAATTATTTTTTGGTCGGCAAAGCCGAATTATCCAACCTTGACCCGCAGTGAACCAGTAACAATAGACGGTAAAAACATCATTGATATTACTTTATCCCATCAAGGTGATTTTGTGGTGTTTAGTCGAGAAAACAACAAGCAGCATCAACTGGTCATTCAAAACACATCTACTTCTCAGCAGACAATATTGGCAGACAATTTATGGATACACGGTGAACTTGCACTATCACCCGATGACAAAACAGTCAGCTTTGGCTTACTGACCCGATTTGAAAAGCATAAATGTATTCAACTAGTGAATTTCGAATTATTGAGCAGAAAGATAACGCCATTAACTAAGTGCAGTGACGGTTTTGCTCACTCGCCCACTTGGATAGATAACAACAGCTTGGCTTATTTAAATACTGGCACAGATCATCTTAGCCAGATAATAGTGTTTAACCTTCAGCAACAGCAATCTCAATCACTGAGCAATCAATATTTCACCACATCGCAGCTGTTTTATTCTGACGAAAACCAAATTTTAGGCTGGTTAAATGAGGGTAAAATCTGGCACACAACGTGGCAAGACAAAAGCCAACATTGGACGAATTTAAGTAGCAATGAGTTGCCTGAGCGACTAAAGCAGGCTAGTCAGGCGAGTTGGTTTAATAACGACACTTTGATACTTACACATAACAAAACACTCTATTGGTTACAGAATTTTCAGCTAGTTAAACAGCAGCCATTACCATTGAATAACCAAATCCTCAGTGTCGAACACGATTTTCAGCATCAACGGTTTTTAGTGTTGCAATCTCGACTGGATACCAGTGTAAATAAAAGACAATTTAATCAGGATAAAGGTTTCACTGACGCGATTGTTTCGCCCAGCGTGTTTAAGGAATGGAAAGGTAAATATCAGCCTAATACTAACAAAATTGCCTTTCTTTCCGATCGCACTGGCACAACTCAGATTTGGTTATCTGGCGGGGCAGAACAACAATTAAGTCATCAGCCAGAGGATGTAAGTGATTATCTTTGGCAAACTAATAACCAGCTGATATTTATCAGTCATCAAACGCTTTGGTTAGTTAAACTTGGCGATAAGGCTCAGAAGCTCAACACAGAATTTATTCCACAGCAAATCTATCAAAGTAAAAAGCATAAGGTACTGATGTCAGCCCTTATCGGGGGTAAGTCATCACTTATTATGTATGATACTCAAAGCGGCCAGTATCAATTGCTGCTGGATAAAGAAATAAGCTGGGCGCAGCAAATAAGCAACGCAGTACTACTAAGCGCGGACGTTCACGGCAAATTAAGCAAGTTTGTGAATGGAAGAGTTCAGCCCATTGCAGCACTACCGGATTTGATTATTCAGTCTGATTTTATCGAACAAGACGGTTTGATCTTTTTACAGGATAAGCAGTTGCATGTTTGGTGTTACGACCCAGTCAAAGAACAGGCAGCCGTTATTGGTCACTACGATGAAAACGCGACGTTTATGACGGATTTCGATGTCAATACCAATCAAATGTTGTCCAATAATCAACAGGCCGAAATGCGCGAAGCGGTGTGGTTATCCGCCTCGCCTGAAATATAAACCTATATCACTTTAATTCTTTGATCCGTGCTTTAATATAAGTAACAGCTTCTGTATTTTCAGCTTGTTTTGCCAAGTTTAACCCACGTTTTAGCGTTTCCTTCGCCTGTGTATTATTGCCTGATTGTTTTTGCACGTCAGCTAATCGGGTATGCAAAAAAATGCTTTGTGGCTCATTTTTTAACAAGGCTGTCATTACATTTTGCGCGTCGGCAAAGCGCTTCAAAGACACATAAAAATAAGCCAGATCTATATGGGTGTTTTGACTGTCAATTTCAAAACCGTATTTTTGTTTAAGCTGAGCAAAATAGCGGTTAACGCCGTTAGTACCCGTTTGCTCAAACTGTTCAATTGCTGGAAATCGGTCGGCAAACAGCTTTTCTCCCGCATCTACCAACCCAATTACGGGGCCACTTAAATAATTATGCTGACTTAAATCTTCAGCGTAAGTCACCAGACCTGGCAACTTATCCTTCAGTCTTTGATTAAATAACATTTGTAATTGCTCAAAAGGCTCACTGTTTTCATCGAAGCTACCTAAATTGAGATACAAAGCGCGATATTGATAGTCAGTGCTTAACTCAAGTTGTTCAAATCGCTTTACGATACCGCTGTTATCTAATGCCAGTGCAGGACTAAAGGCCATGTAAACATTAAACAATGAAGGCTGCTGTAAAAAAATCGACAGAATTTGATTGGCGGCTGTGGAAAAACCTTCAATCATGCGAAACGGTTGAGTACGAAAATGCTGGTCGATATAAGGAATAACGTCTTTTTGATAAACCTCGATAGCCAGCCTATCTGCGCTCCCTGACGCTTTGGCAAATTTATCCATTTCACCATTAGCTGTGACTTCCGGCAGAACAACAATAATAGATTCAAAAAACGGGGCAAACTGCACATGACTCAGCCAGCTCATTTGTGCCCTTAACAAAGCTAATCGCCTGTCACTTGAGCGGGTATACAACACTGGATAATGCTTTACCGCTTCTCCCTCAAGTTGTTGTTCCGTTTGCTGATAAGAATCCGGTAGCAACACTTTAACTTTAAATTGCTGCTCCACAACCTTGGAATCAATCACCATCCACTCATTTTGTGCAGCATAAGTGTTTAAAGCAGTGCAATAGGCCAATAGCAGACCAATCAGTTTTTTCATAGGGTTTTCCCGTTTAATAGAATTGGGTGAAGCGTGACATTAGCTATCAATAAAAACTGGAACAAATGCTGATTAAAAACTGATTTTTTTCTGATGATCCGGGTAAAAATGGCAATATAGACAAATACCTGAAATATATAATTCAAGATCTTGTTATTTAAGCATTAATTAAAATATTCCCCTGAGCATCGTTTAAAAAATCTATGCATAAGTTGTCCGACAACGCTATGCTTACTGAAGTAAATCTTAATGGATGGTGTTGTGGATAAAAGACGTTTCACCCGAATTGTATTTTCCGCTCCCGTGCAATTACGTCAGGGTAGTCATGCGTGGGAAAGCCATCTGCTGGATTTATCCCTGCATGGTGTTCTGATCGCTCGACCAAACAATTTTGAACCGCAAAAGGACACCGACTTACTGGTGACATTTCAGCTTGAAGGCCTGCCTAATGCGATTTTGATTGTGGGCAAAATCAGTCATATGAATGATGATGCTGTAGGCATTATGTCTGAATTGATGGATCTTGACAGTATCAGCCAGTTGCGTCGCTTAATCGAACTCAATATGGGCGATGACGAACTATTACATCGTAATTTTGATAGCCTTTGCCAGCTCGAAGACCCCCATTCCATTTAAATTGCCTCGAGTGCTTCACCCAATCTTTTCACCCCGATAACTTGCATGCCGGCTACCGTCTGCTTAGGCATATTGGCAAAAGGCACAATGGCTTTTTTAAAACCGTGCTTGGCTGCCTCGGTTAAGCGTTCAGTGCCATTAGGCACCGGCCGGATTTCGCCGGCTAAACCGACCTCACCGAACACGATCAATTCCTGTGGCAGGACTTTATTTTTAAAACTCGATACCATTGCCAGCAATAACGCCAAATCGGCACCTGTTTCAGATACCTTGACCCCGCCAACCACATTGGCAAATACATCCTGATCGTTCATTTGCACACTGCCGTGCCGGTGCATCACTGCCAGCAACATAGCCAGCCTATTTTGTTCCAGCCCCACCGCTACTCGACGAGGATTGGCCATCTGGGAATAATCCACCAATGCCTGTATTTCGACCAGTATCGGCCGTGTGCCTTCCCAGGTCACCATCACCACTGAGCCGGGAGATGGTTGTTCATCCCGACTCAAAAATATCGCCGAAGGATTTTTAACTTCTTTTAAACCACCACCGGTCATGGCGAAAACACCCAGCTCATTTACCGCACCAAAACGGTTTTTCTGTCCTCGCAAGGTTCTATAGCGACTGTCACTTTCACCTTCCAGCATCATCGAACAATCAATACAATGTTCCAATACTTTAGGCCCGGCCAAACTACCGTCTTTGGTCACATGACCGACCAGAAACATGGCGATATGATTTTGCTTGGCAAAACGCGTGAGAAATGCGGCGCTTTCACGCACCTGCGAGACACTGCCCGGTGCAGATTGTACGTCGGCGACGTGCATAACCTGAATAGAGTCAATCACCATGATGCGTGGCTTAACCTGCATGGCAATATCACAGATAGATTCAATACTGGTTTCAGCTAACAGTTGTAATTTATCGGTAGGCAATCCCAGACGGCTGGCTCTTAGCGCCACCTGTTGCAAGGATTCTTCACCCGTCACATATAATGCGGCCTGATTAGCAGCTAAAAAACACATGGTCTGCAGCAGCAAGGTACTTTTTCCGGCTCCCGGAGAACCACCAATTAACATAGCCGCCCCAGGAACAATTCCACCGCCCAACACCCGATCCAGCTCCTTAAAACCGGAACTGAAGCGTGGCAAGGCTTGCAAGTCAATTTTATCCAGCGTCTGCACTTCAGCCCGGGTTTGTCCGGCGTAACCACTTCTTTGTGCCGAACTTCTTGCAGCGGCGGGACTGACAACAAATTCGGTAATAGTGTTCCATGCTCCACAATCTCCACATTGCCCCTGCCAACGGGGGTATTCGGCTCCGCAATCGGAACAGACATAGGCAGTTTTACGCTTGGCCATATTATTCAGGATTCTGTTGATTTTTACTTGGAATGCTATGATTCTACCCTAAAAAGGAACAGAATTATTCATTTACGTCGATAAGCCTGTATAGGCTTAACATTCTGTTAAAACAGGACTTTTACTAACTGTCTACCAATATGACTCAGGAATTTGAACAATATCAGGATCTGATTGAGCAATTAAAACCGGTGGTCAATGAGCCCGATTTCAATCAGACCTTATCCACGATGGCCAGTCACGTTTCCAAGCCGAAGCGTTTTCTGATTAAAGTCGAGTTAAAGCGACTGGCGCGCCCATGCGTTCAGGTTATTGACCTGCGCGGATTAGTCGATGGACGCTGTTCACCCTATGAATATGGCGGGATCACTCATTTTCTCGATCAAATAGCGGTGGATGTGTTTGAAAGACAAATCCGGGCGTTCGGTCATTATACCGTCGGTGTATTTGAAGCCGTCAATAATACCGAAAACAATTTCCGGGTTATGCATCAAAAAGAACAACAAAACCGCTTTCTCCCGGAGACTCAGGATAATAGTCCGTCAAAATCTGAGCACCTCTATCCAGCCCGAATTATCCATTTTAATGCATCCCGCCAACGGCATGAAGAGCGGATGAACTTTGTGGTTAATGTTGAAATATTTAATCAGCTCAATGAAGCTATCGCCGCCACGACCGTCGATATTTCGGTGAACGGACTCAAAATTAAAGTGCGTAAAGATCGGCTGTTTAAACCACAGGAACAATTGACAATCCAGTTCAGGGGTCTCAACACCGATAACACTTTAGAAAAAAATGAAGGCGTCCCTTACGAAGTTATTGATATTGAGCAAGGTCAGGATGAGCAGCGATTAACTCTGTGTCGATCTCATAACAAGCAAACACCCAGATTCGACGCATTCTTGCAGCGCTTTATCCAAGGCAACAAGCGCCGCTATAAGGTCAATATGGATAACACCATAGAGGCTATCCAGACCAAAGGCTATGAGCAATATTACATACCGCAGTTTAATCCTTTGCCTATTTTTATTGAGCAAAAAGATCTGCAACTGCAACCACGTTATATTCTTACCAATGATATCAACAAAGAAACCGTTACTTACTGGACGGATGAAACCGGACAGTTAAGAATCGAGCATTTACTGACCCCGGCACGGCTTAATAATATAAGCCAGATGGAGAATAAACAGACCTACTTGTATGTATTCAGTCGTGTCAACAATGATAAAACCTTTTTCTACTCGGCGACGCCTGATCAACTCGAAAAACACTCTCAGCTAAAGCCGGTATTTTTGGGTTATGGTAGTCGTAAAGCCAGTTGGAGAGTTTACAAAATACAATTGTTGGACATCCACCCGGATCAATGTCATGCCCCACTTTCACTCCCCGATGATTTGGGAAACAGTATCAAAAAACAGAACAATCAACCTTCTGCGCGGTTAATGGCGCGGTTAATCAAACTAAAATATATCGCACTGTTAACTGATATAACCGACGACTGGAATACTATTGCTTACCAAAAATACAAAGTGAATAAAAGCACATTGCCTGGCATTAAACCTTTTGTCCATTCCCGCCTAATGCCCACAGAACCGGTTAGCTTACATAGATTCAAATATCAAAACCTGCGCCAACAAGAACGTTTCCAGTTGCGTACCAAGGTATTGGTGGATATGGCAGAAGGCCAATTGCAGGGACTGACCGAAGATATTTCTCCCAATGGGGTCAGGATCGAACTTAACACTGCATTTGGCGGGAAAATATTTGATGAAGTGGCGCTGAGCTTTCCGCAATTACAAAAAATGAGCCACAAGTATCCACTTAAAGGATTGCTCTATGAAGTCAAAAGTATCAATAACGATGCCACTATTCTGCATTTGAATGTGGTGCAGTATGGTGAAGAGAACATTGCGCAGTTATTTTTTGAACAACTGATCAAAACTAACCGCAACAAACTCAAAACCTATCGAGACGATGAAACTGTACCAGGTATGGGAGAAGCGTTACGTAATATCTATTCTGCCAATATACCGGATGTTGCCATTTACATGCGCAAAGACGGTGTCAATTATCAGCCCGACGCGGTTGCAATTTCCCAATCAGCGCACCGCTTGTTGCCACTGCTCAAATACCGGTCAGAGCCAGGTAAGTTGAATTTATATCCGTTATTTGCAACCAATAATCCGGCTTTTATCCAACAAACCCTGAAAAAACTGAAAAACAACAGTAAACCTGTAATGCGCGAAATGTTTATTGCTTTTAATTCACAGGAAAGCGGGCATAAAGAGGCGATCAAAGTTAAATTTGTCGACCAGTTTGAACAAGACGGTCTGCGCAGAGAATTTATAGCCCAGGCGTTAGGAGGTGGCCATTTTTATGCGATTAAAATCTTTATTGCTCGTACCGGTCGGCCGGATACTGAAATGATTAGAACCGAAATGCAATACGTCGGAATTTACGCCATGCATAAGGCAAAATTCCTTGAAGAACAGCTCTGGAACGTCACAGGAGTGGGGAATATAGTAGATGTCACCGAGGAAGTCCTGTTACGTTATGGCTTTATCGACAAAGTCATAAACAGACCAAACCTAGCTGAATCCACAGTTGACGAACAAAACGAGCAGCCATCTTTAGTTTAACCATCTTCGGTTGTCTGGCTTCCCTTGTCGGGAAACGGGATTCAGGCCCTACCCGGCTGCCCTGATCTATGACCTATTGCCACTACAGACAAATTAATTTTTATATCCTTTTGAAAAGTTAAGATTATATTCATTGACCACAAGCCAGAGCTGTATATAATACATTCAGCTTGAAAGTACGTTTTATATTTATGTGCACCATTTCGATGTCCGTGTTGGTTTTCGTCCTGCAATTCATAAGTAATAGTAACACTTCCAGCAAACCCGCCTTTTTAAGGCACAAAATACTCTTGAATATATAGGATTAAAATTATGTCTAACACTACTACTGGTACCGTAAAATGGTTCAACGAATCTAAAGGTTTTGGCTTTATCGAGCAAGAATCTGGCCCAGATGTTTTCGCTCACTTCAGCGCTATCTCTGGTTCTGGTTTCAAAACTTTAGTTGAAGGCCAAAAAGTACAGTTCACTGTAACTCAAGGTCAAAAAGGTCCTCAAGCCGAGAACATCGTAGCTCTTTAATCTATTAAAGAACTTGCTGCGCCGACCAGTTTAAGCCGGTAACGATATAAAGCCCGCTTTTGCGGGTTTTTTAGTGCCTGAATTTTATGCCATCCCGTTATCATCTCACTTAACTGCTATTCATTTATATCTGCCCTATTCATATTCTTTGATACAAGCATTAATTTTCAATTTAATTGATAATCATTAGCATTTGCATTATCTTTATTTGAAACAAGGAGAATTTATGCTTTATCCATTTATATGCCCCACGCACCGTCAATGGCTAACATTGAATATTCATGCCGCCACAAGTCACTACACACAATGTATTGATACCGCCCAATACCATATTGAAGCCGGTTGTTGGCAAAGCGCTCTGCCCTTTTGCGGCAGCGCATATGAAACATCGGAAATCATTATGACCGCCGAAACACAGGATGCGATTTCTGCCGTTATCAACTTTACCCATGCCGCCATATTGCTGGCGAATGGTTTTAGACAACTGAATATGTTGACGGAGAGACAACAGGTTTTTGCGTCGTCACGCGAACGGCTTCGCCTGGAGCTGCAGAAAAGCTCTATGGATTCGGCTGCTCATACCGCTTTGCTGGAATGCTACGCATCGCTGGATTTAGGCTATCAAAGTGGATTGATACACAATAACACTCGAGGTGATACTGATGTCTCTATGCAAAACAGAACTAGCGCCTACCACTTTCACTAGCAACGGCGAACCACAGCCTTTTCAGTCATATTGGTCAACGGACAACTACGTGCAGCTAGAAATCAAATGCAGTGTTCTGCAACAGTTGTTTTCCGGACATCATTTAGTGGCTACAGATATCTGCTGCCAATCCAGCAAAGATAATTCGACAATCCGGCAAATGCTGCTCAATTGCCTGTTATGTAAACATTGTACAGAAACGGGAATATAGCCGCGTTGTTGCGCAGTGAGTGGCTAACTTGTATGTTGGTATTGATATGAAGTTAGAGGCTATTTTCGCCTCAATTGAGCAATTTTCATTTCTCAATTGAGGCGAATGTGAAAGATAAACAGCCTCTAATCTACAGGTAGGCTCATTATCCCTGCATATCTTCCAGTTCTTTTCCTTTGGTTTCGTAAACAAACTTAATAACAAATACTGCTGAAATTGCAGCACTAATTGCATATAAACCGTAAGCTCCGGCTAATCCGATACCCGTCAGCAGCATCGGGAATGTCCAGGTAATCAGGAAGTTAGTCGCCCACTGAGCCAAACCGGCAATGGCCAAACCCGAACCGCGAATTTGATTAGGGAACATTTCACCCAGCATCACCCACATAACCGGACCCCATGACATATTGAAACAGAACACATAAGCCAACGCGGATCCTAACGCCAACGTTCCCTTATCTCCCAGCATTAAATTGCCGTTAACATCAGTGCCGGCTTGCAAGAAACAATACACCATAATGCCCAAGGTAATGGCCATACCGATGGAGCCCCATTTCAGTAAGGGTTTGCGACCTATTTTATCCACCAGACCTAATGTCACAATACAGGCCGCTATACTCACAGCACCACTGATGACGTTAGTTAATAAAGCTTCAGATTCGGTATAACCCACTGCTTGCCATAAAACGGCACCGTAATAGAACACCACGTTAATCCCGACCAATTGCTGAAAAACCGCCAGGCCGATACCAATCCAGGCAATAGTGCGAATTTTACCTGTGACTTTATCAATCAGATCAGACAGACGCGGTTGATGGTGATCGCCAGCCAGGGACTGATCGATTTCCTCGACCTTGCGATTACCAGCACTATCGCCGTACAAACGGATCAGTACCGCTTTTGCATCATCCTTGCGCCCACTTACCACCAAAAAGCGCGGGCTTTCAGGAATGAACAACAACGCCACCAGGAATAAAACCGCCGGGAATAGCTCAATCCAGAACATCCAGCGCCAGGCTTCAAATCCCATCCATAACTCGGCAGTAGAAAGTCCCGCCATATTGGCTAACGCATAATTGCTGACAAAAGCCATAAACAAGCCGGTAATAATGGCCACTTGCTGAACTGTGGTCAACATGCCACGGTAGCGTGCCGGCGCAACTTCACTAATATAAGCAGGTGCCATTACCGAAGCCGCCCCTACCGCCAAACCACCTAAAATCCGGTAAAAGACAAATTCGGCAGAACCGGTAGCAATCCCTGATCCCCAGGCACTAACAATAAAAAATACTGCTGCGACCAGCAATAGAGTACGGCGCCCATATTTGTCAGCCAAACGTCCGGCGAAAAATGCTCCCACCGCGCAGCCCAATAGCATGCTGGACACATTAAACCCGGTACCGATACTTTCCGAATTGAATGCTGCCTGCAAGCCGTCAACGGTGCCATTAATGACACCACTATCAAAACCAAACAGAAAACCACCAATGGTCGCCACAATACTGATAAAGGCGATAAATAAAGTGTTATCTTGTTCTGTCACTGTATTCAAAATGAATTCCTCAAAATAATCGTCGTTGTATTTTTTGTGGCAAGCCAGAATGAGGTTGTATATGCCCCCGATACCAGTCGTTAACGATGAAACAAAGTATTAACATCTCCGACAGCACCGGAGCATAACATCAAAATTTCAACCGCAACAAATCCGTTTTAAATCGATTTCATGGCGTCAAAATGCTTTATCCCGTTTGCTGTTTAACATCAATAAAGCCCGCATAAATTCGCCACAGCCAATTAAAAACCGGTATTTCAACCAAGTTACGCAAACGTTATCGAACACTTCCAACAAACCTTCAATTGGTCTAACTGGGTAACTCACTAAGCTGACAAACCTGCAATTTACTTAATTTCATAAACAAGAAGTTGGAAAATAATAATTAACACTCGCAGAATGAGGGGCACAAATTGATTAAACATGCAGCAACAATGTTCACTTAACAGCTAAACCGCCACATAAAATAATAAAAATAACTAAAATCACAATATCTATACCAATTAAAATATCTAAAGTAGGCTCAACTAAAAATAACGGAACAAAAATATAACAATGACGACAATTCCTTCACATAAATTATCCGTTACGGAAAAAATAGGTTATAGCCTGGGTGACCTGGCAGCAAACCTGGTCTTTCAAACGCTAGTCACTTTTATCGCCTTTTTTTACACTGATGTTTATCGCATTCCGGCCAGTTCAGCTACCACCATTATCTTTACCTGCGGGATACTGGGCGCTTTCGTGTTTAACCCGTTAATAGGGCTATTAGCGGATCGAACAAGAACGCGCTGGGGCAAATTCCGTCCCTGGATTTTATTTACCTCCGTCCCCTTTGGTGTGCTGGCGTTATTAGCCTTTAGCACCCCGGACTTTAGCCCAGATGGCAAAATCTATTATGCGTTTATCACTTATTTATTACTCATGTTTGTCTATTCAGCCAATAACTTGCCTTATGCTGCATTAAGCGGCGTAATCACCGGTAATATGGCTGACCGCAACAGTATGTCGGCCTATCGATTTGTGGCGGTGATGGTGGCTCAATTTATTATTCAGGCACTGTTGTTACCACTAGTCTTAATGGCTGGAGACGGTGACAAGGCTATCGGGTTTGAAAAGGTGATGACCTTTTTATCCGTTGTCGGCATTATTTGTTTTTTAATCACCTTTCTGACCACTAAAGAGCGGATCGTTCCCAAACCAGAACAAGAATCAACCATAGCGGAAGATTTTTCCGATTTATTTAAAAATGTGCCCTGGCTTATCATGTTAAGCGTCACGGTTATGGTGTTTATTACCCTGGCACTGAAAGGCGGCATGTATGTGTATTATTTTAAAGATTACGCTGATGCTAGCCAAATCGCCGTATTTCTGGACGATATAGGCTTCAATGCCTTTATTGGTAGTATCACCAGTGTATTCAGTAATTTTCATTGGCCAGATGATCCGGCAACCTCGGCGTTCAGTTTATTCAATGCCAGCGGCATCATCTTGATGATAATAGGCATCGGCTTTTCCAAGCCTTTAGCCGATCGTTTTGGCAAACGTGACGTTTTTGCATCCGCTTTATTTTTATCAACCTTGTTCGTCCTGGCATTCTATTTGTTCTCGGCGCAATCGATTGGTCTGATGTTTATCTCGCAAATTCTGCACGGTTTCTTTTACGGTATTACTATTCCTTTATTGTGGGCGATGATTGCTGATGTGGCTGACTATTCGGAATGGAAAAACAATCGTCGTGCCACGGCTATCATATTCTCGGCAATGATCGTGGGATTAAAAGTAGGGCTAACCCTTGGCTCGGCACTGGTCACCAACATTCTTGACAGTTTTAACTACAATCCTGATTTAACCGTCCAGGCAGCGGATACCATTAATGGAGTGAAGTTAGCCGTTAGTGTCTACGCCTCAATCCCGTTCCTGTTGGCAGTAGGCTGCATGTTCGCCTACCGCATCAATAAAAATATGGAACAAAAAATAGAGCGCGAGTTAGCCGAGCGCCGCACCACTGCATAATCGGCTATGCAATATTTTTAGTTAAAAGAGATTTTAATATGTCTGACGAATTCGACCCGCAAGAACTGCAACGCCTAAAAACCAAGGCGATTTCCCAACCTCTGGTAGAGCATATTTATACTGCCGATCCTTCCGCTCATGTTTTTGATGGTAAAATTTATATCTATCCCTCGCATGATATCGATGCCGGCATTCCGTTTAACGACAACGGTGACCACTTTGGCATGCAGGATTACCATGTTATCTCCATGGACAACCCGCAAGCCGCAGCAGTAGATCATGGCGTCGCATTGGATGTGAAAGACGTAGCCTGGGCAGAAAGACAAATGTGGGCACCGGATGCGGCGCATAAAAACGGTAAATACTATTTATACTTCCCGGCCAAAAAAGCCGATGGTATTTTCCAGATTGGTGTAGCAGTGAGTGATTCGCCCACCGGACCTTTTGTCGCAGAGCCAGCAGCGATCAAAGCCAGCTACTCGATTGATCCTGCCGTATTCGAAGATGATGACGGCAACTATTACATGTATTGGGGCGGCATATGGGGAGGGCAGCTTCAGCATTATCGCAATAACCAATACAATGAAAACCATCAGGAGCCACAGGATGACGAACCGGCATTAGGTCCCATTGTTGCTAAATTGAGCGACGATATGCTGGAGTGTGCCGAAACGCCGCAAGAAATCCAGATACTGGATGAAAATGGCCAACCCATATTGGCGGGAGATCATGAGCGGCGCTTCTTTGAAGCCAGCTGGATGCATAAATATAACGGTAAGTATTACTTTTCCTATTCAACCGGCGATACCCATCTGATTTGTTATGCAACCGGCGATACCCCTTATGGCCCTTTCACCTACCAGGGGCCGATTATGACTCCGGTAGTAGGCTGGACCACTCACCATTCAATTTGTGAATATGAAGGTAAATGGTACCTGTTCTATCACGACTCAATTTTATCCGAAGGTGTGACCCATTTACGCTCAATCAAGATGACCGAGATTCACTACGATGAAGACGGTAAAATCCAGACCTTGAGTCCTTATCTGGAATAATGTCGATACTCCGTTCCAGCCAATTTGGCTGGGACGGGTGTCAGCTAATAGCCTAATAGCCAGGTTTCCAGGTCAGTTTTCTGTCGATATTCGTTTGCAAGACAAATTTACCATTGCCGGAAAAAGGGTTAATGTAGGAAAAAATAAAGCATTTTTAACTCAAACGAGCATCGAGCGGAAATAACTTGAATCGAAAGATCCGTCACTATTCTATCTTTTTACTATGGGCTTTGTGTTGGCCAGTCAATGTTAATGCCGCCAATACACCATCCAGTGAATCTATTGTTCTAGGGTTTGTGGCGGCGTTTAACCGCCACGATGTCGACCAGATGCTGGAAATGGTCAGCGAAGATATCCATTGGTATAGCGTCGATGGTCGTAATATTGGAGTGGAAACCACCGGTAAACAGCAGCTTCAACGAGCAATGGAACTTTATTTTAGCGGGATTAAATCCCGTTCCACCCTGCTGAGCATTCATGGTGAAGGTAACTATGTCGTTACCATGGAAAAATCCCGTTCATTAACAAATTTATACAGCCAACCCCAATGCAGCGCTGCCACCTACCAACTGGACAACGGCAAGATTAAAGCCGTTTGGTATTTTCCTGCAGTGATCTGCGACTAAACCTTACCAGATCTAACCGACATCAAGCTAGACATCCGACCAGTAAAAGCGATAATCTTGGTCTACGCATAAATATGAGAAATCACTATGTTGGTAGACGAACTCCTTGGCTTAACTAGCCAACCAGATAACGACAACATTTCGCTGTCGATACCCAAAGATTGGACCCAGGGCAGAACGGCCTTTGGTGGTATTTCTGCCGCGCTAGTATATCAGGCAATGCGTAATCAAATTGAACCTCAACGGGTGTTACGCTCCCTGACCACCAATTTTGTTGGACCACTTAATCCGCAAAGCCCGTTTAGCATTAAAGTGGAAATTTTACGCGAGGGGAAAAATGCCACTCAGGCTGAGGCCCGTGCCATTCAAGATGGTAAGGTGTGTGTACTGTGTGTGGCGCTTTTTGCTATCGCCCGGGAATCGAAAATTGCTGTAGAAAGCCAAACTCGACACAATATGCTGCTACCTGCCAAACCCAAATTTATTCCGCAAATTCCTAAAATAACCCCCAAATTTCTTAAACACGTTGATTTATCATTAGCGGAAGGGGGAATGCCGTTTACCGGTAGCAAACACTCTGCCATTCATGGCTGGATGCGTTTTACTCAACCACCAGAGAAGATTAACGATGCTCATTTAATTGCCCTGGCAGACGCCTGGCCACCGGCGCCCTTACAGATGTTACGCTGGCCAGCACCTGCCAGCAGCATGAGCTGGAATCTTGAATTTATTCATCCGCATCGCACTATTTCTCCCACCGACTGGATTGCCTATCAAGCCCACACTCGTCAGGCTGCCGATGGTTATGCACATACCGAAGCCAATATCTGGGATCCACAGGGCGAACTGATTGCAATTAGCCGTCAAACCGTAGGTATTTTCGACGGCAAATAAAGGTGTTTCCCTATCCCTGCTATATAACCGGTTTTAGTAAAAAATCGGCAATTTAGCCTAGAATAGCAGCGATTTCTTTTGTTCCGTGCCGGGATATGGAATGCTAACCCAATAACAACTTAAACCGCATTCCGGATATGCCAATGTCAGCATTGAAACCCCTTATTAATCAATATTTGTCGCACCTTGTTGTTACTGGTTTTGTTTTATTTTCCACATACAGTCAGGCTAGCGATTTAATCCAAAATCCCCACGCACGGCAAACGACCTCGCTCAATGGTGATTGGCACTATATAGTCGATCCTTATGAAAACGGCTTTTATAACTACCGTTATGAACCCAAGGATGAACAACAAAATCCGGGAGCAGAAGCTTATTTTCTTGATCAAAAACCGCGTAATAAATCCGACCGGGTAGAATTCGATTTCGCCACCTCACCCAGCATGAAAATTCCAGGCGACTGGAATACCCAGAATGACAAACTCTATTACTACGAAGGTACCATCTGGTTCCGTCAGGATTTTGATTATTCACTCAAGCAAGACAAACGCTTGTTTGTGCACTTTGGTGCGGTAAATTATCAAGCGCATGTTTATCTGAACGGCAAGAAACTGGGCATGCATGAAGGTGGCTTTACTCCGTTTAATTTTGAAGTCACTGACCTGATCAAACCCACCGGTAACTATTTGGTGGTTAAGGTAGACAACAAACGCCGACGGGATGCAGTACCGACACTGAACACCGACTGGTGGAATTACGGCGGCATCACCCGCGATGTGACACTACTCGAAACACCGGCAAACTATATTCAGGACTACCGCATCCAGTTGCAAAAAGATCACCCCGATACCATTAGCGGTTACGCGCAATTGGACGGCGAAAACATTAGCAATCAAAAAGTCAGATTATCAATCCCGCAACTCGGAATTAATGCCCTTGGTACCACCAATAATAAGGGGCAGGCCACATTCAGCCTAAAAGCTAAAGATATTCAATACTGGTCGCCCGAAGTACCTTATTTATATGATGTCAGCTTGCAGCTGGCCGACACGCCTGCAACAAAAGTGACAGATAAAATCGGCTTTCGCAGCATTGGTGTAGAAGGTGACAATATCCTGCTAAATGGCAAATCTGTTTTCTTGCGCGGTATTTCCCTACACGAAGAAAATCCGCTACGTGGAGGACGAGCCTATTCAGAGCAAGATGCCCGCTTGATGTTAGGCTGGGTCAAAGAACTGGGTGCCAATTTTGTACGCTTGGCGCATTATCCCCACAATGAAAATATGCTCAAAGTGGCCGATGAAATGGGTATTCTGGTGTGGGAAGAAAATCCGGTGTACTGGACGATTTTGTTTGATAATCCGGCCACCTTCGACAACGCCGCCAATCAGCTACGTTCAGTGATTAACCGGGATAAAAACCGCGCCTCTGTCATTGTCTGGTCGATGGCCAATGAAACGCCCCGTGGTGACAGCCGGCTTAACTTTCTTAAACGCATTTCCGCTATCGCCCGTGAAATGGATGATTCTCGCCTGATCAGTGCTGCACTGGAAAAACATTATGTGAAGGGTAAGGACAATGTCATCACTGTAGATGACCGTTTTGCCGATTATGTCGATATCCTCAGCTTTAACGAGTACGTAGGCTGGTATGACGGCTTGCCAGATAAAGCTGCCACGATTGAATGGGATATCAAACAACACAAACCGGTATTTATTTCCGAGTTCGGCGGCGGAGCATTACAAGGCAAACACGGTGACAAGATGACCATGTGGACTGAAGAACATCAGGAATATTTGTATCAGGAAAGCCTCAAAATGCTGGAGAAAATTCCGCAGTTGCGTGGCATGTCGCCATGGATTTTAGTCGATTTCCGCAGTCCCAGACGCCTGCTGCCTGAAATTCAGGATGACTACAATCGCAAAGGAATCATTGGCAGTAACGGCAAAAAGAAAAAAGCCTGGCAAGTACTGCATGATTATTATCAACAAAAAGCCAAACAGTATTAACCCGCATTTGTCCAAGCATATCCGTCATCACTGCGGATATGCTTTCCTCTGCGAACAGAATAACAAACAACCCCGTTGCACGGCTGGCTTTGTTCTCGGCTCAGCTTAGAGTAGTATCTACAAATCAATGAGTTATACTTGTCTATCATGATTGATGGAGTCGCGTTTTGATCAAGTTTTTGTTTCTGATCCCGACCTTGTTATGCCTAGGCTGGTTTTTATACTTACGCCAATATGGCTACAGCTTCGAGCAAGGCAAGAAGGGCTATACCTATATTCTGATTTTTTCTGCGGTCATAGCGCTGTTCTACACTATTTTATTGTGGCTTACTCATATATAGGCAAAATGTCTGAATAGTCTCGCTTCAATAGATAGATAAAAATATCTCTAATATCATTTTGGGCGGGTGATAAAAACAGCAATACAGTTAGCAGAGGTACAGTATCAGCAACAATCTTGCTCCAGAACATTCTGCACACAACAACTCTGTCGGTACAACGATTCTGCGCCATGGCCTGTTGCTGGCTGGATGGTTGGCAGTCTGGTATCTCAGTGCGTTAGTGGAGTACACCGCCCACGCCAGTGTCTGGTTTCCGCCAGCCGGATTGACTCTGGCAGCGCTATTTTTGTTGGGGATAGAAGTTGTCCCGACATTAATGATTGCAGCGTTGCTGGTAACGTTTCAGGCGGCCTCCGATTATCAAATTCCGCTGGATAATATCCAGCTTGCCAAAGCCGGATTACTGTTCGGTGTTGCCCATATTCTGCCCTACTATCTGACCGGCAAGTTACTGCGCTGGTTGTACGTCTGCAAGCAGTTAAGTTTGCCGCAATTTATCATCAGTTTTCTCGTCATTGCGGCCCTGGCGTCGTTATTGACAACACTTTGCGTTCTGGCCGCTCTTATCGGCTCGAATATGATGCCGCCGACGGACTTTTATCAAACCTGGTTGCCATTCTGGATAGGCGATATGGCAGGTATTGTAGTATTAACACCGTTATTTACCGGCCTGCTAGGCAAGTTATTTAAAGATGCAAAATTTAACCTGAGCGAACTGATCGACAAGCAACAACTCACACCATCCCACCAGTACCAATACAAAATCGTCGGTTGTATCGTGCTGGTTATTTTATCCATGCTTTTGGCCAAAATAACCGGTGCGGAGGAAAGTGCCTTTGCTATCTTTTTTCTGGTTATCCCGCATATGTGGATTGCCTGCACTGAAAGCCCGTTATTCAGCTTCCTTAGTCTGGCGCTAACCAGTGTTATGATCGTATTTCTGGTGCATTTGCTAGGTTTGATGGACTATGTACTGGTTTATCAATTTGCCATCAATGTGATTGCGGCTAACACTATGTTCGGTGTCGCCATGCCAACATTGATCGAAGATAACCAATACCTGCGCAATATGGCCTATACCGATAGTCTCACCCAGGTCGCCTCCAGGGAACATATTAAACAACGCGGAGAGCTGGAACTGCGCAGAGGCCAGTGGGAACAGCGGCCACTGGCGCTGATCGTATTTGATATTGATCATTTTAAACATATCAATGACGAGTACGGTCACAGTGTCGGCGATCAAGCGCTTAAAATGATCTGTGAAACCGCACAACACTCGTTGCGTCCTGCTGATTTTCTAGGCCGTTTTGGTGGCGACGAGTTTGTGGTATTGCTGCCTGACACCGATTCAGAAGCAGCCATGATGGTTGCCGAGCGCATTTTACAACGAGCCAGACAAGTTAGAATCCCCTCAGGTGAAACCTTGACTATTAGCATCGGTATCGCCCAAATGGCGGAAAACGATGATTTCGATACATTATTTGAACAGGCTGACAAAGCCTTATATCAGGCTAAAAGAGCCGGACGTAATTGTATTTATGCTGATGCTCAACCAAATGACCCTGTGTAATATTTAAGAATAGACATCACCGGCATTTTATCTTCGCTGCCCTCATTGCGAGTCAATTGAACAATTACCCTACCAATGCCAGCAATATACCTGCTGCCACAGCGCTTCCAAGTACACCCGCGACATTTGGTCCCATGGCGTGCATCAGTAAAAAGTTATGTGGATTGGCTTCCAGCCCCACTTTATTCACCACCCGAGCAGCCATGGGAACGGCAGAAACCCCCGCAGCTCCGATAAGCGGATTGATTTTGCCGCCACTCATACGACTCATTAATTTGGCCATTAACACACCTGTGGCCGTGCCGATAGCAAAGGCCAGCGCTCCGAGTACCAAAATACCGAGGGTTTCGGCTTTCAGGAATTTATCCGCCGACATTTTTGAGCCCACCGCCAGTCCCAGAAAGATAGTCACAATATTGATCAGCTCATTCTGGGCCGCACCGGATAAACGTTCAACCACGCCGGATTCACGCATCAGATTACCCAGACAAAACATACCCACTAACGGCGTAGCGGTGGGCAAAAACAGAATGGTTAACAGCAACACGCCCAAAGGAAACAGGATCTTTTCTTTTCTGGATACTTCGCGTAGCTGTTCCATCTGGATTTTACGTTCATCGACGCTGGTCAAGGCTTTCATAATCGGCGGTTGAATAATCGGCACTAACGCCATATAAGAGTATGCCGCTACGGCAATGGCACCCAGTAAATCGGGGGCTAATCGCGATGCCAGAAAAATCGCGGTGGGTCCATCAGCACCGCCAATAATGGCGATGGCGGAGGCTTCTTTCATACTGTATTCGAGTCCGGGAACATAATTAAGCGCAATAGCGCCAAACAAAGTCGCAAAAATACCGAATTGCGCCGCAGCTCCCAACAACAGCATTTTAGGGTTGGCAATCAACGCGCCAAAGTCGGTTAAAGCCCCCACTCCCATAAATATCAATAGTGGGAACACGCCTGTCTCAATCCCCACCGCATAGATATAGTGCAGCAATCCACCTGCATCGCTAAATCCGGCCAACGGAATATTGGTCAGTACCGCACCAAAACCGATAGGCAACAACAGTAAAGGTTCAAATTTACGCACTATGGCCAGATATAGCAGCAATCCGCCCATAAACATCATAATGACCTGACCGGGTTCAAAATTGGCCAGCGCAGTGGAGTCCCACAATACCTGTAGCTTTTCCACGCAATCAGCCCATATTCAGTAATGGTTGACCGGACTGGACTGCGGTTCCTTCACTGACCAGAATATCGATGATTTGACCACTCTTCACTGCTCTAATTTCGGTTTCCATTTTCATCGCTTCCATTTTTAGCACCACATCACCTTCGACGACCTGTTCACCGGCCTTAACCAATATTTTGACAATATTGCCGGAGAGCGGCGCGTTAAGGGTTTCACCTCCCTGCACCGAGGCGGATTGAGGCACAGGTTCGGCCTCCACCGGTTGGATGTTTTTTAAACTGCCACCTGCTGCCACCTCGACATCGTAAACTTTGCCATCGACCCTGACCGAATAATGCGAAGGTAGCTCAGCAGATACTGCTGGTGCAGGTTTGGCTGCCGATTCATTTTCCAGTTTGGGGGCAGGTTCAAACGCCTGAGGGTTATCACGGTTTTCAAGAAACTTAAGACCAACTTGCGGGAATAAAGCATAGGTCAGTACGTCATCAATTTTATCAGCGGCCAAACGTAAACTGTTCTGTTCTGCCAGCTTGTCCAGCTCTGCGCTTAAGGCATCCAGTTCGTTATCAATTAAATCGGCCGGGCGACAAACAATCGGCTCGGCTCCATCCAGTACCCGCTGTTGCAACGTCTGATCAACAGGGGCAGAGGTAGTACCATATTCACCTTTGAGTACACCGGCAGTTTCTTTGGTAATACTCTTGTAGCGTTCGCCGGTCAGCACATTCAGCACCGCCTGAGTGCCAACGATTTGTGAGGTTGGGGTGACCAAGGGTATGTAACCCAAATCTTTACGTACTCTGGGAATTTCCAGTAACACCTCATCAAATTTATCTTCAGCGCCCTGCTCTTTTAGCTGACTTTCCATATTAGTTAGCATGCCGCCTGGCACCTGGGCGAGCAGAATGCGTGCATCCACACCTTTTAAGCTGCCTTCAAAACGGGCATACTTTTTACGTACTTCACGAAAGTAAGCGGCAATCTCTTCCAGCTCGACCAAATCCAGCCCGGTATCCCGCCCTGTACCTTCGACAATCGACACCATGGTTTCGGTGGCACTGTGTCCGTAAGTCATACTCATGGATGAAATGGCGGTATCCAGCATATCAATACCCGCATCAATAGCTTTTTGATAAGTGGCGGTGCTAAGTCCAGTGGTTGCATGACATTGCATGGCAATAGGTACGCGTACGGTTTCTTTCAGACGGGTAATTAATTCTTCGCATTCGTAAGGTTTGAGCAAACCAGCCATATCTTTAATACAAATGGAGTGCACCCCCAGATCTTCCAGTTTGCTGGCCATATCCAGCCAAACCGGTAACGAATGGACCGGACTAACCGTATAGGAAATCGTTCCTTGCGCATGGGCGCCAACTTTAATTGCTGCAGCAATCGCCGTTTGTAAATTGCGCACATCGTTCATCGCATCAAAAATGCGGAACACATCCACACCGTTGGTATGCGCTCGCTCAACAAATTTTTCTACCACATCATCAGCATAATGCCGATAACCGAGCAAATTTTGGCCGCGTAATAACATTTGCTGACGGGTATTGGGCATGGCTTTTTTCAGCGCACGAATACGTTCCCAGGGATCTTCTCCCAGATAACGGATACAGGCATCGAAAGTGGCACCTCCCCATGATTCCACTGACCAGTAACCGACTTTGTCCAACTTTTCGGCAATCGGCAACATATCCTCGATACGCATGCGGGTTGCTAATAAAGATTGATGGGCATCCCTGAGCACCAGCTCGGTAATAGCAAGTGGATTGGCCATGGTTATTGTCCTTGTCGGTGTTGATGAATAGCCGCGCTAATGGCTGCAACAATATTGGCTGAAACAGCTTTATTACTGGCTACCGGCGTTCTGGTTGGCGTTGAAGGAATATCTGTATCAGGAAACTTGGCACAAATCGCCGCAATTAAATTGACTGCTCCTATCAACAACACCAAAAATAGAAACACTACGACCATACCAACAACCATCAGCAAGGCCGCTTCATTCAGTAGAGTTGCGATGTCATTTTCCATTTAAGTCATTCATTCTCAAGCTAAAACTGTTATCGATAAGTAACACGCTGATAGTGAAAAGACAACTTTTCGGCGGGTTCAACAGGGTATAACAAATAAGAAAAAGTTTAGTCCAGCGCGCTCGAAAAAAGCGCTCAGGATTTATCTAATGCCTGCAATAATTCAGCTTCCAGTTGTTTGGAAAATTCTCTGGCGTGGATCGCATAAGATTCTAGCGCCTTGTCTTCCTCTGTTTGCGGGATCCAGGTCGGTACATCCACCGGATAACCAGAAGCATCATTGGCCACAAAGGAAATAATACAGCGGCAGGTATCTACCATATTATTTTTTTGTGGGTCACCGGATTTAACTGCAACAAAAATATTCATACTGCTATTACCGGTATGCACAATCTTGGCATTTAACGTCACCATTTGCCCTACCAGTATGGGCCGGAAAAAACGGATCCCCCCAACCGAAACCGTTACGCAATAATAACCGCTCCATTGCGCAGCACAGGCATAACCAACCTGATCCATCCATTTCATTACGGCACCACCGTGCACCTTGCCACCAAAATTAACATCGGTCGGTTCAGCTAAAAACTGGAAGTTAATCTCTCTTTTGCTACCACTCACTATTGCCACCTCTGATTCAAATTATCGAGTGAAGGGAATGTCTCTGAAGGCATCAAAAACACTTCAGCTAAATAATAAATAACACAATTTACCTACCAGCGCATAGCAACGGCTTTTATGTTATCGAACGACATTTCAACACATCCTGTATAGAAAATAAGTGTTTTGTACAAAATCACCGCACAAGGTGTTTTGACGCCAAAAAACCATTGACTTCCACACCCGAATCATTAAACTGCGGCGTCTCGAAACGGAGAGATGGCCGAGTGGCTGAAGGCGCGCCCCTGCTAAGGGCGTATAGGTTAATCCCTATCGAGGGTTCGAATCCCTCTCTCTCCGCCATTGTGCGTGTGTAGCTCAGCTGGATAGAGTACCTGGCTACGAACCAGGCGGTCGGAGGTTCGAATCCTTCCACACGCGCCATTTTCGAAAAATGTTCAATATCAATTATTTTTCGCCACAATAAGCAATTAGCTGTATAGTTAATGCGGCGTTAAAACAAGTTTCCTCGCGTGTGTAGCTCAGCTGGATAGAGTACCTGGCTACGAACCAGGCGGTCGGAGGTTCGAATCCTTCCACACGCGCCATATTAGATAAGCCTCGTCATATGACGGGGCTTTTTTTATGCGTGTGGTGGGATGAGAACCTCCGCAGGTTCGACAAATTTGACGGGATCAAATTTGAACGCACGAAGTGCGGCCCGCAGGGTGGAGCACATGGATGTGCGGAATAATCCTTCCACACGCGCCATATAAAATAGAAAAGCCCCAACGCAGTCCGTTGGGGCTTTTTTGTTTTATAGCCTGCATGAAGGATTTGAACCGACGAAGGAGGTTTGACAAAAATGCCTGGAGCATTTTTGAACGCACGAAGTGCGGCTCGAAGAGCGAAGCACATGGATGTGCGAAGTAATCCTTCCACACGCGCATAAATAATGACAATCCATCCTTCGACTACTCGTCCCTCGTGCTCAGGATGAACGGTTTCGGTTTTACCTTCCCTTTGCCGTAAACAAAGACCTTTTCAGATCTGCATAGCTGAGATTCGAGACAGAGGCGACGAGAAAGCACTAGCTGAAGGGATGTGCGAAGTAATCCTTCCACACACGCATAAATAATGGCAATCCATCCTTCGACTACTCGTCCCTCGTGCTCAGGATGAACGGTTTCGGTTTTATCTTCCCTTTGTCGTAAACAAAGCCTTTTCAGATCGGTATAGTGAGATTCGAGCCAGAGGCGACGAGAAAGCACTAGCTGAAGGGATCTGCGAAGTAATCCTTCCACACACGCATAAATAATGATAATCCATCCTTCGACTACTCGTCCCTCGTGCTGAGGATGAACGGTTTTGGTTTTACCTTCTCTTTGCCGTAAACAAAGACCTTTTCAGATCTGCATAGCGAGATTCGAGACAGGCACGGCAGTTGGCGCAACCAACAAAATATAAAGTGTCGCTATTTCTTCTTGCACTTAAACTCGGGACTTTCCGCTCCCCATTTCAGTTTCGCTTCGCCCTGATGCTCCCAAAACAAAGTATTACGTCCCTGATATTTAGCGCCGCTGGCGGCCGGTTCGATATACATCAACGACATGCTGTTTTGCCAACTGGCAATAATAGTTGCGGGATCTGAATGATAAAAGGTCACGCTTAATTCGTTATTATTTGGTACCTCACACTCAAAAGTTACCGGTCCATTACTGTCGACCAGCTTAAATCTGGCCTGCAACTCAGCAGTGCGCATATGGTACATATCGCTAACACACTCTGTCTTCTTCTCGGCTTTCCAGCATTCATCCCGGCCTTTTATCCATCCCCGTTGTTCCGCTGTGAGCAGTTCCAGCATCTGCCCTTTGACTTTACCTTTGGCTTGCTGATAAATGTTGGCCAGTTGCTGATCAAACTCAGCCAGGATCTTATCCTGACAAACCATTTTCTCAATCGAACTGAGCTCATCACTACTGCAATCAAATGACGGGTTAGCCGTCGATGTTAGCGAACTGTCATCAGCATCTTGTGCCATAGCCAGACAGGTCGTCACCATCAAAATGCTTGCAGCTGTTATTGCTCTCACGGTTTGATTCAATCTGTTCATTTCGATTCCTGATTTATTGTTCGGCCACTTATTAGATGCCGATACTTCGTTTATTGTTACCCACGCTAAACAAAACTGCAGATTTGTTCCAGTTGTTTCTTTTTAAGCGCGTGCGCCGGTATGGTCGCATCGTCTGCCGGATAACCTGCCACAATCAGCATAAAAGGTCTTTCGTTATCTGCATTACGATTGCATATTCGAGTTAAAAAGCTCATGGGTTTGGGGGTATGGGTCAACGTAGCCAGACCGGCATGATGCAAAGCCTGGATCAAAAATCCACAGGCCAGTCCGACCGACTCATGCACGTAATAATTGGTTTTGTCGTCACTTTCACCTACTCCTCCACGCTTCTGGCTAAATACCGCGATCAACCAGGGTGCCTGTTGCAAATAGGCTTTATCTGCGTTGGTCCCCAAGGGCTTAAGCGCATCCAGCCATTCTTCTCCTGCGCGGCCGTCATAAAATGCCTGTTCCAATGCTTCTGCTTCGCACCGGATTTGAGATTTAACCTGCAAATCGCTAATCGCGACAAAATGCCAGGGCTGATGGTTGGCGCCGCTAGGAGCAGAGCCGGCAGTCAGAATACATTGTTCAATAATCGCCTGAGGTACCGGCCGGGATGAAAATTTACGAATGGAATGACGACGTTTTAGTTCCTGCAAATTCTGCGTCGCTCGTTGCAACATCTGCTGTTGCGGATATTCGATAAAGTCAGTTAAGGGAAAATGTTGTTCCGACATTGTGGTATCACCCAAGAATAAACAGCTTTCGCTGTTTTGTTTCACCATTAACCACTATCCAAGCATAAAGTAACTAATAAACAAAGCAGCAAATTGCACCAGCATAAACCAGCATTGCTTTAATTTTGCGCATCCTGTTGAATTTTCACCCCCTAGAAAAATCTGTTTAATCGCAATAAGGCTGGAATCGTTGGGCAATTTAGTCATACCAACGCAGCATGGCATAGTTACTGCTATTGCTAACAATAGGGACAGCATTCTAATTCAGGAACATCATCATGACGGGTCTAACCTTACACCATCATCCGCTGCGGGATGCACTGGATAAAGAACTCCAACAACGGCTTTTCCCTGCACTTAATGCGCCCTGCAGACTATGTCAATTTATGCTGACCGTATCCGATGCTTCAAAAGAAGCAGAGTTTTTATTTATGCAACAACTGGCCAGACAACAGGGTAGTCGCTTGCTCGAAACCGATAATGATATCAACTTGTCATTGTTTGGTGGCCACTTGCGTTGGGAACGTCATGGTGAGTTCTCCAGTTATGTCTTTATTCAAAACGGAGAGTCGGCGCACTGGTTTGACGACCCTCTGGACTTTTTGCCTAGTCGGGACTGGCTGAATAAAATTCCGGGCCGCATATTCCGGATTGTACAACTAAGCGTGGTCACACCCGAGCAAATCAAAAATAAACAAGTGATAGCGGGATTGTTTAATCCCGATACTTGCGTCAACAGCATGCTGGCGGACAATAAGGCCCGCATCTGGACGGATTTTCAAAAACATGCTGAAGGTGCCGGACGTATGCTACTGATTGACCATGGTCTAACCGCCAATGGTTTGGGCCGGATTGTGCAGCAACTGTTTGATCTGGGTAATTATCGAAAACTGTCTCTGCTTGGTTGGCCGCTGTCACGCCAAGCTTTATCCCGTTTGACACTACTCGAACAACAGTTATCAGATATCACCCAGCGGATCCAGGAAGAACTGAGTGATGATGAAAAACTGCTGTATGAAATCAGTAAACTTGCTGCCCAGACCGAACATTTGATTGCTGAAACCAGTTCCAGATTGCAAGCCACAGCGGCCTATTACCAATTGACGCTGGACAGACTAAAAAGCCTCAATGAAGTTCCTATTGAAGGCATGATGTCTTTACAGGATTTTACCGAACGGCGTTTAAAACCTGCGTTTCGCACCAGCGAATCCGTCGGTTTCCGACAATCAGCATTAAGCAACAGACTGGGTCGCTCGACCGAATTATTGCGCACCCGGATTAGTCTCAAATTGGAACGTCAAAATCAACGCTTGCTGGCCTCAATGGATCAACGAGCCAAAGTACAGCTTAAAATGCAGCAGGTTGTTGAAAGTTTTTCATTGGTCGCCATCAGCTATTACGGCGTTCAACTGACTGACAAAGGGATATCTGCACTGGCTTATTGGCTTCCCGACATCAATACCAAACTATGGCACAGCATCAGCGTGCCTGTAGTGATTGCACTGGTGGTGTGTTTATTACTGTGGCTACGCCGAAAATTGCACCCAAAACCTTAGGGTTTGTATATGGGGTGCGACAATTTGCCACATTGTGCAACCGCGGGTTTTATTTAGACTAGCGTGCAAATTTCTGAATACTCGGTATTTTTATGCATTTATTGACGAGCCGCCGGCTGATTTCCGTTCTAGTATCACTCAGTTGTACCCCGGTATTGGCAGACGTTTCCTCTCAAACACCGGATAAAGACGTTGAAAAAGTCACAATTTGGGCCGCGCGATCAAGCATAGATAATGACTCTGTTAGTCCTGCTTTTTTGCTCCAACAGGAGGATATGCAGAGTATCAATGCGGCGACCACCGAAGATATTGTCAAATATGCTCCTAGCATTGTGATCCGGCGGCGTTTTATCGGTGATGCCAATGGTACCTTGGGACTACGCGGTTCCAATATGTTCCAGACCTCGCGTTCAATGGTATTTGCCGATGGTGTGCCGTTGCACTATTTGTTGCAATCCCGCTGGAGCGGTGCCCCGCGCTGGACCATGGTGTCTGCCAGCGAAATTGCCCAGGTCGAAGTGTTATACGGCCCTTTTTCTGCCGAATACAGTGGCAATGCCATGGGGGGCGTAGTGCTAATGGAAACCGCTATTCCACAACAGCGCGAGGTTCATTTTAATACCAGCTATTTTAATCAGCAATTTGATGCCTACGGCTTCGATGACCGGGTTGACGGTTTTAAAAGCTTTGTCTCCTATGGTGATAAAATGGGTGATTTGAGTCTGTATTTTTCCTATAACCATTTGCAAAATGACTCTCAACCACAGTCATTCTATTACGGTGGTAATTCCACCAGCTCTGCTGCCATCGATGTAACCGGCGCAATAAAAGCAACAGATGAACGGAGCAATCCACAACTATTTTTTGGTGATACCGGCATTGTCGAGACCACTACCGATAACTATAAATTCAAAACCGGCTATGACTGGGATAACTGGTCGGCCTTGCTCAATATCGCTTATGAAGATCGCCAGTCGCAGGCTGATTCGGCCAACAGTTACCTGCTAGATTCGGACGGTAACAATATTTGGGGAGGTGATGTAAGTCAGGATGGACAGCGTTTTTCGGTGCCGGCCAGCCGCTTAAATGTGAGTGTTCAGGATCGCGACAGTTTATCTATCGGTTTACGAGTAAAAGGCAACCTCAACGATAACCTTTCGCTGGAAGCCAACTTGAGCCAGTTTGATATCTTGCATGATCAAACCCGCTCATCACACAGTAACCCGAACAGCCCTGACTATACCCCGGCAGGACAAATTACTGATTATGACGATACTGGCTGGAAAACAGCAGAAATCAAGTTACGCTGGCAACCTTCAGGTTATGAGCAATTGGGTCTGGTCACAGGTACCCGATATGAACAATATCAACTCAATATTTCAGTTTATGATTCCGCTGACTATGCAGCAGGTAATCTGGATGACATGACCAGCAATAGTGGCGGCCAAACCGATATCAGCGCGGTATTTGCCCAGTTAAACTGGGATATCGGTTCGCAATGGAATATCACGCTAGGCGGGCGTTATGAGTCTTTTCATAGCAACAATGGTTACTATTCACAAAATGACGCACAAACGCCGCAATTTGCTCTCATTGAGGTACCCGCAACATCAGATAACCAGTTTTCGCCAAAACTTTCCTTGGCTTATCAACCTGAACAAAATTGGTCACTACGCTATTCACTGGCCAAGGCGTACCGTTTTCCTATTGTCGAGGAGCTTTTCAGCCAGTATCAAGCCTACAATACGGTGAGTGAAGCCAATCCTGAACTTAAACCCGAAGCTGGACTGCATCATAACTTGTCATTCGATTATCTACTGGATGATGGTTATCTGCGAGTGAATGCCTTTAGTGAAAATATTCGTGATGTCATCGAGTCGCAGTCAACCACGCTGCCTGGTGGACTGTCGGTACGGACTTTTATTCCGATCGATAAAGTCAGGACTCGCGGCATGGAGTTTATCTACCAACAGCACGATATCTTGCTGGATGGACTGGATATAAGCGCCAATATTGCTTATACCGACGCTAACATTATCGAGAATAATGTCGCGCCGGAAATTGAAGGCAAAACCTATCCACGCATGCCTAAATGGCGTGGTAATTTACTGACGACTTACCATCTATCCGAACAATGGACGCTCGGTGCCAATATTCAGTACGCCAGCAATAGCTACGGGCGCACCGATAATCTGGACAATGCCCAATATGTGTACGGTGCACAGGATAAATATTGTCGCCTGGGCTTAAAATCCACTTTCGCCTGGGATGACAATCTCGAGTTCAACCTGGGAGTGGACAACTTGAGCAATAAAATCAGCTATGTTGCCCATCCCTGGCCAGGCCGAACCTGGTATTTTAGCTTTGCTTACGATATGTAATGGCGGACAGTATGACGACTAACAGCCACCCAAACCGAAACGAGACCAGCTTATCTTCGCGTAAACTTTACCGGATGATCTGGCGCTGGCATTTTTATGCCGGACTGTTATGTATTCCGTTTATTCTGACGCTAGCTATCTCCGGTTCAATCTTTTTATTTAAACCGCAAATTGAAAACTGGATCGATCAGCCCTTCCATGCCCTCGCGGTTGGCGCCACCACCAGCACACCTAACCAGCAAATTCAGGCGGCTCTAGACACCTTACCTGGCAGTCGTTTTGTGAGCTACCAACTGCCAAAAACGCCACGGCATGCCGTAATCATTCAACTGATTGAACGGGATATTCCCTGGCTGGTTTATATCAATCCCTACAATTTGCAGGTATTGAAAGTCATTAAAAAGGATTCTCAGTTTATCGAACTGGTACGCAGCTTCCATGGTGAACTGTTAGCCGGTAATACCGGCTCGGTATTGGTTGAATTAGCCGGTTGCTGGGCGATTGTACTCATCGTTTCCGGTTTATATCTATGGTGGCCTAAACAATCTCATGGTTTAGCTGGTGTTTTCTATCCCCGCGTTACTAAAGGTAAACGACTGTTCTGGCGCGATATGCACGCCGTTACCGGTATGTGGATCTCGACTTTGGCGCTGTTTTTACTGATAACAGGTTTACCCTGGGCGCTGGTTTGGGGTGGCGCATTCAAACAGGTACGCGGGTGGCTGGAAACTCCGGTTGAGCAGGACTGGACAATCAGCCGCGCTCAGGAGCACCAGCATATGCGCCATCAAGCGCTGGACAAGGTCAATCTGTCGCCATTATTACTGGCAAGCGCCGAACAGTTAAATTTGGCACCGCCGGCGACCTTGTCAATATCAGATCGACAAACCCAGCAATGGAAACTGCAATCCAGTCATCAAAACCGGATGTTACGCAGCAATGTCTGGTTGGACGGAATTGATGGCCATATCGTTAAAAGCGAGAATTTTTCTGAGCGCAAGGGAATTGATAAAGTAATAGGCATTGGCATATCCGCGCATGAAGGGCAGTTATTCGGCTGGTTTAACCAATTGCTTGGTCTTGTCACCACTAGCGGACTGATATTAATGATGGCCAGCGGATTTATCCTGTGGCGACGCCGCAAGCCTAGACATAGTTTAGGTGCGCCACAGGCGATGCCGGACAGCAGAGCGGCTAAAGTCATATTAACGACTCTGGTCACCATGGCGTTATTGCTTCCCTTGCTGATGATTTCGCTTATTGCACTGTGGATACTGGAACGTCTGGTACTAACGCGCATACCACAAGTCAGGAACTGGCTAGGGTTGACTGGATAACAGAGTGGGCAATCAGTGGTTATGCCACGATCAAAAAAGGCTGGTTAACCAGCCTTTTTATGGGTGCTTATTCATCGTCCTCTGACGGTTCTTCATGAGAAGCTAGTTTGGTATTCTTCTCGGCCTGAATGCGCATGTAAATTTCTTCACGATGCACAGACACTTCCTTGGGTGCATTCACACCTATGCGGACCTGATTTCCTTTTACCCCTAATACAGTGACAGTTACATCGTCACCAACCATTAAAGTTTCACCTACACGACGGGTCAAAATTAGCATTCTCTTGCTCCTATTCCGTTTATTCCAATAATGAGTCCATTTTAAAGTTAGCTTATATTCGAGCTTTACCCAAATATTGCCATCGACCTTTCCCGGTTTTTGTTGTCACTTCAAAAACTGGCCGATTTTCAGAGTGTTAACTCCAAAATTTAGTTTATAACTGTTGTTCCAACCACGCTGATACCGAGGCTATGGCGCTGGCCAGATTTTCAGGTTGAGAACCGCCTGCCTGAGCCATATCCGGCCTGCCGCCACCTTTGCCACCGACTTGCTGGGCAACAAAGTTTACCAGTTCACCGGCTTTGACCTTGCCGGTTAGATCTTTGGTTACACCGGCAATCAAATTGACTTTGTCACCATTGGCCAGGCCCAACATCAAAATGCCGCTACCCAGTTGGCTTTTCAAGGTATCACTCATATCCCGTAAGGATTTGGCTTCTACCCCATCTAATACACAAGACAGAACTTTTACGCCTTTAATTTCAACGACCTGAGACAGTAAATCAGAACCGGCCTGACTGGCCAACTTCTGTTTTAACTGGGCGATTTGTTTTTCCAGTCCTTTACCTTGTTCCAGAATCTGCGCCACGCGCTCCTGAATATGGCCAGGTTCCGATTTAACCAACGCTGCAACCGCGCTCAACTGAACACTTTGCTGCTGACTATAATCCAGTGCTGCCTGACCGGTTACCGCCTCAATTCGGCGTATACCCGCGGCAATGCCGCTTTCCGACACGATACGGAATAAGCCGATATCGCCAGTCTGTTTGACATGGGTTCCACCACATAATTCAATCGAGAATGGCCCCATGGACACAACGCGCACCTGTTCGTCATATTTTTCGCCAAACAATGCCTGTGCGCCCGACGCTTTAGCTTCTTCCAATTCCATTAATTTAGTTTGTAACGAATGATTAATGCGAACTTGCTGATTGACCAGATTCTCGATGTCAGTCAGTTGCTGCCTGGTTACTCCCTCAAAATGGGAGAAGTCAAAACGCAAACGTTCAGGGTCAACCAATGAACCTTTCTGGTTCACATGATCGCCTAAAACCGTTTTTAATGCAGCATGCAACAGGTGAGTTGCAGTATGGTTAAGACGAATAGCCTGACGACGTGATTCCAATACTCTGGCATCAACCACATCACCAATTTTCAGCTCTGCCGACGCTGTACCTTTATGCGCAATAGCGTTACTGAGTTTAACGGTATCTTTTACAACAAAATCTCCGTTAGCCGTTTGTAATACACCCTGATCACCAACCTGACCGCCGGATTCGGCGTAGAAGGGTGTCTGATCGAGCACGACTACACCCTCTGCGCCAGCCGCCAGAGAATCAACCGCCTTGCCTTGGTAGAATAATTCCACCACCTTGGCATTACCCTGCTCAAATTCGTAGCCGGTAAATTCGGTTTTCTGCTCCGATTTAAGTACATCATTATAGTCTGCACCGAAATTGCTGGCCTGCTGGGCGCGCTTGCGCTGTTCCTGCATCGCCGCTTCAAAACCTTGTTCATCAATCTTCAGGCCCTTTTCGCGAGCCACATCATTGGTCAAGTCAGCCGGGAAACCAAAAGTATCGTAAAGCTTAAACACGGTTTCGCCGGGGATGGTATCGCCGTTTAATTCACTTATTGCTTCGTTAAGCAATAACATGCCGCGTTCTAAAGTGCGCGAGAACTGCTCTTCTTCCACTCGCAATACCTTTTCAACCGTCGAGCGCTGTTGTTCCAGTTCAGGATAAAACGCGCCCATTTGGCGGACAAGCGACGCATACAATTTGTAGAAGAAAATATCATCAGCGCCCAGTTTATAGCCATGGCGGACTGCGCGACGAATAATGCGGCGCAATACATAACCGCGCCCTTCATTAGAGGGCATGACGCCATCACAGATCAGGAAACCACAGGAACGGATATGATCGGCAATCACCCGCAGGGATTTGTCTTCCAGATCATCACTGCCGACAATGCTGGCAGCATCCTTAATCAGGTTCTGAAAAATATCAATCTCGTAGTTACTGTGTACATTCTGCAAAATGGCCGAAATACGTTCCAGTCCCATACCAGTATCGATTGAAGGCTTGGGTAGCGGCTCCATTGTACCGTCGGCTTGACGGTTGAATTGCATAAAGACCAGATTCCAGATTTCAATAAAACGGTCGCCGTCTTCTTCTGGTGTTCCAGGCGGACCTCCCCAGATATGCTCACCATGATCGTAAAAAATTTCCGAACAGGGTCCGCAAGGGCCCGTATCGCCCATCGACCAGAAGTTATCCGAGGTACTGATGCGGATGATTCTATCAGCAGGCAAGCCAATCTCGTTTTCCCAGATGGCAAAGGCTTCATCGTCTTCGGAATAAACTGTGACTAACAGCTTTTCTGCCGGCAAGCCCAGATTCTCGGTCAGGAATGTCCAGGCAAACTTGATGGCTTCGGTTTTAAAATAATCACCAAAACTGAAATTACCCAACATTTCAAAAAAGGTGTGATGACGTGCGGTATAGCCAACATTTTCCAAATCATTATGTTTACCGCCGGCACGCACACAACGCTGGGACGATACCGCGCGCGTATAATTGCGTTTGTCTGCGCCCAAAAACACATCTTTAAACTGATTCATACCCGCATTAGTAAACAACAAGGTAGGATCATCGGCCGGAACCAGTGAGCTACTGCTCACTTTCTGGTGGTTATGTTGCGCAAAATAATCCAGAAAAGCACTTCTTAGTTCGGCGGTGGTTTTGATCATTGATAATCCTGACTGGGTAAAGGGTCTGCCTAAGCGAAAACGATTAAAAATTAGCTGCGCAACATATCATGAAAATAGGCGTGTTTACAGATGTAACCCGCAGCTTTAGTGGGGAAATAATGATAAAAATACACCGATTTTATGCCAGCCTGACATTCCCTTTGCTAACCCCTTACCGAATTAACAACAAGATTAACCAAACCGCCAATAAAACAGCCATATTTGTGAAGGATAATCTTACAACCTTAGCTGAGACGGTTAATAAAATTGCCCAGTCGCTCTGTTGCAGGTTGATTATTGCGCAAACGCCGTGCGTTCCGTTCAACTTCATCCTGCAAGTCAGTTCGAATACTATTTAACTCGGTATCCAGCTCTTCATTAGCCGAGGAGTTATTACCGGCTAGCGCCCTTTCATTAAGCAGTGACTCGATCACCTCGGATTCTTCACGTAACGTCTCGATCAATTCTTCGGATGTCTGTTCTTGACGCAGATTTGTCTCAGTTTGTTGCAGTACTCTCGCTTCTTCCTGGGCGGCTTCAGCTAGAGATTGCTGAATAGGTGTATCAGAAGGCTGCGTCACCGGTCGTGCCTGGCTGGCCGGGGCAGGTGAAGATTCCGCAGCAATATCATTCTGCTGTTCACGTCTTAGTTGTGCCTCGTCACGCTGCGCATCAAGACGTTGCTGTTGCTCTATTTCACGGTTTTCACTGATTTGTTGCTGCTCGATATCGTCGAGTTTCTCGCTCAGTTGTTGTTGACGCGCTTGCCGTTGCTGAACAGATTCCTGAGCATTATCGGTTTGTTGTTGCTCACGTTCTTCCACATCAGCACGAATTCGAGCCGCCAGTTCTTCTTCCTGTTGTTCTGCTTCTTGTATCTGAGCTTGCTGGCGCAGTTCGCGTTGTTCTACATCTTCACGTACACGCGCCGCCACGGCTTGTTGCCGCTGTTCGCTCCGTTGTGTCTGTTGGGTTTGTAACTGTTCCCGATTAGCGACACTTTGCTCTATTTGAGTATCACGGCGCTCCTCAGATCGTAATTGCTGTTTTCCCAGTTCCTGTTGTTGCCTTTCCCGCTGCAGTCTTAATTTATCCAGGCGCTCCTCAAGTTGCGCTTGAGACAGTTCAAACTGCGTCGTTCCGGGACTAGACCGATCGCCTGACACCGCAGATTCTGCCGGTCTTGAACGCTTTACTGCTGATATATTTGTGTCATGCTCGATTTCACGAATTCTGTCAATTGCATTGGGTGCAATAGTATTAGTGACCATGTTGCCTCCTACCCGTTGCTTACGGGCCTCTCTACCTGCAAACCACACAAAAAAGATATGTGTATCTGGAAAAATAACTGCATTAGTGATGCCAGAATGACAGAACTGTGCGACCAGCTTGTGTTGGTAACAGCAAGTTAGTAGCAGAAACACTCGTGAATATAATAAGTTAGCGTTTATTGCAACTGTTGTGTCACACCAGCATGGAAAGTAATTTCAGCGGGTCAACGGACTAGTCGGGAGGGGCGTTGTGTCACTTTTACACAACGCAGAATAACAAAGTTACACGCGCAGCGAACCTCTAAAACCTCTGGCTGCATAGTAGGATTCGGCGCCATTATGGTACAGGAAGACACTGTCATAACGACGATCACAAAACAGTGCACCACCACGTTGGCGGATACTGTCAGGAGTAGCTATCCAACTGGAGGTTTTCAAATCGAACTGGCCGAGTTGCTGCAATTGACGATATTGAACTTCGGTCAGCAACTCAATGCCCATCTCTGTGGCCAGAGCAACTGCGCTGTTTTGCGGTTTATGTGCTTTTCTGGATTCCAGCGCTTGTCGGTCATAACAAAGACTTCTGCGCCCTTTAGGACTCTCTGGCGAACAATCAAAAAACAGATACTCGTCTGTGGCCTGGTCATAGCTCACTACATCGGGCTCGCCGCCGGTTTGTTCCATCTGATTGAGTGAGTGCAGTTTTTCAGGACTCGCTTCAAGCTTGTGTTGCACAGCAAGCCAGTCAATTCCCTTGTGGCGCGCTATATTGTTGTCAAAGCGAGATTTGAGTATGTTAACCAAAGCATCAATTTGTTGTTGTTCCATTAGCCAGCTCCTTATAGCGATAATCTATATTCACAAGTTTGAACAATTCGGGGTTACACCTGCAAATGCGAATAAATCACTCGCAATGTGGTCTGCAATGATTTACGCATATTCGGCCAGAAAATCGAAATACTATCTACCTGTCCTTGCTTACAGGCCGCTTCCAACTGGGTACTGAGATCGGTTAAGGGCTCAGAATTAATCTTGTTGGCAATATTCACCAGTTTACGCGCGTTGATAAGAATCTGTCCCGCATCCTCTTTTTCTACTGCCTGATCAGTTTTATCCGTCGCCTGTCGCAGTTCATCCATCAAGGCATTTAATGCCACAGGTAACGGCTCGGAACTGGCGTGATTTTGCAAAAATGGCAACAGTGCAAACCAGGCATCCGGGCTATCCGGCATGGGTAATTTGGCAAACTCGGGCACAGGTTTGGCGGCTTGGCTGGTATCTTTTTGACTGGCCAGTTTTGCTTCCTGTAATTCTGCCTTATGTGCAGCGACCAGCGCTTGTTCTTGCTCGGATAATTTGACTTGGCTGCTTTCCAGTTTTTTCTGTGCGTCTTGCAGGGCGTTTTCTTTGCTGTCCAGTTGCTGCTTGCTGTCCTGCAACTCTTGCTCCAGCTTTTTAAGCTGCTCGGCCAATTGCGACTGATTGCTATCCTGCGCGCTCAGGCTTTGCTGAGTACTGGAATATTCCTGCCTTACTGCCTGAAGCTGCTCGGTAAGCTGTTTTTGCTCACCTTCGAGACTGGAAATATTTTGCTCACTATCCTGCAAGACTTTTTGTTGTTCAAGAAGCTGTTGCTGTAACTTGGATTCCTGTTCTTCCCGTTGTTGTAAGGCCTGTTTCAGTTCTTCGGCCTGTTTGCGAGCCTGCTCCAGTTCGGCTTGCAACTTTTGCTCACCCGATAAGGTTTCCGATACCTGGGTTTCGGCTTTCTGCAACTCCTGCATGCTATTGTGTAGCTGATTCTGAATATCGGCATTCTGTTTTTCGGCTTCCAGCAAGGCTTGCTGCAGCTGTTTCTTCTGCTGCTCAATTTCATCCCGATGCTGACGCCACTGCTCATCACTGCCTTCCATCATTTCACGCTGCTTAACGGCACGAGTTTCTACATCTGCCAGCTCAACTTGTAACTGATCAAATTTTTGCTGTTGCTCCATACGCTGCAATTTCTCGGCATCAGACTGCTGCTGGGTTTTATCCAGTTGTTCCTGAGTTTGCTGCAAACGTTGCTGCTTTTCTTCCAGCTCATGTTTTAATTCCAGCTGCCGTTGTTGCCATTGCTGATCGCTTTCAGCCATTTTTCGCTGTTGCTCAGTAGTACGCTGCTCTACTTCCGCCAACTCGGCTTGCAGTTTTTCAAATATTTTCTGTTGCTTCGCTCTTTCAGCCTTTTCGGCTTCCGTTTGCTGCTTGGTGTCATTTAATATCTGCTCAGTCTGTTGCAGCTGTTGCTGTTTGGCGGCCAGTTCTTCTTGCAAGGCTCGCTGCTGATCCTGCCAATGTTTGTCGGCATCAGCCATCTTGCGCTGTTGTTCGGCTGTACGGCGCTCCACCTCGGCCAGCTCTTCCTGCATTTTTTCCAATCGCTGTTGCTGCTCGGCTTTCTCAAGCTTTTCTTGTTCGGATTGGCGTTGAGTTTCATCCAGTATTTGCTGGGTTTCCATCAATTGTTGTTGTTTGGTTTCCAACTCCTGTTGCAACAATTTCTGCTGCTGCTCCATATCGCCTTTTTGCTGATTAGACATTTCCTCAAACTTTTGCATCTCATGCTGCAAATGATCAATTCGGCGGGCCTTACCGGACAGTTCTGCTTGCGCACGGCGGCAGGTGTCTTCCAGCTCCCGACGCTGCTGTTCTGCCAACTCGCTGGCTTTACGTTGATTAAGTAATTGTTCGCGTAATTTTTCACCGACTTCGCCAGAGCTGGCTAACTGAGTTTGCAGGGTATTAATTTGACTACTGACCTGACTGATTTGCTGATCTTTTTGTTCCATTGAGGACTTTAAGTCATCAATTTGCGCAACAAATTCACTGATTTTTTGTTGTTGCTCTTGCTGCTCCTGCTGCAAACGATCGCTGGTGGCTTCGCTTTCAGCCAACTCTGCTTGCGCACGTTTGTATTGTTGTTCGCTATTTTGCAGCGCATCGGCAATCTGGCTACGCTGTTTTTCTAGAGCGTTAACTTTGCTACTCGATTGTTGCAGTTGCTCTTCCAGCTCAGCATTGGTTTGCTGACTTTCCGCCAGCATATCGCGACTTTGATCATAATCCTGTTTTAAACGCTGCAGGTTATCGGTTACGTCCTGATGAGCCTGCTCCAGGTCGGACAGTTTAGTTTGCTTCTGAGTCAAATCCTGCTGAACTTCCTGCAGTTTCGACTCGGTATCGGTCAGTGATTGTACCTTGCTGGCCAGTTGATTCTGGCTACTTTCAAGCAATTGTTGCTTCTCGGCCGCCCGGCGTTCGGCTGCCTGCTGCAAATTAATCGCGGCCATCCGCTGTTCATCCGCCTGGTTAATAGCGCGCATATCCATCCAGATACAGAGTATCGATTCCAGCTCCTGACCTTTATACATCGGCACATAGGTGGCCTGGCAGGGCAACGCCTGCTCATTGCGCTGATGTTGCCAGACCAGACTCTGCGCCTGTCCGTCCTGACGCAATTTATCGAGTTTTTGTTGCAGTTTCTCGACCGCTTCCTGATTGGCATTCAGCTCCGGTGAGTAAGGGAAGTAACCAAACAAATCGTCTTCATCTTCCACCGAGAAAAACTCACAAGCTGCCGGGTTCAGTTTAGTGAATCCCTGGTCGGTCAACACCGCCATCGGCATGCTGCTGTGCTGCAACAGACCTTCAAATTTATCCTGATGGAACTGTTGATTACTGATATCCGAAATCCAGCACAGATACTGTTGGGTGTCAGGATCGAACAGATCAATATGCAGTTCACTGGGATGTAATTCTTCACCACTGCCTTTTAGATCCGCCGCAAACGCACGCAGCTTGCCATTTTTATGTAACTGTTTGGCCGCTTTACCGGAATTAATCGGATCATTAAAAAGCTGATAGAACGATCCTTTTTTCAGCTCTTTGGCGGTCAAGCCAAGACGTTCAGTCAAGGCATGATTGGCCTGAATAATATGGTCGTCCTGGTCAATCACCGCAATGGCAACGGGGGCCAAATCGAGCATTTGGCGAAAACGATGGCGCTCCTGCTCAAGTTCTACCTGGCTGGTTTTCAGTTCACTGATATCTTCAATTAAACCAATCAGCCCAGCCATTTTGCCGTCGGTATTTTTGTAGCCCTGTAATTTAAAACGAATCGGTGTTGTTCGCGTGTCGGAAATGGCTAGATCTAGTTCTTTGACCATACCGCCGCCCATGCTCATCAGCATCAATTCATCAACACTATGTTGCTGCTTGATGATCTCGGGTAAAAAGTTCAAATCGTTAATGGATTGCCCGACAATGCGTTCCAACATAGTGGAGAACAGCTTTTCAAAGGCAGCATTGCAGTTGGCCAGCTTGCCCTGCTCGTCCATAAAATACATTGGATGCGGATTGGCGGCGAGTAAGCCGGTTATTTTTAATTGTTCCGCCGCGCTCTGTTGTTCCATAGCGGCCTGTTTATTTAAATCTTGTACCAGTATCTGGATTTGTATTGTTTCGTCTTGTTCATTTTTGTGTTTAACCAGACCAAACAACTGGCTGTATGCCATCCCCTCAGGCGTCAGAAAGCGGCATTTAAGTTCAAACGGCTGCCCCTGTTTACCTTGTTCAATCGACTGTTTCCAGGCGCTCCAGTCGTCACTGCATATCAGCTTTTGTACATGTTCCAGAGAACCGTCAATATCACTAACCTGGCGTTGCAACAAACGCGCAAAAGCCTGATCTACGCTAACGCTGCCATCCTGAAAATCAATATTGATATGCCCTAATTGCGCCATATCAGCCAATTTAAGTTCGAATGCCAACTCGTTTTCGAGCTGGTCATTAGCCTTTTGTATACGGGTTACATCCTGAATGGAAACCACAAAAGCTAAATCGGAGTGATTATCTTTGGCAGGCTTGATCCCTACTACCAGATGTTTATCCAGTTCTGGCAGTGCCACTTGTTCGTTGGCGGCAATCCCGTCAGCTAATGCCTTGCTCAGTTTACTGGACTGCGAAATAGTGACCACATCGGTAAATGGCCGGGTTAACAGTTGCTTAGGATCAACTTTTAATGCCAGTGCGACCGCCTGATTGGCGTAAATAATCTGTTTGTCAGCGTTAAGATGTAAAATAACCTGTTCGGCATTATCTAACTGGGTTTGTTTGTCTTGCAAAACAGAAGATTGTTGCAGCTGGATCTGCGCAGATTTTTTCAGTTTTGATTTGACGATCAGTAACCACAGCAATAAGACGAAAATAATTGTCGCAATAATGCCCAGACCAATATAAATGACCTGGTCACTTTGTTGCTGAATTATCCCGTCTGCGGCAGATGCCACAGAGCTAAACAGCAGCAGAATTGAAGACAACAATCCGTTTTTTGCCCTATCCATAAGCTGCCCTTGCTGTGTTTTCAAAACATTTATCCTATATTTTCAGTGTAATCACCACAGCATAACGACTTTTGCACCAGAAAAATGTGCTTTAAATGCCACCTGAGTGTCGATATTTATACTTAATTCCAAGATAGAGACAACACTGCACAAGCATATCCAACTTAGATACTTTTTCCGAACCGCTGCGCCTGATACTGACAAGGGCAAGCATAGCGAATCTGTTCAGCAGTGAAACCGCGATATTGCAAATAACGCTGATGCTGCTGTTTTTGCTTTTGTTTCAATATGTTATCTGCCTGACCAAACTTCCTGTCATGGACCGACTTAGCCAGCTCAAACCAGTCGGTATCCGCTTCGAGCAATGCCAGACGAATATATTCATCACTGACATCCCGCTCACGCAACTCATTACGAATACGCTGTTCCCCCTGCCCCTTGGCAATCCTCTGACGCACAAAGCTTTCGGCAAAGCGGCGATCACTTTGTAAATCCAGTTCGGTCAGACGGTTTAATTGCGGCGCCACTTGTGAAGCGGTAAATCCCCTCAATTGCAACTTAAAATACAATTCCTTGATGCTGTGCTCCCGACGTGAAAGCAATCGAACCAATGTATCCCGAATGGTCTGGGTCTGTTTATCCTCGGTCATTAAACTAAACAATTTGGTTTGAAACTGATAGGCTCAGTGTAATAGGTCAGACTTTGACAGGCTAGTTGTGAATCTATCTTTTATGACGTCGGCAGAACTCACTAAAAAAGACAAACCAACGCTGGATATTCGCTTTATCCATCATATCGACACTATTACTGTCAGTGAATTTAACCAGCTAGAACACAACCAGAGCCCTTTTCTGGATCATGGTTTTTTCCTGGCATTAGAGCAGCAATATTGTGTTGGTGCAGACAGTGGCTGGCTTCCCCGCTATTTGACCGCTTATGAAAATGGCCGGTTGCTGGCGTTTGCCCCCTGCTATATTAAAACCCATAGCTATGGCGAGTATGTATTTGATTTCGCCTGGGCCGAGGCTTATCAACGCCACAAGCTTAACTATTATCCAAAACTGCTGGCGGCGATCCCGTTTACGCCTGTTCCCGGCCAGCGCTTAATCAGCAGCAAACCACTTTCCGGTGAACAAACGCAACAAATATTCGATGCAATCGATGGCTATTTGCAACAGCATGGGTTGTCTTCCATGCACTGGCTGTTTGTTGCTGAGTCACAACTTCAGTCCCTGCAACAAGCCGGCTATGTGCTAAGAAAATCGGTACAATTCCACTGGTTTAACCATGATTACCAAAGCTTTGACGACTTTTTGGCGCTCTGTACGTCACGCAAGCGCAAGAGTATTAAACGGGAACGTAAACGTGTTGTGGATGCGCAGGTTGAAGTGACTCGAATTGACGGGCAAAGCATTTCAGAACAGGAAATGCATTACTTCTATCAATGCTACCAATCTACCTACCTTAAACGCAGTGGCCATGCGGGTTATCTGAGCGAAGGCTTTTTCCAGCAACTGCGCCAGTCCATGCCGGACAAGCTGATGTTGGTGTTAGCCCGTCAACATACCAAGCCCGTCGCCGCCGCCCTGTTTTTACATGATCAATCAACACTATACGGGCGCTATTGGGGGTGCCTGCAGGAAATCGATGCGTTGCATTTTGAATGCTGCTTTTATCAGGGTATCGAATATTGCATAGCAAACCGGCTAGAGTTGTTTAACCCCGGCACGCAGGGTGAGCACAAAATTCTGCGTGGCTTTGAACCGGTCTGGTGCTATTCAGCACATAAATTAACCGAGCCCGCCTTTCACGATGCCGTGGCACATTTTGTTGTTCAAGAATCCAGTCAATTAGCCCTTTACAAACAGCAGGCTCAAAGCCTGCTGCCCTATAAAACCGCACCAACTGATTGATCAATTCATTTTTTGCCGAGACTACCAAGTAAACAAAATAGAACTTTTTGTAAAGCATGCTTGACTTTGAGATTTTTGAGTTTATATTTAGTCAAGCTTACTTTACTTAAAGACAAAGGAAATATACTTATGAACGCAATAAAAACAGATGAATGGCAGCACAAGATCAAAGCTAATTCGGTTAAGCTGGCGTACTGGACCGCCGCCTGGGTGTTATCCATGGCGGTCGCGACGTTTGCCCCCAAGTATGTCTGGGCGGGCAACGAGACGCTTACCATCGTCGCTATCGCAGTCAATGCTTTTTTCGGGATAGGTATGATTATCGCTAACAAGAATCACTTGCGCAGCCTGGATGAAATGCAACAGAAAATCCAACTGGAAGCAATGGGGATTTCGCTGGGAATGGCGGTTGTCGGAGGACTGGTTTATTCCAATCTGGATATCAACAATGTGATCAGCGGTGATGCAGAAATAGGCTTTCTGGTGATCGCAATAGGATTGACCTATCTGGCCAGTATCTTTATCGGCATGAGAAAATATCAATGAAAAACCGATTAAAGGTATTACGCGCCGAGCGTGACTGGACCCAGGCTGATTTGGCCAACGCGCTGGAAGTATCGCGTCAAACAATCAATGCCATCGAAAAAGGCAAGTTTGATCCCAGTTTGCCTTTGGCCTTCAAAGCGTCACGCCTATTTAACATGGCGATAGAAGACATTTTTCAGGATGAACAGGCATAAGTTCCAACCGGGTTTAATCAAGGCTATTGATTAAACCCGGTTTGTTTAGTGTCGACATCAACTGACGCGGCGCCATGAAAATAACTTAGCCACCAACGCCACTGACCCACAGACGACATAACCAGAAAGCATAGATATAAAGCGGACGTTGGATACAATCCCTTTTGCCAGTAAATTGTAATCGCCACCACATCAACCACTATCCAGAACAACCAGTTAAATAACTTCCTGTGTGACAACAACCATTGCGCCACCAGACTGGCACAAGTGGTAAAAGCATCAGCATAGGGAAAACTGGCATCCGTTGCGTTTGCCATCACATTGCCCAACGCCGCGCTCGCAACCAGAGCGACCAGTACCCACAGCATATATTGTTTAAACGTGCCTCGATCTGGAGTGATATTGCCGTGATCGTCGGCTGATTTTGACCAAACCCGCCACCCATAGATCTGAAATCCCATATAAAACAGGTGCAATAACATGTCCGAATACAGCTTGACCCCGAAAAAAATCCAGGCATATAAACTGACTTGCACAAAGCCAAAAGCGAAGCTCCAGATATTGCGCTGAATCAATAGATAAACACAGACAAAACCACACAAAGTGGCTATCCATTCAACGGGTGACGCGCCTGCAAAGCCGTCGAACCATTGTTGCCAATCCATCAATGCGTCTGCTTTTGCCAGACTAACAGCATATTGTTAGCAGGGAGTTGATAGCGTTCAATCAGGTTAATTTGGTCTGTCACAGCCTGTAAATCAGCAATATCCCAAAGCCCGCCACAGCCCTGTGATTGCAGATAGCGATCAAATTGACGGTTACTGTCGCTGGTGTAGTCGCCATCAAGATTAAACGGGCCATATTGGCAAAATAATCCCGATTCAGGCAGGTTTTCAGCGATCATTTGCAGCATCAGCCGTGCTTCATCCGGTTGCATAATGTGGGTGGTGTTAGCGGTGAAAACCGCATCGGCTTGCGGGCAGGGCCAACTATCGACACCCAGGGTAAAGTTAAGCGGCGGATGCAAATTATCAGCAGGAAAGGCTTCCAGCCACTGGTTAATTCCCGCATGATTCTCCGGCATATCGCTGGTATGCCAGTGTAAATGAGCTAAATGACGAGCAAAGAATACCGCATGTTGCCCGGTGCCTGAGCCAATTTCCAGCACTTGGCTAACATTGTCGAAATGCTGCTTAAGCTTGTCCAAAATTGGCTGCTTGTTATTTTCACAGGCCTGACTGAAAGGGCGGTTATTCAATATTAATGCGCTCCCCTGGGGTTAATTTTTTAAGCTGTAAAACAAACTGGTTAACGCCAATATCATTCTCTGCCGGAGACCAATGGGCAAAATCTTTGTCATCCATTGGCTGGTAAGGGCCTTGTTTGACCTCAAAAAATGTGGCGGGTTTGTCGCCAGCCACAACAGCATGCCAAGTATTATAGGGGATTTCCAGCCCGCGTAACTCGCCATCGGCGCTTAACTGATGGCGCTGTTGTAGCTCACCCTGTTGATCGAAAATAAGAAACGACAATTCACCACTGACCATAAAGAAAAATTCCCACTTGTCTTTATGACTATGGCGATGCGGGCGCACATAAGAATCTGGCTGCAAGGTGATAAACAGCCTTTGCACCGGTTCGTCCAGGTTGTCATGCACGTTATGATTACTGCGCAAGCGCGGACTATCCAGCGCCGCTTGGGCAAGCTGTGTAAACAGTTGTTTATCAAACAGTTTAATGGTCATTTGATATGTTTTTCCACTAACATACTTTGATGCAATACTCGCAGAACAACCAAGTGTCGGGGTGTTATTCGATACACAATACGGTGTCGTCCAACAGGGTATAGATAAATACCCTGTAATATATCGTTTCTGGCAATACCGAGTTTCGGTTCTGAACATAACAACCATAATGCCTGTTGTAGCGCATTCAGGTAATTTTGTTGTTGAATTGATCCCCATTGTTGGAGAGTATGGTCAGCAATCTTTTGTAGATCCTGTCCGGCAGGTACTGATAACCGAAGCGCTCTAAAGCTTGGCAAAAAAGGCATTCAGTTCTGTTGCTGAGTTCAACTCAACAAAATCACCATTGGCAATAGCGTTATCCCCCACAGCACAAGCACCACGTAAATTCTCCATACTCAAGGCATAATGCGCTTCCTGACGTTTTAATAAACGTAACGCTTCACGCACCACTTCACTAGCATTATTGTAATCACCAGAAGCAGTTCTCTCTCGTATAAATTGCTCCAGCTCGGGGGTAATATTCAAATTCATCTCAGGCAACTCCACTATCGCCACCATATTTTGACTAAATTATTAGATAGTCCTCCGTTTATGTCAAAGATTGACATAAACGGTTTGTTTACATAGTCAGATTAGGTGCTAACCAGCGTTCTGCTGTTTCCAGGTCCCAACCCTTACGTTGAGCATAATCTTCCAGTTGGTCTTGCTGAATTTGCGCCACCGCAAAATAACGGCAATCCGGATGCGCAAAATACCAGCCAGAGACCGCCGCTCCCGGCCACATGGCATAGCTGGATGTCAGCTTCATACCGGTATGTTTTTCGGCATCAAGCAAATCCCATATCGCCTGTTTCTCAGTATGCTCAGGACACGCCGCATAACCGGGAGCCGGGCGAATACCCTGATATTTTTCGCGAATCAAATCTTCGTTGGCCAGTTGCTCATCAGGAGCATATGCCCAGATTTCCTTACGTACTTTAAGGTGCAAATATTCGGCAAAAGCTTCGGCCAGTCGATCAGCAATGGCCTTGACCATAATGGCATTATAATCATCCATCTGGGCTTTATAACGTTCAGCCAGTTCATCTTCACCAATGCCTGCCGTTACCGCAAAGGCACCAATATAATCCTGTACGCCGGAAGATTTTTCGGCCACAAAGTCGCTTAAACAATAATTGGCCCCTTTCGGTTTTTCGGTTTGCTGACGTAAGTGATGGCTAACCAACCTGATCACATTACGACTTTCATCTGTATAGACTTCTATATCGTCACCCACCGCATTGGCCGGGAATAAGCCCATCACCCCTTTGGCTTTTAATTCACCGGATTCAATCACCTGATCCATCAGCGCGTTCGCATCAGCAAATAGCTTTTTCGCTTCCTCGCCCACCACTTCATCATCTAAAATGCGAGGATATTTTCCTGCCAGGGACCAGGTAAGGAAAAACGGTGTCCAGTCTATATAGTCGCGCAATGTATCCAGGCTGACTTCAACAGGCTGTACGCCTAGCTGTTTAGGTGTGACGGGTTGATAGTCACTGAAATCGAGCGGGAATTTATTGGCGCGAGCCTGCATCAAGCCTACCGGTTTACTCCGTGGCTGTTTGCGCGCATGTTGTTCACGTACTTTATCGTATTCTTTACTTAGCTCTGCCGCGTAAGTGGCACGATTCTCGGCGGTAATTAAACGCTGACAAACCCCTACCGCTCTTGATGCATTGGGCACGTAAGCCACCGGATGCTGATAATTTTGTTCAATTTTCACCGCGGTATGCGCCTTGGACGTAGTGGCGCCGCCAATCAGCAGAGGCAAATCAAAATTCTGACGCTGCATTTCTTTGGCCACATGCACCATTTCGTCCAGCGACGGGGTAATCAAACCGGACAAACCGATCATATCGACTTTTTCATCGCGGGCAGTTTGCAGAATTTTCTCGCAGGATACCATTACCCCTAAATCGATAATTTCGAAGTTATTACACTGCAGCACCACACCGACAATATTTTTACCAATGTCATGCACATCACCCTTAACCGTGGCGAGCAAAATTTTACCGTTGCTACTGCCGGCATCTTTTTCCAGCTCAATAAAAGGCTCAAGGTAGGCGACTGCCCGTTTCATTACCCGGGCGGATTTAACCACCTGGGGTAAAAACATTTTTCCTTCGCCAAATAGATCCCCGACGACATTCATGCCATCCATCAATGGCCCTTCAATCACATGCAGTGGTTTGTCGGCTTGCAGTCGCGCGGCTTCGGTATCTTCTTCAATGAAATCGGTAATCCCTTTAACTAACGCATGTTCGAGACGCTTGTTTACCGGCCATTGGCGCCATTCCAGCGTCGCCTTGGCGACTTCTTTACCATCGCCTTTATATCTGGGTGCCATATCCAACAGACGGTCGGTAGCATCATCACGACGATTGAGAATGACATCTTCAACCGCTTCTTTCAGCTCTTCAGGGATATCGGTATACACCGCCAATTGACCCGCATTCACAATCCCCATATCCATACCGGCTTTGATGGCATGATACAAAAACACAGAATGCATCGCCTCGCGCACCGGGTTATTGCCACGAAACGAAAACGACACATTGGATAGTCCGCCAGATATATGGCAATGCGGCAGATTCTGCTTGATACGGCGGGTGGCATTGATAAAGTCCACCGCATAATTGTTGTGCTCTTCAATCCCGGTGGCTACGGCAAAAATATTCGGATCAAAGATGATATCTTCTGGTGGGAACTGGATTTTTTCGGTCAGCAGTTTATAGCTGCGTTCGCAGATTTCATATTTGCGATCTTCGGTATCGGCCTGACCGGTTTCATCAAAGGCCATTACCACCGCCGCCGCACCATAACGCTTGACCAGTTTGGCATGATGCAGAAAAGCCTCTTCGCCTTCTTTTAAACTGATGGAATTAACAATCGCCTTGCCTTGTACGCATTTGAGCCCGGCTTCAATCACACTCCATTTAGAGCTGTCGAGCATAATGGGGACTCGAGAAATATCCGGTTCCGAAGCAATTAAATGCAAAAAGCGTTGCATTGCGGCTTCGGAGTCCAACATGGCCTCGTCCATGTTGATATCGATGATCTGTGCACCGTTTTCGACTTGCTGACGGGCGACGTCCAACGCGGTATCAAAGTCGCCTTCCATAATCAGGCGTTTAAACATGGCAGAGCCGGTTACATTAGTACGTTCACCGACATTAATAAAACTGGCTGTTTGCTGCATCATTACACTTCCTACGCGACGAACGGTTCAAGGCCGGATAAACGCATTCTGATTTCGCGCTCGGGAATTTGACGTGGAGCAACACCTGCAACAGCATCAGCTATAGCCTGAATATGCTCAGGTGAGGTACCACAACAACCACCCACAATATTCAATAATCCGGATTCGGCCCATTCTTTAATATGCATCGCCATTTCATCACCTTCCATATCGTACTCACCAAATTCGTTGGGTAAGCCAGCGTTAGGATGCGCAGAAATGAAACACTCTGCTACGTCCGACAATTCCTGCACATATTGGCGTAACAGGTCCGGCCCCAATGCACAATTAAGACCAAATGAAATGGGGTTGATATGACGTAATGAATAATAAAACGCTTCGGCGGTTTGTCCTGATAAAGTGCGTCCCGAGGCGTCAGTAATGGTGCCGGAAATCATTACCGGCAATTGTGCGCCCAGCTGTTCAAACACCTGTTCAACCGCAAATGCCGCCGCCTTGGCGTTGAGCGTATCAAAAATGGTCTCAATCAGAATAATATCCGAACCGCCTTCGATCAGGGCATGAGTGGATTCCATATAGGCTTCAACCAGCTGATCAAAGTAAATATTACGGTAGCCAGGGTCGTTTACATCCGGTGAAATCGAGGCGGTCTTGCTGGTTGGGCCCAATACTCCGGCGACAAAACGGGGTTTATCCGCCGTGCTGTACTGGTCTGCCGCCTTGCGCGCCAACTTGGCCGCTTCCAGATTAATCTCTTTAGACAAGGCTTGCATTTCATAGTCGGCCATCGAGATGGTCGTCGCGTTAAACGTATTAGTCTCGATAATGTCCGCACCCGCTTCCAGATACTGGCAGTGGATATCAAAAATAATCTCCGGCTGGGTAAGCACCAACAAGTCATTGTTACCTTTAATATCGGTATGCCAGTCCGCATAGCGTTCACCGCGATAATCGGCTTCTTCCAGCTTATGGCGCTGAATCATGGTGCCCATTGCCCCATCAAGGATCAGGATACGATCAGCCAGCGCTTGTTTAAGTAAATGTTCAGTTTGTTGCAAGATAAACCTCTGTGAAATCGGGATTATTTAATATCAGACAAATCGTATGGTGTGGTCTGATAGACATAGTAGTTTAACCAGTTGGTATATAACAGTGTACCGTGCGAACGCCAGGTCACCATGGGTGGCTGTGCCGGATCGTCATTCAGATAATAGCTTTCGGGCAAGCTGGGGTTCAGCCCTTCACGCTGATCACGCTGATATTCCTGATCCAGTGTGTCCGGGTCGTATTCCGGATGGCCGGTAACAAACACCAGACGCTTGTCTTTTGAAGCCACAATATGCGCACCGGTACGTTCAGAACTGGCCAAAATATTCAGCTCGGGAACTGACTGGTAATCCGCCATGCTGATCTCACCGTAACGGGAATGCGGCGCATAAAAAACCGGATCAAAACCGCGCATCAGTTCGTCATGTTCAAAATTAACCTGATGAGGAAACACACCGCAGAGCTTTTGTTCGTTCAGCTTACGGTTCAACCCGAAATAGTGATACAGCGCCGCATGGGCCGCCCAACACAGAAACATAGTCGACTGCACGTGACGCCGGGCCCAGTCCATCACCACCTGCATTTTGTCCCAGTATTTCACATCCTGATAATCCAGTAGCGCCAGCGGTGCACCAGTCACAATCAGCCCGTCATACTTTTTGTTTACCACCTGCTCGAACTGATGATAAAAATTATCCATATGGGCTTTAGGGGTATTTTTGGGTGCCTGATTATCGATACGGATCAGGTCAATATTGATTTGTAGCGGCGTATTGGATAACAGCCGCAAAATCTGTACTTCTGTCTCGATTTTATTCGGCATCAGATTCAATATTCCCACTTCCAGCGGACGAATATCCTGATTAACCGCCCGCTCGTCATCCATCACAAAGATATTCTCTTCGCTTAGCACAGTTAGAGCAGGTAAATCACCGGGGATTCTGATTGGCATAACGATTCCTGATGCAATTTAAACAAAACAAGGCCAGACGCCTATCTTGCCAATTACCACAGAACAAATCAACATCTTTACGTCTAGACGTCTAAATGAAAAAAATATGAAGACACGATACTATGATCTGTACAACGACATTAAATTTGAGATCGGCGCCAACTGCGAGACTGAATTTAAGTCATTGCTTTTAAAAGAATAATTAAATCAAGCGTGAAGCGTTCGATTCAGGTTTATGCGTTCTGCTTTTCAGTGATAATTCGAATATTTAGAAAATGTTTAGGTGACTACCTGTTAATTTATGACTGGATAATACCGTCTGTATAAAATACTCAGACTCAATTGAATAAAACATGCGTTCTGATGAGCACTCGAACCTCTCGATCATTTCAGGAGACATTGTATTGCAGGTAGACAAATGTGACAAAATACTTATCGGCTGAGATATAGCCCTTGCTGGCAGTGTAGCGGAATCATCAAAATAACCCGCTAAGGGAAACGATAACCTTTCGAACCGCTCTATATAATCATGCTTCGAGAGAATACTAGTGTATGGAAAACGTCATTTCCTACGGCTAGGAAGTGTCTAGGTTAGCAGTGGCGATTCATCTGATATGGATTAGTCACAACTCAATCTGACACTTTCATTGATCGAGCTGAATCAAGCCTGACAGTCTCTTGTGTACGTATTGCAGACACTTGCAGTATGATAAATCAATTGGTTTAGTGTGCGATTAACGGAAGTTCAGCACTTGTCTAATAATGATAGAATAATGCTAATTGTTTTAGAGAATCCGCTTATGAAAACCATTGGAACGCTGGCTAAAGAACTAGACATTAGCGTAGAAACAATCCGATTTTATGAACGTAAAGGACTTATCGTACAGCCACTAAAACCTGATAGTGGTTATCGCATGTATGACGACACCCATGTGAGTCAACTTAAATTCATATTAAAAGCTAAAGCCTTGGGCTTTACACTTGATGAAGTCGCTTCGCTCATGACGATGAGTGGAAACTGCGCTGATGTCGAATCGATGGGATTACAAAAACTTAAGTTGATTCGAGAGAAAATTGCTATTTTGCAGCGGCTAGAACATGTGATTCAAGATATGACAAATTCTTGTAAAGCCAACCATGACCCTAATTCCTGCCCAATAATCAATTCGCTCAATTAACTATTGACTCCGTACCTATGTACGGAGTTTAGACTACCTCAAAAGTAGAGGTAATTATGATGAATAAAATTCTAGATAAAGTAGGCTCTGGTGGCGTTTGGCTAGCCGCACTTAGCTGCACAGCATGTTTCCCCGCACTTGGTTCACTAGCATCAGCTTTAGGGCTTGGTTTTCTATCACATTTTGAAGGAATAGCGGTTAATACTTTATTACCATTGTTTGCTGCGCTCGCTTTATTGGTCAACTCGTACAACTGGTATCAACATAAGCATGTGGTAAGGGGCATATTAAGTGTAATTGGCCCAATTGCAGTATTGCTGACTCTTTATCCACTGTGGCAATACGACTGGAGCACTTACTTATTTTACTTTGGGATCACATGGATGGTATTTATGTCAGTATTGGATGTCGTTAAGCCAGTTAAGGAACCCGTATGCGAGGTATAGAATTGGAATCTAAGATTACTTGTCCCGAGTGCGGCTTTAGTAAGGTCGAGACCATGCCAACAAACGCTTGCCAGTGGTATTACGAATGTGAGGGATGCAAAGCGCTACTCAAGCCTTTAATAGGTGATTGTTGCGTTTATTGCTCTTTTGGGACTGTTAAGTGCCCACCTATTCAAGAAGGAAGTAGTTGCTGCAATAAATCTTAACGTCTGCTAATGGCACAAATAGTAAGTCCGATATCAACCTTCTGAAGGTCTGCAATTTGTCTTTTGCTGCATGTCAGATTAGGTCGAAATTATCGAACAGAAGTGTCAGATTAGATATGAGCTACTACATCTGATCACATGTTAACACCAAGCGATTTTGTCGTACTTTAATTACCAAGCGATTCTGTCGTAGTCGCTAATTACCAAGGGAAATTGACGGTTATCTTTAACCGTGTTCTTTGAATGTTTTGTTTGTGCATTTGAGGAACGCTAAGGATGATTGTGTTGAATTCCAAAGCTCAATTGACAGTTGATGTCATCGCGAAAGTGGCTGAGCGTAAAATTACGATAGCCAATGCCACTAAGCTCCTCAATAAATCCAGACGTACTGTTGAACGGTATTTGCAGCGTTACCGAAGCCAAGGGTTACAGTTCGTTGTTCATGGAAACACAGGCAGCGAGCCAGTTAATAAAACGCCTGACAGCCTTAAGCAGCAAGTTCAGTCGCTAATCCGCGAGAAATACTATGACCTGAACTTGTTGCACCTCGCCGAGATGCTTGAGACTCACGAACACATTGTTGTTAAGCGCGAGACACTGCGTAAATGGGCACATGATATCCATCATGTTAAACGAGCCAAACGTAGACGCAGCCGTGTTCACAAACGCAGGGAACGGATGGATGCGCCCGGATTAATGCTGCAAATGGATGGCAGCACACATCGTTGGTTCGGTGATAACAAGTCGTGTTTAATCGCGATGATTGACGATGCAAACAGCGATATCCACGCTGAATTCTTTCCGTCAGAAACGACTGAAGGGTGTATGAAAGTAATGCGCTCAGTCGTAGAGAAATTCGGTTTATTTAAAACCCTGTATGTTGACCGAGCGGGTATCTTCGGTGGCCCCAAACGCTGCAACTTCTCTCAGATGCAACGGGCATGTGAGGAGTTGGGGATTGAAATCATCTTCGCCAGCTCTCCTCAGGGCAAAGGTAGGATTGAACGTGCCTTCGATACCTTGCAAGACAGGTTGATACCGGAGCTACGACTCAACAAGATTACTGACATGGCTGGCGCGAATAGCTACCTCCAACACGTCTTCATTCCCCAGTTCTGGCGTAAAAACTTGGTCGTGAAATCAAGAACATCAGACACTGAGTATACGCCTGTAACACGCTACACCAATCTTTATGATATCTGCATCACCAAAGTCTACCGGAAAATCCGTAACGACCACACGTTTAGTTACAGGGGAAAACTCTACTTCATCGATTCACCGCTTAAGCACTCAATCGCAAATCAAAAAATTGAAATCCGTACTGGAAAAAATAAGCGATTCGACGCTTTCTTCGCCGGACGGAAGCTACAGGTAACAGCAGTCACTGAGCCTGAAAAAGTGTCCTCGGAAGACCATGAGATCCAGAAGAAGCTTGAAGTATTGGCACTGGCTGACAGGCTTGGAAATGTGGCAGAAGCGTCCCGCCTTAGCGGCGTCTCCCGCGATACTATTTACCGCCATCGTAAACTGATAAAGCAAGGTGGGATCGAGTCGCTAAAACGTCAAGAAACGACTGAGTTAAGGCACAAGAATTGTGTCGATACCAGTATTGAACATACGGTAGTGAATTTCTCACTCGCTAATCCCCACCTCGGCCAACAAAAAGTGGCTAGACAAATAAACGCTGAGTTTGGGTTTGACATTAGTTCCAATGGAGTACGCGGCATATGGCTTAGACAGAAGATGAACACCGTAGCCTTGCGGATTACACGTTCACAATCGATAAGCACAACATAACGCTATTGCAGCATTGACATATGAAAATTCACATATACTATATTTCACATATATGTTTTGAGGTATGTGAAATATGAGTCCACTACAATTTTTCAAATGTATGTCTGATGACACCAGATTGAAATCTGTTCTGATTATCAATCAACTCGAAGAAGCTTGCGTGTGCGATCTGATGGCTGCGCTTGATCTTGACCAGCCAAAAGTTTCACGTCATTTAGCTGAGTTACGCAAATGCAATATTTTACAGGACGAGCGTCGCGGCAAATGGGTGTATTACCAACTTCATAAGCAGCTACCTGATTGGGCCAAAGCGGTTATCAGCCAAACTGCTGACAACAATAACGACTATTTTTTAGACGCTCTGTCGAAACTGAATGCCTCAAAACAACAAGTTTCATCCTGCTAATTACAAGGAACTTACATGAAAATTCTTTATATCTGCACGCATAACCGTTGTAGAAGTATCTTATCTGAAGCTATCACTAATCATGTGGCTGGTGACCGTATTATTGCAAAAAGTGCGGGAAGCCAGCCCTCAGGCGTGGTTCATCCACTCTCTATCCATTACCTGAAAGAGGCCAACATTTCTGTTGACGGCCTGCAAAGTCAATCATGGGACGAGTTTGAGGATTTCAAACCTGACGTGGTTGTGACTGTTTGTGACTCTGCTGCCGGAGAAGCCTGTCCTGTATGGTTTGGCAATTCTGTCAAAGTTCATTGGGGATTGGCTGATCCTTCTAAAATTGAAGGGAGTGAGGAAGAAAAAGCCGAGGGCTTCCGTGCGTGTATTGCCGAGATTACTGAGCGGGTTAACAAATTAATTCCAATAGCTGAGAAAAACCTTACTCCAGCAGAGCTTAAATCCGAACTAGCAAAACTAGGGGCGCAGTAGGTAATGACTCAGGACATCACCCTTCCGAATATTGATGAAACACAGTTCGATATTCCAACGTTTGAGAAGTGCCAGAGTACACAGGTAGACCATGCACCGCGAATTCTTCTGCTTTACGGATCACTACGTAAACGCTCATTCAGTCGCCTTGTAATTGAAGAATGCGCTCGCCTACTAACGCGAATGGGCGCAGAGGTAAAAATCTTTAATCCCCAAGGGCTACCACAAACTGACACAGAAGATGAAAATCATCCCAAGGTGAAAGAACTCAGAGACCTCATGATGTGGTCAGAGGGGCAAGTATGGTGCTCACCTGAGCGTCATGGCTCGATGACCAGTATTTTCAAAAGTCAGATTGACTGGGTGCCGCTGAGTATTGGTGCCGTGCGCCCTACGCAAGGGAAAACTCTCGCTGTAATGCAAGTTTGCGGCGGTTCACAGTCGTTTAATGTTGTAAATCAGTTGCGTGTTCTTGGTCGCTGGATGCGCATGGTTACTATCCCAAATCAGTCTAGTGTGGCAAAAGCGTTTCTTGAGTTTGACGAGAACGACAGAATGAAAGCTTCTTCTTATTACAATCGCATTGTTGATGTGATGGAAGAGCTGATGAAGTTCACTTTATTACTCAGGAACAATAAAGACTATTTCGTAGACAGGTATTCTGAACGTGTTGAGTCGGCTGAGCAGTTAAGCCAGCGCGTGAATCAGCGTTCAATTTAAGGAGGATTTATGGGTTTATTTGAACGCTATTTGTCGGTATGGGTGGGTATTGCCATCGTGGTCGGTATCTTTTTGGGCAGCGTCGCACCTGATGCATTTGCTGTTATCGCTAGTATTGAGTATGCGCACGTTAATTTAGTCATTGCGGTACTTATCTGGTTAATGATTTATCCCATGATGGTACAGATTGACTTTTCTTCACTGAAAGATGTCGGCAAAAAGCCAAAAGGTCTTGCCCTTACACTGGTGATTAACTGGTTAATTAAGCCATTCACAATGGCATTTCTTGGCTGGCTGTTCTTTAAAGGATTGTTTGCTGACTGGGTAGACCCACAAACGGCAACTGAATACATAGCAGGCATGATTTTACTCGGTGTTGCGCCATGTACCGCTATGGTATTTGTCTGGAGTCAGCTCACCAAGGGTGATGCGAACTACACACTGGTACAAGTATCCATTAACGACATTATCATGATCTTTGCCTTTGCGCCGATTGCCGGAATGCTGCTAGGTGTAACTGACATAACCGTACCTTGGGATACATTGTTCCTGTCAGTAGTATTGTATGTGCTTATTCCCCTTGTTGCAGGTGCAATAACCCGTAAAAAGCTGGATAAGGCAGATGACCATTCACGGCTCAATCAGTTTTTAGCAACGATGAAACCTTGGTCAATTATTGGTTTACTAGCAACCGTTGTTTTACTGTTTGGCTTTCAGTCAGAGACCATACTGGCGAAACCTCAGGCGATTGTGCTAATTGCCATACCCTTGCTGATTCAGACTTATGGCATTTTTGCTATCGCTTACTTCATGGCAAAGCAAATGAAACTGCCGCATAACGTCGCTGCTCCCGCCTGCATGATTGGTACATCAAACTTTTTTGAGTTAGCCGTTGCAGTGGCAATTTCGTTATTTGGGCTACATTCAGGCGCAGCATTGGCGACTGTCGTGGGTGTATTGGTTGAAGTACCAGTGATGCTGTCTCTGGTATGGTTTGCCAACCGCACACGTCATTGGTTTGCATAGAGTAAAACTGCATGGCGTAGCCACTTCGGCACAATACTGTTGATTGGCTGCGCATCATGTAAAAAGTGAGACGTTAATACTGTGAATACGATCATCCGCGCAGCAACGCTTGGCGATGTAACGGAGCTGTGTTTTATCTACAATTCTGGTATCAAGTCGGGACTTGCAACATTTGAAACTGAGCTACGACGAGAAGATACCGTTATGAAATGGTTATCAATGCCAAATAAATATCCGGTACTCGTCGCCGAAGCAGAAGATCAGGCAATAGGCTTTGCTAGACTGACAGAATACCGACCTCGCGAATGCTACCGATCCATCGCTGAGTTTTCTATCTACATTTCTGAAAGCGCAAGGGGCAATGGAGTGGGTGCTAAGCTGTTAGCTGCATTGCTATTAAGTGCCAAAGATATCGGATTTAATAAAGTTTTGTCGCGCATATTCACATTTAATCACGCCAGTTTAGCGCTGTGTAAAAAGCTGGGGTTCAGGCAAGTAGGAGTATATGAGCGTCATGGGCAGCTCAATGGCAAATGGCTCGATGTAGTGATTGTCGAAAAACTATTGTGAATTAAAGAAGCGAATTTAAAGGAAATGGCATGATTGTTATTCACCACAATCCCGAATGCGGTACATCAAGAAATGTACTCAAAATTATCCAAGACGCAGGCTATGCACCTGTCATTGTAGAGTATGTCAAAGAGGGTTGGACGCGAAACCAGCTTTTGGGGCTTTTTGCGGCGGCGAATATGACTCCTCGTGAAGCACTGAGAACGACGAAATCTCCAGCGCAAGAACTGGGCTTGCTTGACGAGAATGTTACTGATGAAGCACTTATCGCCGCTATGCTTGAACATCCGGTGTTAGTCAATCGACCTATCGTCTGCTCGCCAAAAGGCGTTAAGTTATGCAGACCAAGTGAAGCTGTTCTGGATCTACTTGATAACTGGCCTTCTAGTCCTTATTTTAAAGAGGATGGAGAAAAAATTTTGGACGAAAAAGGCCACCGGATAATTTAAGTGAGCAAAACCCGATTAATCAACCTCGCCCTAAATTTGAGACGAGTTTGCATAAATACGCCGAGTCCTGCTAATGTGATTACGACAAAATCGCTTGGTACTTATACCGTCAGTATCCCTTGGTAATACTACATCTGATAATACTGCACACAAAGGTTGTTTTGTCCACTGAGGAGAAAAGCTTAACGTTGCTTTTTTCTTGCTATTAATGATTCCACTTCGTTCATATCCTCTTTACTATAAAGTGAAGCCATCGGCTTCAGCTCGTCTAACATTGCCAGACCAATTTTTTCACTATTTTCAAATGACTCCATACCGTCAAAGAATGAAAGGGCAACTTGTTGTCGCGTGACTATATCTTCGATAAGCGCTCCTAAAGCGCTTTCTGAGAAAGCATAAAACCAGTCGCTTTCTCCGACGATCACTTTAATCCCTTTAGCCGCACTGGCAACGAGGTATGGTAAAGCTTGAGAGTCTGAATCGTAGTTAAGCTCCGCACTTACGAGTTGCGATATGTCGATATTTGTCAAGCTAGACATTCCCCCCCCTTTTCCATTTTCTAATTTGGCCTATCTAAAGTGTAGACCATCGGCAATTCAAGCGTTACCCATAATGACAGTTGTTGATTGTCTTTCTCAAACGTTAATGGCAAAGCCCATTTCATCATTTACACAAATTCTTGATACCGATTTTTCCCAAGGGCTTTCGCATTATACATTGCTTCATCTGCTGCCCGGAGGATCTCATCTGCACTCTGGTAAGCTGCGTCGCTATGAGCTATACCGATACTTGCGCCAACTGACACTTCACATCCTTCAATTCTGAGTGGCTTAGCGAAAGCACTAACAATTCGATTTGCAATCTCATACGCTGGCTCTCTGTCCAACATATCACTCAACACGATAATAAATTCATCACCACCCAGTCGTCCGACCGTGTCTCCCGTACGAATAATAGATTTGAGCTTATTAGCAACTATCATGAGTAAGCTATCTCCCACTTGATGACCAAAGCTATCGTTCACCAGCTTGAATCCATCAAGATCTATGAAAAGAACAGAAAATGCTCTTTTGCAATTAACGTCGATGCCATTCATCAACACATCGATTGCTGAATAAATCGCTTGTCGATTAGGTAACTGGGTCAATTCGTCATGCTTGGCTGCGAATTCGAGCCTAACCTTTTCCTGCCTTTCAAACTCTGCCTCTTCACGTCTCTTAATTGCTGTAGAAACGTGTTGTGAAACGAAAGTAAGTAGATGAACGTCGGCTTTAGAGTACATAAACCCATTCACATAGCTTTGCACTACAACAACGCCAACAATCTTATCCGATAGAACAAGCGGCACACCGAGCCAAGAGTCAGAAACCCCTATTCTCTTTTTTGTGATACCTCTAGCACAAAGATCTTCCATATCTTTGCGCGACAGCAGCACAGTGTTGCCAGACCGAATGACAAGCTCAGTAAACCCGTCGCTCATTTCTCGCGAAGGATGCTTAGCATGATTACCATCTCGGAAATATACGAAGTCTAAATTGCGCTCCGCGGTATCTGTCTTGCAGATGTAGAAATTTGAGGCGTCTACTAATTCCCCGACCACTTCGTGAATTTGCTGATAAAAGTCATCGATTTCTATAGATGAATCGCTGGTTAGCTCAGAAATTTTATAAACCGCCTGAAGCAGTTTTTCAGAATTTTCCTTTTCCTTTAGCCGCTCTTCTAGCAACTCAATCTTTTGAGTCAATGCATCTTGCATTTTTTGCCTATAATTCGGCTGCTGTGAACCATAATGATAAGCTTTATTAGCTATATCCAAAGTCTTCCAAACTTGAGCATCGCTCCAAGTCTCGTCAAAATTGAACAACAAATTCCCTTCGTCGTCAGCTACGAAGCATCGATTACCTTCATCTTCGGCTCCTCGTATTATTTTACACTGCTGCTTTGTTTTGAAAAACACTCGATATCCTACGAATACAGACGAGTCCATACTCGCCAATAAAATATTAAAAAAAAGGTAATGTAACTGAGCATATCACTACGCTGATTGAAATAGAGTCACTATTCTCATCAAAAATGGCTATTTTTTGATGAGAATAGCCTTGGCAGGCTTTATCGGGGCTTTGCAGATACCGCCAAATTTGCTGCCAATCAGCCCCGAAATGCGCTGCTTTTTCCTTAGTTTCTTAAGCTGCCGTGGGTTCAACTTTTGCTGCCGGAGTAGTCTTTGCTGATAGCAACGCTGGCCCAATTTCTTGGATTGGCCTATGGAGTCATATGTAATTTGGCTTCCGTCGAATTTAGGTTCCGGGATATCAACTACCTTGGATTTTCGCAGCCATATTGATAACCGAGTTTTAATCCGTTTAATTATCTTGCGTTTCACCTTCTCGACTCTCCCAATTCATGCGATGTGCAAGCCATGCATCACAAAATCTGTCTAAAAACCCTTGTGATAGCTGTATCTCTCATTTCGTGCCCCCTTTGGGTAGCTAATCTTTTGTTCGCGATTGATAGGCACTCCACGCCTCACATATCAGGTTTAACTGACCCTCAGTAAATTCGATGATCAAGCAGTCAATGAGATAGTTTTTCTCGCAAGAAATTCTATGAAAGTTATGCAGTTAAAGTTGATACTGCTTCTCGTATTTCGTTAGCGCCGATATTTCAACAAGCGCGATGCCTCTGTTTTCATCTAATAGAATGTCTTCAAATTGGTCGTCACTCATCTTCAGTCCCTGTTAAGCAAAAAGTGGAAAGCGAATTCGATTGAGTCATCTACATGTGAGGGATTTAGGTCGTATTCGTGGTGAGCGAACACTGCGCACGCATGTGTCCAAAATAGCTCTTTCTGTTCGAGCGCATACTCAAACCCTTCAGCGTTTCGAAGCCAATTGAGGGGAGTCCCCTGTTCGACGGCTAGTGCTTTAAAACTTTTCCGTAAGTAGTACAATGCCACCTCGTCACTCAACACGTTACCGTGGTGTTCAAAGTATCGTGAGCAATACAATCCGAATCGCAGGGTGGCAGTAATACACCCGAAACTTGCCAATCGCTGGGCAGCCGATTGTAGAATATTGATAGACGTTGCGTCGGTATCTACCTTGTATAACCACAAGGGCCAAAGCATATTCGGACAGCGACATCCAAATTGATCTACAACCCACTCAATATCTTTGACGGCGTCCAACGGTAACAGTGGTGACAAATCGAGATGCATGGCCGTTCCTAATGATTTATAACATGCACAAAATACTGTATACACAAACAGTAACGCCAATATTACTTGGGAGCTAAAACACAAGATTTGATGAAAAAATAGTCTTTCACAGAAAGGCGTGCTAGGCTTAGCATCGCCCTATTAAAAATTGCGTAACTATTTAATTTATATAAAAGTAATTGCTAGCCACCCAAAATTTTAAAAATCTTCGACTCTAGTACAGTATTGTCCCTCTCAACATCAAACTTCTCGAAATATTCATTGGAATGTGCTGGATTACCGAGAGCCTGCCTAAGTGCGTTTTCAACATTAGTAATGCGATCTTCCGCAGTTGTTACAAACCCTATTGGTAAAGTTAAGGGGTAATTGTTCTCTAAAATAAAATGGAAAGAACAAGCTACCAAAACACCGGGAATTAGGAGTATTTCAACCTGACTGTTTCCAATATGTTTATTCAAACCTTGAAAATCACATCTAAAAATTCCGTATCGTTCTTTAACTTTGAAAGAGTCGCTTTTGGAATTTACTTTGATGGTCATTACTGTTCGAAGAGGCCGCTTCCTCTCGTCCAGTCTCTGTTCCAAAGATTGCAAGAATGATTCAGCGTCAGGGCATCTACCCCAAACTTTATCTGAAGGCTCTATATTCCAAAGAATTCCTTTGCCGGGAACCTTTGCTTCATTACCGAACTTATAGTCCAGCAGTGAATGTATGAGTTCGCGATTGTGATCTAAATAGAAGTTGCCAACTAGCATTCTCGTTTCAAGTTCAAAGATACCTTTATTTGATTCAAAAGTCTTTAAAGCTGCACAAAAATCAAACCTATCTTTTCTAAAGAAATTAAGAATTATAGGGTCTCTCGTGAGCGATACATATTCGTCCAAAGCAACCCCAATATTTGTTTGCGCAATGCCGACGGACTCTGTTTGCTCACAGATTGCTGAATAAAGAGACTTATCTTCATCCCATTCTTCCATCCATTCATCTACATACCTTATCGATGGGGCACTTGCGGTTTCGTCAGTAACAACATATTGAATCCTAACAGGGACCAACCTGTCGTTTCGGTTGTAAACCTGATTGATTTTGTATAGTTCTATTGGATTTGAATAAGTATCTATCCCCTTCAGCTTTTCAACAAATGTATTGAATTGCTTGTCAAATGCAGATTTTGCCTTTTTGACTAAGTTATTCATCGCATTATTTGGAAGAGGAATTTCCATATTTGTTGGGGATATGCTCCCAGAAGAGCTTTCAGCAATCAGCTTAAATGTCAGAAGATCAAATGTAACACTATCAACTTTGTCTTCAACTTCGAAAAATCTTGGCTCGGCTCTACCTTTAACTTCTTCAAACCTGTCATAGGCATACGTAGTCAACTCAACTTGACCATCCACCCATTTAATAAGCCTTTCCTCTTGTAAACTGGCAAGAACAATCTGTGTTTCCTCCACAGTAAAGCCGAAATAGTTTGCCACTCTCTCCGGTGATATTCCTTTAAGTGCATAAAGAAGGCGGATAGTAAACTCTTTGACAACTGCTAATTTGCGCCTTTCACTAACTGCGTAATCAATAACAAATGAACGACAGGGTAGTGAGAATGTAGCCTCATTGATTATAAACTCCATTATTCAATGTCCTTCTTCAGTTTATTAGCACTAACCAACTGACAATCTTCACTACTTTCAATGTGCTTTAGAACTCTACCAAACGCGCTGCTGGAATTTCTGTTACTCCACATATGACTGGCACCAACGATAAACAGCCTTTCTTTTGCTCTAGATAGCGCGACATTTGCTCTATTTTCACTTGACAGAAACCCTTCAGAGAAATGTCTATTATTCCTCACTAGTGAAAGAATTATGATGTCATTCTCTTTACCCTGATAACTGTCAACCGTGTCAATTTTCAAAATCCGTTTTTCCAGTAATGACCTAGACCAAGAATAACTATTTATCTTTCGAATCATATGCTTTTGTTGCTCCGCATACATACATATGACCCCTATTGGAGCTTCGTCTTGTAACCCATCCATAAATCTTGACTCGATGTTGCTGCCATTAATCAGATTTTGTATCAAATCCACAATCACATTCGCTTCATAATCGTTGTAGGCACTGTGGATATTCGAACTAGAGTGAGTTGGTTTTTTCTCGAACGAGTCATCACCCGCAGAAGAGGTATCTAACCATGTTACCGCACTTGTAAAGTTTAACATTTCCAGATCAAGGTCTTGGCTCGCACCATCTTTCCCAGTCTCAAGTAGTCCCTCATAAAAACAGTTGGATACAAGTTCCCCAATAGGCTTAAACATTCGATATTGCGTCAGCAACGATTGACCTATTTGCTTTCCATAAGAAGAATGAAAACTCCTTTCAAAGTCACTTTGTTCCAATGCCTCTACTGATACATTGGGTAATTTTCTATGAGCGGCAAGCAGGTGCTCCTCTTCATAAGAAGGCGGTAGCTGCTTATGATCTCCAACTAACAATACTCTCTTTCCAATTTGCATAGCGATTGCCATCTCACTTGCAGTTGATCTAGCCGCCTCATCGATTATTACCCAATCATAAATGTTTTCACCAATCCCATAGTGGTTTCTGCCAATACCAACACAAGTACCACAAACCAATGTACGTGTTTTTGTTAGAAAGTTTTGGAAATGAGCGTTTCTCGATGACATTACTTCTAGCCATTCTTTCGATAATTCAACTATCTGTTGAAACCTATTGATAGAGTCTTCTGAAGAAACTTCATATAAATTTGATAGTTCTGTATAGAACCCTCTTCTCAGCTCGTTTGGAGGATTAGTAACAAACTTGTGAGGAGCAATTCCTTTTCTCTCCAACCATGCACTTAACTTGGCCCTTAGCCCCTGCTCATTCCTTTTCAGAACTTCAGCAGCCTCTGTATCGGATTTTTGAATGCCCTTTACAATCGAGGTGATTTTCACTCCAAAGCTTGACTCAAATTCTATTGCTAGATCGACAAACAGTTCGGGCAATGCTAACGGAGCAACAATATCTTTCAATCTCAGTTTAAACTCAGCCCTAAAAAGTTCTCTGTAATGGTCTTGCAACGCCATTTCATGAACATCCAACAATGGTGTCGATACGTTTGGCTCATCGCCCAGCCGTACAACCGTTACTTCATTGTTCTGTTCTGAAAATAGTTTCCTTACCTTTTCTGCTGCATTATTTACTGCCTCATGAGATTGACTAACCAAAAGAATCTTAGTAGCCCCTTTAGTTGCAGCAAAATGAATAAAAGAGCTAATAAATGAAGTTTTACCTGTTCCGGGAGGGCCTTGGAGCAAACTGACAGGTCCAAATTTAAATAACTTCTTAAATGCGCTTCTCTGTTGTGGATTTAATGAAAATTCTAGTTTTCCATCAGCAGTATAGACATTGTATAAATCTAGTTCATCATCAGTAGGTTCTTCACTTAAAACACGAGGAGTGATGATCTTGTTTATATCAAAGTAATCAACCAGTTTAGGGATTACTGCACGATCTTTAAGAATATTTTCAACAGCCTTTTGCCGCTTTGCTAATGATGCTGCGGCTAAACTACTCTCAAGTTTGAGTGTATCACCAATATCGAAGTTGACTCTTCTGATGTTCCCAATTCGTAAAGTATCTTTGCCAACTTCAAGTAGCCGACCAATAGGGATAATCTTCGAGCCAGTATCAAGTTTTACGTGAACCCGTTCCTGTGAAAGGTCAAAATCAACATTTTGGCTTCCCTTGATAAACCGAACTACTATTTCATTTTTATTCAGAATGACTGGAGAGCGGGCCACAGAAACTTTTGGCAGTATTTCATCCTCTGTCTCCACTAATGCCTGCCATATATCACGGCTACTAACATTTTGCAGAACACTTTTTAGCGATAATATCTTTCTTTTTACTCGAACTTCTGGGGAGCTTCTTTTTTGTTGAGAGTTTATTTCACTCAAGACTTTTTGAACTGGCTCTATCGCTAACAATTTATTGAGTAGCTCATCTGCAATCAGGGCAGGTCCATTGGTTAAAGTGATCCTACCTTCAAGCTCTGCGTCAGATCTTCTTTTTTGGCTAATGAACTTATGATGGGAAATTGACTCACGGGGATACATCTTTTTGATAACTTTGTTTTCGGGATCTATGTGTAGGTCAATTTGTTGCCGCACTCCGGAAATGAAAATTTTCAATACCGTATCATCGCCCTTAGCATCCGCCTTTACAGTAAGATAATACTTGTCATCATCAGCTTCAAAGACTGTAAAGTTGGGTAGATATCTAGTTGTTATGTTAAAATTTCTTGTCTGAGATACCGGCTTTGGCTCGACGATTTCATTGAAATCATCAATAAATCTAAAGATTTCTCCTTCTGAAATCTCGACAAGTCCCATTAAGTCAGCACAATAATTTTTTAGATGTAGTAGCGAAAATTTACTCGCCATTTCTTCGATCATTTTTACAACTGCAAATCTGTCTCTGGCCGCCAACGAAATGTTTTCAAAATTGGAAGGTAGATATTTAGTATTGTACGGCTGCCCAGACTGCCCAATGGTTTCATATTCAAACATGTCGATGAAGACAGGCTCATAGTCAGCTTCCGCCAAAACAATATTTTTGGGATGAATGTCACCGTGTATGAATTGAGAGCGATGTAAGGCAGTTAGAGCCTTTAGCAACGATAACGATTTTGCTATACCTGCTTCTTTGTCAGCTATTTTTGCAAGCCATTGTTCCCACGTAGGTCCGTCAACCCACTCATAAGTTACAAACAAGCTTTGCATGCTAGGGTTGTAGCCAAACTCTTTAATGTTTAACAGATACTGTAAAGAACTATTTTTTAACGAATTAATCCGTTCTAAAAATGTTGCCAGTTCCATATTCACGGTCTTGTCAGAGCTGAATTGACTAACACCGTGCCATAAACATATCCCGATTTTTTGGTCCTGTGAGAGCAATAGCGCCGATGTCGCTGACTTTTGCTTAATAGGGGTTGGCATGAACTCCATATAAACATTGGTGTCAGTAAAAAACTGCTCAAGTTCAGAAGCGTTTACGCTCTTTTTTCCAACCTTATCCAAAAGCCTATTTAGCTCATCTAGAGCCACAGACATGTTTGCAAAGCGATTTCCGGCTTCAAGATCTAGACAACAGTCTAACCAAGGGTCCAGCAATCCGTTATGAAAGGTTTTATCTGGAACAACCCAGCCATAGGTTCCATCATCTAACTTCTTAGGCCAATGTCCATATATCACATAGTGCGCTACAGCGCCCGCCAAATATACGTCTCTGGTAAAAGGCGTACCATCTTTATCTTCATATAGGTCTTCTGGTATTTCGACTCGTCCAGATTTAAGTATGTCCCTAACTGTTCTGACCGATTGATTATCCGGATTTGGATAAGAAGCCGTTAGGAAGTTTGAAAATGTGACTTTACTGGGAAGTGATAACCAAACACTATGTTTTCCGATATCTCTGTGAGCTACATCAATTTCATGAAGCCTAGCTAGATGACTTGCCAAGACTTTAACAATGCCAATACGACCTTCATCTGTTAACTTACTGCCTTGTCTAGCCATGAAGTCGTCGAGTCTTAGCCTATTACCCGGCCACTTATACAACTCGACGAAATCGGTACTAATGTCCTCTCTAGACGGGATATAATTTAGCTCAAGATGAATCTCCACCAAGCTTTCATCTTGATTGTCAATAAAACCAAGTACGCTTGATTCTCGGTAACCTATGAGTACTTTTTCTTCAGCAGTTTGAGCTTTTTCAGCAATTGCGGGGGCCCCAAAATCCCACTTCCGCATCAGCATTCTATAATTATTATCATCTACCCGTTGGCCTAGAAATTCCGCATAAATTCTGTCTTGATGGGTAAATAACGCTTTGCCTGATTGTGCAAAATTATTAACGCTGTATGTTTTAGGTTTGAAGTCTACGCTATTATTTGCAAAAAATGCTTTCCAAACTTTGTAGTTTTTATTTGGTTTATCTGACTCCTTCCTAATTGCAAACCTCCCAAAAGTTTTTGGGTAATATTTACTGTACTTCTTAGTGAAAATATTTATAAATTCGTCAGTTGAAAAAACAAAATCCCTCTCGTCATCAGGTAAACTGCTGATATCAGCAGTTCCACACATAACAACACAGTGGTCAACAAAAGGACTAAATACTTTCCCGTTGAGTTTCTTTTCTATCTTCGTATTTAATATTTGAGCAGCTCTTCTAACCTGCTTTAATGGGTGCTTTCTTGTTTCCTGACGATTTCCCCAGTCCAATACCCACTGATTATTTTGTGAATAAATCTTTCCTGACCACCGCTTCAACTCTACGACTATGATTCGATCATGAGTTAGTACAATTAAGTCGGTCTCAAACGTTCCTTCCTGACGGTCAAACATTTCCAGCGATGAAAATCCGTACCACTCATTCGGCAATGCTTTTTCTATTTGGTTTAAAGCACTCTTTTCCGATTCATGTAATCCATCAGGACTTAAGTGAAATATGTTCATGCATAAAATCCCTTTTACTGTCATTCATCAAAAAATATCGTTATCGCTTTTAAATTCAGCTTCTCTGCATCAACCAACTCCTCTTCTCCCCTCAATATGTGTTGAATGTGTTCTGGTATCCCAGAAACAACAGGTGGTATCAAAGAGTTAACTCTTGCTATCGGATCAACAATGTCACTGGGGATATTCGAATCTGAGTCGGTTTTAAAGAGAAAATCTATTGTTTCCTGTTTTTTCAGTAAGCGTTGCGAGTCAGTATCGATTGACATGTCATAACTCACACTATCGTCTCTTTCTCTTTGCTTTTCTGGAGGCCGCTCGTTGCCCATCACAACATTCCAGTATTGTCGCACACGTTCTGGAAGTGAAAGACTGTTGTCCATTTTGCATGTTATGGCACAGTGCATAGGTAACATGTATGACTTGAGGTCATCTAAAGATTTTCGATTGTCCGCTCTGAAAGCTCTGACCTTGGCTGCATCAATCAGAGTGCATCCGTAATAATCATAAGCTGAGTAATTACAGTGACATGTCCATAGGTCGTCTTTCTCGATATTTTCAAAATAGTTGTATAGACAGTACAACGGGAGGGCATTACTTTTTTTCGCTTCTTCAATTAAGACGTCAGACTGATAGCGACCATCCTTTTTTTTGTAATGCAACTCGTGGTAAACCAGATCGTTCGGATTCAGCACTTTCGCCTGAACACGTATAGAAAAGCACTGATCACGCTCCTTAGATAAGAAAACCCATTCCCAATCAGCACCATTTAGCCCTTCTTCATGCTTCTTAAATTCCTTGGTCGTCAAATATTTACTGGGAATATCATGTAGAGGGATAATCACTCTTTCTTTGGTGATAGCTTCCTCACTTGGAGTTAAACCATAAAATTTTTGTCGCTTTATAGTTTTCCATACCTCTGCACTAATTGCACTCAGTACCTCTTTTACCGGATTGTAACTCATAATCCTTGTCTCTAATTATTCTTGTATAGGTATCCTTGAAAACCGATAAAGGTTTCTCTGATGGCTGCTGGTGAACCAAACAAATCAACAGCATCGCCAATGGTGTTGTATTTTAGTTCTATCAAGCTACGCATCTTGCTGGGCGATAGTTCCGTAACACCATCTTCAATATATTTTTCTAAAATAAAGTCGATAAACTGCTGTTGATTATCATCATTGTAAGCAGCTTCGATATAAGGGTGTGCGGCGCTTACTCTCTGATGTCTTGAGATAGCTTCGCTGGCATAGGCAACATAGCGTAACACGTCGTAGACATCACTATTTTTGGCATCGATTAGCTCTTTCATGCCTTCGAGCTTTTCTTCGTCATATCCTGCTTCAGTCAGGCTAAGCAAAAGCTTTTCACGTGTAGTGGGGTTACTCCAGATCTCACGTAGCTGATCTTCATTTTCAAAGAATCTAGGTAAATCTGAAAACAGACGTTCGACAAACTCTTTCGCTGTGATTGGTTTATCCCCGAACCAGTACATTACTGAGGAGATATGTTTAATCTGCCTAGTTCTCCCGTCACTTAAACGTACTTCAATCTTCTCCACAGTCTTCTTCTCACTCTCAATGCGAGGAGTTTCCTCAAGAGATTGAATAAACTGTTTAACGTTATTTCGAAGAGACTTGGGTGGCTGAGGTCCTTTGCAATCACCAATATTTTCAATTGGTTCACCGTCCCACTCAGGGTCAGCAAAATTGTGGTGTGCTTTTACGAAATCATAAATAGTGAAGTAGTCCTTGCCTTCATACATACGCGTACCGCGACCAACAATCTGCTTGAATTCGATCATGTTGGTACACGGGCGCATCAAAACGATGTTGCGAACATTTCGGGCATCGACACCGGTCGATAGTTTTCGGGAAGTGGTTAATATGGTCGGAATTGTTTTTTCGTTATCAGCAAACGTCTTCAGATCGTTTTCACCTGCCGCACCGTCGTTAGCGGTAACTCGTACACAGTAGCTGTTATTGGTGATCCAGCCTTTCTTCTTAGCATATTGATTAATGTAATCACGTACCAGCCCAGCATGCTCCTGCGTAGCACAGAACACGATGGTCTTCTCATTTGGCCTAAACAAGTCCATCCAATAATGAACACGATTTTCCTCGCGCTTGGGTATAGTGATAATCCTATTAAAGTCAGCCTCTTTGTAAACTTTGCCGGGTTCAGGATCACCATGTACCACCACGCCATCACCGGGCGTATAGACATACTCATCCATCGTGCCAACGATGGAGTAAACTTTAAATGGAGTCAGGAATCCATCGTTAATGCCTTCTTTGAGCGTATAGCTATATACCGGCTCACCGAAATATTTGTAGGTATCAACGTTATCTTTTCGTTTTGGCGTAGCCGTTAAACCAAGCTGAACCGCTGGGGAGAAGTATTTCAGGATCTCTCGCCAGTTACTCTCATCTTTAGCACCACCACGATGGCATTCATCAATAATAATAAAATCAAAAAAATTGGCCGGATACTCACCAAAGTATGGTGTGCTGTTCCCTTCGTCATCCTTTGGACCACTCATAAACGTCTGGAAGATGGTGAAGAATACGCTGGCATTTTTGGGGACTGAACCTTTCTTGCGGATCTCACTCGGTTCAATGCGCACGATGGCATCTTCACCAAATGGGCCGAAGTCATTGAATGCTTGGTTAGCCAAAATATTGCGGTCTGCTAAAAACAGGATTCGAGGTCTACGCTTGGCCGCATCTGGATTCTTTTGCGCAGTTAAGCTCCAGCGGCTCTGGAACAACTTCCAAGACAACTGAAAGGCGATACAGGTCTTGCCCGTTCCTGTCGCTAATGTCAGAAGTACCTTAGATTCACCGGCAGCTATTGCATCAAGTGCTTTGTTAATCGCATTTTCTTGATAATAGCGAGGTTGCCAATCGCCCTTGGTCTCAAAGGGAATTTCAGCAAATCGCTCGCGCCAGACCTTTTTGAAATCAGGTGTACCAACTGGCTCGTTATCAAAAATCAATGCCCAGATTTCTTCTGGCGACAAATAGCGGTCAACCAGAGTTTCATCACCAGTTAGCATATCGATTTGATAGATCTCATGCCCGTTAGTCGCGTAGGCAAACCGGCATTGTAATCGTTCAGCATAATCCTTTGCCTGACGAACGCCTTCGGTATAGCTCAACCCTTCTTTTTTGGCTTCAACTACCGCTACTTTCTGGCCTTTGTAAATAAGTACATAGTCGGCGATTAAGCGTTGGCTGCGTTTGCCACCGACCAAGATGCGGCCCTTAGTTATTTCAAATTCCCGGCGAATCCGGCTATCGCTATCTTTCCCCCAACCATCATGTTCTAGGCGTGGGTCGATATGGTCTGAGCGGGTTTCCGCTTCATTACGATTTGCTTTCTTCTTCGGGATATACATCAGGCAGCAGCTCCTTTGCTTTTCGTTAATTCACCATTCAAAGCACTTTGTAATATCGAAGCCTTAAGCTCTTCAAGCTTTTGTAGTTTTCTATAGTAAATTTTTTGAAGTTCTTTTTGGTGTTCTAGTAACATATCAATTTTTGCAACTATCTCCTGCTGACTTTCGCGAGAGCTAGGGAGACTTACTACCACATCTCTAATTTCCTTAAGATGAAGATTAGGAACTCCTATGCCCTTCAATCTTTTATCGAACTGCTTTTTTGCTAGAGGAGAATTAACAAAATGCAACAAATATCTCGGTTCTATCATTTCAGAGGGTCTAAGCAAGGCCAAGCTTACGTAAATATCAAACACGACTTCTCTATCCACAATAGCGGCCACCCCCGTAGTGCCATTCTTTGCTAAAAGAATATCATTTAACTTAGGAGATAGACGCTTTTGCATTTTGATATGTTGCGTTTCATCTAGATACCTAACATTTTCCCAATCAATCTCCCCTGTCGTAACATTTTTAGATGAAAGGAATATATATCCCTCATCAAAATACTTGGGAGTTTGATGGGTTCCGTCTGTTATGGTTCCTACACAAACCTCACTCATCTTAAGGTGAAGCCAAGAACTATCTATCTTTGAAAATACTTCTACCACATAGCAATCAAAAAGCTCTTTGGCATTTCGTAGGTTCTGTTCTGCTGTTTCGCAAGCTTTCTCTATAGCAGAGAATGCTTGGTCGAGCCGAGCGACAATCTGCTTTTGTTCTTCTATCTCAGGAATCTCAACTTCAATGTTGTATACGTTGTTTCGGTTGATGCCCGGCTTCACGCCTGTTGCTAACGAAGGCAGATTCAGCTTTTTCAATAGCCAAAAAATAAATTTCAAGTCATAGAGTGAATCATCAAAAGTAACGAAATAAGTTACATCTAAAGGCCAGAATTTTTCTTCAGTTAAAATAATTTCCCCAGCAGACCCTTTGCGACCAACGATTATTGTCTGTTTGTCACAATAATATTCATTAGTTCTGCACTTAACACCATTGGCCCCATAAGCTGGATAATTTCCGTTGTCTACTCTCAAGCTTTTGTCTAGAGGCTTGCCATATTCAAGTGTTAGAATGTCTCCAATTTTTTTTCTTTTCCATTTAGACATCAAACAACCCCTGTATATTTTGAAGAACTAGTTCACTCTCCTTATCAAGCGAAATAATTTCATCAATTATCTCAGAAGGTTTTCTTAAATCAGTCTTATCTTCCTGATTCGGGTTTTTAACTGACAAGCTCCAAGAGATCTCATCTAGTTGCGAAATTGGTACTGACCAAGATTTTGGAGAGTCAGCAAAGTTTTTTTGCATTTCGACAAACTCTTTCAAATCGTTGTCATTCAGCGGATTGGTCTTACCCAAACTGCGACCCGGATCGAGCTGGTAAAACCATGTACTTTGGGTTGGCTCACCTTTGGTAAAAAACAACACCACTGTTTTTACACCAGCCCCTAAGAATGTTTTGGCTGGGCAATCCAAAACTGTATGCAGGTTACAGCTTTCTAACAGCTCTTTCCGCAGGGCAATTGCTGCATTGTCGGTGTTCGATAAAAAAGTGTTTTTGATAACAACAGCGGCACGGCCACCGGGCTTAAGCGATTTGATAAAATGCTGCAAAAACAAAAACGCTGTTTCACCCGTTTTGATCGGGAAGTTTTGCTGAACCTCCTTCCGCTCTTTGCCACCAAAAGGTGGGTTAGCCAATATGATATCGTGCTGGTTGTTAGGGGTAATATCTTGAAGCCTTTCAGCTAGTGTATTGGTATGCACCACATTGGGCGCTTCTATGCCGTGCAGAATCATATTCATGATTGCAATAACATAGGCCAACGACTTCTTCTCTTTAGCGTAGAAGGTGCGCTCTTGCAGAATTTTCAACTCATCGGTTTTAAGCTTTTTCTTCTCAGCTCCACCTTGGCGCAGGTAATCGTAGGCCTCACACAAGAAGCCTGCTGAGCCTGCGGCACCGTCATAAATGGTTTCACCAATTTGCGGCTGGATCACGTCAATCATGGCTCGGATTAGTGGTCGAGGAGTGTAGTACTCGCCACCATTGCGGCCAGCATTCCCCATATTTTTGATTTTTACTTCGTATAAGTGAGACAGCTCGTGCTTTTCTTCTTGAGAGCGAAAACGCAGTTCATCCACTTTTTCCAGTGCGTCACGCAGTGAATAACCACTTTGGATTTTGTTCTTTATCTCACCAAATATCTCACCGATCTTGTATTCGATGGTGTTTGGATTATCAGCCCGTTGCTTGAATGATTTCAGGTAGGGGAAAAGCTCTTGATCAACGTAATCAATCAAGTCGTCACCTGTCAGAGCGTTATCATGATCAAACTCACCAGTAGCCGTTTTAGGCGCGGCCCAACTGCTCCAGCGGTGCTCTTCATCGATGATGTACTTGTATTCTTCATCCATCAACTCAGCTTCTTGTGATTTGGCAAACTCCAAATCATCAAGATACTTCAGGAACAGCATCCATGAAGTCTGTTCGGTGTAATCCAGCTCGCTGGAACACCCAGCATCTTTGTGCAGAATGTCATCTATATTTTTAAAGGTTTGTTCAAACATTACTTCTTAGTCCTTGAACAGGCCTATGCCAATACATATTGCCTATTAATAATTTTTATTTAAAATTCTTTTGAAATTTCAGCTCTGCATTTCTTTTAGCAATGCGAAACACTTGTCTGTGGTTTTCTGTGCTTCTTTTAGCTTTAGTTTTAGCCTGTCAATATCAACCATCTTAACCTCGGTAGTTTTAGACAGGTAAAACTCCGGGAAAAGCACTGCATCGCCTTCGATGACCTTTTCCGGCTCCACTGTAACACCATTACTTTTTGAAGCGATTGATTCATGGAACAAAGTCACGTCACTCAGGTAAGAATATCTGCTTCTGGTTTCGAACATGTCAGATGCGTCAAGAAAGAATACTGGCTCATTAACCGCCTTTCGCTTGCAAAGTAACAATGCATATACAGAAGTTGAGCGCCCACCTAATAAGTTATCGCCAAGTTTGATGACACTTTCGATTGCCCCAGACATCAGTAGGGATTTTCTCACTAAGGCTTCTTTCTCTCTCTGCAAAGGGCCTTTGCCAGTGAATACAATCCCTGAACCATCTTCCTTCAATGCCCAAAGCATATGCTGAATCAGAGCAAACTCTTTACTAGGGTTATTGCCAAGGGACGTCAAGTCAATACGGTTGGGATCGAAGAACCCCTTAAGTTCATTTCTATGTAATGTAGTCGGCGCTGGCGATTGCACAGAGGCGACACATGCAGTCACGGCCAGATCCATGCTATTCGGAGCAATATCGGTGTCTTGATCTAGACTGGAATTTTCATATACATGAGCTTCCTCTGCTCCCGTAATTAGCAGTTTCTGATACACATAGGTAGATGACTGTTCGTCTGTTTCAGAAAAAACAGTTGAAGATGGAATCAATGCTGATGTGTATGACGTCAACTCCCCTCGGTGTGCATTGGGGGAATAGATACTCTTAACACTATTGCGCTCTACAAGGACTTTTAAAACGCTTTCAAATCCTTCTCCCCAATACTGATAAGGAAAAGAACCTTGTAATGGTGATTTGGGTGCCTTTTCTTGCAATCGATGTAGTACACGTTCATACAGAGTTAAAGCATCGATGACAGATAAGCTACTTAACCGTAGAAACTGACTGGCGGTTTGGACTTTATTAACAACTGTCATCCAGCCCTTCTCGCTAATTTTGCTCAGTTCACTAATAACAAGCTCAGCAACAGAACTATCTGAGAAATTTTCAAGATACGCAGCAGAAGTCAGGGTACTGCTCCACTCTTCCTGTTCAAAAAAACTAAACCGACTTGAATCAACTTTATGAGCGAGCAATAAAGAAAACAGTCCCAATAAGGGCTTTCTTTCAGTAATTCCCGGCTTAACAAATTCGCCACGACGATGCTCAATAAAAGCCTTAGTTATTTCAATGACTAACGTTTCTGAAATCATAGTGACTGCTCTTTTGTCAGTTCAGAAAATACATTGTTCAATTCGTTTGTTCTCGACTTCGTCAATGCGCTATACAGTTCAAGCTCTCGCTGCACTGCCAAATAGCAATCGACTATCATCTGCTGTCTTTCCAGACTTATTTTGGGTACGGGTAGCTCAGATAAGACTTTTATGCTCAGAGAGCTTTGATAGCTTCCGCCAGAATTGCTGATCATCCACTGCTGTGCATATTCGCTATTGATGTATGCCCAGATGAAACGGGTATCTACCTCAACATTGGGTTTAGCATTGATAATCAAAAAGTGCTGAGTGGCAATTACTGAGTCAGAAATGTCATCTAAGTAGATCGCTGGCTTTTTGCTGCCTTTGGCTACCAAAATAATCTGGCCAGATTGAAGGGTTGCAACACCTTTAGCACCTTTGATTTCAACATTAAGCAAACCTTCCCAATCAATCCCGGTAGGAAAGCCCTCATAGTCAACGTTACTTAACTGCAAAACCTTGTAGGGTGATGACACGTCTTCTTTGACCGCTGTTCGAAAGGTTCTACCAGAACCAATCGAAACAATATCTCCGAGTTTCATTGCTCACTCGTTTCCTCAATTATTTTTCACAATATTAAATCACACTTCAAAAGTGTGCAATTATTCTTGACAAAGATCCACCTTCTGATCAACGATCGAAGTGAACACTATAGTAGTGTGTATAAGGATCGTATGAATGAATAGTAAAATCATTAAGTTTTATGGAAAGAAGAAGTCACGCTTCTTTTCCTCTGTCATGAATGGTGGGCAGGCAGTAAGAGCAGAGAGCTATTTCGAAATCTCTTACATGTATCACCTTGAATTCGACTCGACAGTTGAGCGGTGGCAGTCTCAACCGCAGCGTTTTGAATACCAAGTAAATGGAAGGACACGGGTCTATACACCAGATTTTTTGATCAAACTTAAATCAGGCAGCTATCAGTTGGTCGAATTGAAACCTAAGTGCTTCACACAGTCCGATGAATTTATCGAAAAGCATGGCCTTCTCAACGATATGTTCCTCTCGCGTTATCACATTCCTTTGCTTGTAAGAACCGAAGAGGACTTTTTTGACGACGTTCGGAACGAAAATTTACGCAGGCTGTATCGCTATAAAAAGTATGATTTTTCGCGCTTTGACATGGAAAAAGCTGTCGCGCATTTGAAGAGGGTGAGCACTGTTGGTGAGCTTTACCAACGATGCGCGGATTTTAATGTCACTAGTGCATTTGGTCCGGCATTGGTCGCGCAGAATTATTTTACTACCAATCTGTATTCCCCCTTTTCACTGAAAAGTGAAGTAGAGGTGGCTTATGCTTGAGCGCATTAATCTCAACTCTTTAAATAACAGAGAGCTAATCTACTGTGGCGAGAAAGCTAATGTCGTTAGTGTTGACGAATCACAGCAGTACCTTTTTCTACGTCGCGGTAGAAATCTACTCCAACGTACCTATTCAGAATTCTTCGAGGATCTTAAAAAGAATAATGTGACTGTCCTACGGTCATTGTCTCAACCTGCGGATCGTTCCAAAGCAACACCTGAACAACAAGCTGAAATTTTCAGGTTGGAGAAGCATTTTTTTGAAATGTATAAATATAAAAATCCCACGAAACACGCTGCATTTGTGAGTGAGAAGGTTGCTGCTGAGATTAACGCTCCTAAGCCTATTCCTCGCTCTACTTTATGTAAAAAATACAAACAGTGGGTGGCAGATGGATATGATGCCACTATCCAAGTACTTTGCAAATCTGGGACTTATCCGAATCGGATCGCTCAAGAAATCGAAGAACTGATCGCAAAATGTATTAAAAAATACTATTTAAAGTTGGCTGGACCTTCCAGACCATTTTGCTATGAAAAGTTTTGCAAAGAATACGAACGAAAAGGCTATCCTATTAATAAACGCCCTAGCCTGCGTACTTTTCAACGACGAATTGATGCTATCAGCGAGTTCGAAAAGGTACGTGCTCGAAAAGGCGAAAGTGAGGCCAAGAAACAGTTTAGACAAGTACTCAATCATTATGAGAATGGCGCTCCGCTTGATCGAGTTGAACTAGATTCTGCACATTTTAATCTTGGTTTGGTCGAAGAAATCAGTGGCAAGGTCTATTACATTGGTACGGTGTCAACGGATCTCGCCTTTGATACGGGCACTGGCAGTTTACTCGGCTACTGCCATCATATTGGAACTAAGAAAGAGCATTCAGGTTATGTCGTCAGCATGCTCTGCCACGCCATTTCTCAAAAGCTAGAAAAAGATTACATCCAATTCGGCCTACCAAGGCTGGTTGTTATGGACGCAGGCCCCGGATACCGGGCCGAAACTACACGGGGTTTTTTGGACGCCATTCAGTGTGAATACGAAATCACAGAAGTACGCCGTCCGTGGTCTAAACCTTTTGTCGAGCGTTTCGTCCGCTACATCCGTGATAATTTCTATCGTGAAATCAAAGGTTACGTAGGTAAATTCAATCCCGATGAATACACAGATGTGACAGTCAAAAATGAAGCGCATCTCACAATTGAACAATTCAGACAGAAATTCGCCAACTTTGTACGCGAATATCATAAAAAACCTCAGGAGCGCTTAGGAAATATCAGCCCGAACGAAGCTTGGTCACGAGGCATCGAAGCGTTTCCACCTGAGTTGATCGATGACATTGCCGAACTGAAGAAACACAAAGGCTTGCGTTTGAAAGATCGCAAAATCAACCTGAAAGATGGCTTCCGCTATCTTGGTCAAAGTTTCAATTCGCCAAAGTTACTTAGTTTCTATGATGCATATAAGAGAAAAGTAAGCAAAAAGGAATTTTGTGTAGATGTATTGGTTAACCCCAGTGATGCAGATTCTATCTGTATCGTGCTACCGCCAGCTATGTGCGCAAGTCCCGGAAGACTAGAACTGCTGGAAATTCCAAATACTTGCCCATCATCCTCTGGTAAGTCATTCGAGCAACTGCGTGCAGTTTGTAAAGGTACGTTGGTCTATGACGGCGCTCCGACATTTATATCCTATGAAAACAAGTCTGGGTATGGAGAAACTCCTCGTCAAGGCACCTTTATCGATATCGCCGCCAATATTCCTGATTCAAGGAAGGCTGCTAATGAAGAGCTGGGCAATATGCTAGCGACACAACCTCCAATTTCAACACTCGATTTTGAAGATGGTCCTCTCTACGGCGAAGGAACACCCACTACACCACTGAACGACAAAGCCAATGATAGCGATCTTCGTCAAGTCAATGAATCAACTACAACAGAGGTATTTCTATATGAATAATCAATTAACATTAAAGCCAGTTACCAGATTTTTTCTAGAACGTCGGTTTGGGCATCAAGCTCTTGTAGATGCGGAAAATAAAATTGAAAAGCTGATGAAAAACCAAGGTCTTAAAGGCAGAATTCGATTGCTGGTAGGACCTTCCGGCACCAGCAAAACAGCAATGCTCGAAATAATGGAAAAAAAATATCCTCCAATTATTGCAGAGTTTAGCGGTGCGAATCTTCCGCAGATTCTCTCTATTCGTCTGACTTCTGCTGCCAATACAAAAGCACTATATTGGTGCTTGATTGAAGGTTTGGGTGTTAAGCCAGTAGGTAACGAATATCAGTTACGCAATCAATTTAATGAATTGGTGAAGAACATGCCTCTGAAGCTAATCGCGATAGATGAGATTCAGCATACGTTGCCAAACAAATCGACATCCTCAAAAACACAAAATATCGCAGACACAATTAAAAATATTGTAGATGAAACAAAAATACCGATGCTCCTGATTGGCTTAGAAAACTCATTGTCATTGGTAGAAAATAGCTTTTCACGAGCAACCACTATGCAAAAAGAAGAGGATCAATTGTATCGGAGAGCACTTAGCCCTATTCGCTTTAAACCAGTTGAATACGCTGATAACACTGCAATGGTAACTATTTTGAAAGGATATACGGCTATTTTCGAACAGGTAAAAGCAAAATTTGGCACTTCAATCTTAAATCTGCTAGACGCGGATATTATGAATCGCCTGTGGCTCGCTTCAGAGGGTTACATCGGTAGATTAAGTGAAATCTTTTGTGAGGCGCTAGAAGTTTGCGAGGAAAGCCAACAAATCACCTTATCTACTCTGGGAGAAGCCTATGACGAAGTTAACTCTTGGAATACTTCGTCCATTAACCCATTCACAGCAAGGTCTCAAAAGGAATTGGATCAGCTCAAAACTTCGATTTTTCTGTCTCAAAAACGCAAAGAGTCAAAGACAAAAATTGAACAGGATGCAGCCTAATGATCTTACCACTTTCCTTTAAAACCGATTCGTCGGTAAACCCTGCCCTCTATCTTTGTAAACTTGCTCAACTGCACGGTTATCAAGATGTAAGAATCATGCTTAAAGCTTACAGATTAAGGCTGCCCCAAGGGCAGCAAAATCACTTAATCGGATACAGCAGCATAGTTAAAGCATTAACGGGACAAGATATTGATTATGCAGCACCCGCCGAATTCCAATATGACAGTACACGTTACTTTAAATCCTTAGTATCTAATCATTTAAAGGTCTGCCCTGACTGTCTTGAGTGCGGGAGTTCGCCTATAGAACATAACTTGGTTACCTCGGCTACTTGTCGAGTGCATTCACTTAAACTGCTAGCTGAGTGCCCCCAGTGTAATCATGAGCTGACATTTGATCGGCAATTACTGACTGGAAGTTGCTCATACTGTGGACATTGCCTTCCCAGAGTAAGTCAGAATGAACCAGAGTATCAGAAAATGTTATATGACCTTCGTTCGGATAAAAGACTCGATGCTATTCATGATCTTGCTTTAGCTGCCGGATATATTCTTCGTCCTTATGATTGTATCCCTGCTCAGATCAAAAACGAGGAAATTTCAGATTGGATTGGTTTGTTTTCAAAAGCTTTCAAACTACTGACCGACAAAGAAACCCTATTAAACTGGGGGAGCGAAGTTTTCAAACAGAAACAGACACGGGTAAAGGGCCTTGGTGTGCAGGCATCGTTGGCAGGAATAGTCTTTTTAGACGAACACACCATGCTAGATTGGCCGGAGTTAAAAAATGCTCGCGACTACTTTTCTAATACTCTGACTTTTAAGGATGGAATCTTCAGCGGCGAAAAATTGTTAAGCGAAATGCCAGAAGAAACTTTTGTATCTAAGAGGGGACGGCATTTAAAAGCACTCAATGAGGAAGACATCAAAAGCTACTTCAATTACCGGATCACTTTGGAAGGCTTATCAATGGTATCGGGGATTGATCTTGAAGTTTTAGAAGCGTTATACAAAAACAATACATTCAAAACGATTGGTGCCGCTAACAACTATTCTCAAAACTTTGTCGATTTACGAGATGTAAGCCGAATAGTCACCGAAGTTTCGGAAGAAGTTGAAACCTTCACCCATGTACTGCCTGATTCAATGAATTTACTCATTGAAAAACTCATGTTGGTCAATCTCAGCATGAGCCAATTTTGGCATTTTGCCTTTAGTCACTCAAATCTGGTTAGGATTGGGGAAGGAAGCGAGAAGATAATTGACCGAGCGTATATCGACAAACCAGCATTGATGAAATTCTGCTTTAAAACGTTCACTGCTGATACTAACGGAAAATTGAGAAAATCTGTCGTGATGGACATATTTGGGCTGAGCGAATTTGACCTAAGGGAGCTAGCTAAGCACGATCTATTGCACCCAATGCCGTGGAACCAAAGACATACATATTACCGAATCAAACATCTGATAAATATGGAAAACAAGCTATTCTGCCTTGGACGGTACTGTGAATTGCGAGGATTGGATTTCCAAACAACGGCATCTCAATTGGAAAGTGTCGGAATACACCCAGTCTTGGGTAGATCAATATTTGAGTGTCGGTATCAAGTACTTCATTTCCTGAAGTTTAATCAATGGATTGAACCAAAAAAGCGTTACTTGCCGCCCTCAAATTTTACGTTTCTCAAGGGACGAGATCCCCGTAAAGCCTTACTTTTGAACTGACATTCACTTCTTAGGTTGGGGGCACAGAATAACAATAACCCCCTAACAAATCCCTTGCATTCTTTTCAATCTGTAATAACATTTAAAATATACTAATAAGCTTATTAATATCAGCAATTTAAATCTCATTTTTTACGTCACGAATACGCAAAAATCTCAGTTTTAATGACAGAAAATGCGTCCTCAGATCTCAGCTTTTGTGTCACATCCCTTATAATACGCCATTGTCAGATCTCACTTTTGATGTCGTTGTACAGATCCAGTCATAGGTCGTTTCTATTCAAATGATCCAGTTGGATGGACACCAGAAAACCCTGTCATGTCGTTCAACCGCTATTTATATATGAATAACAATCCGTATAAATATACTGATCCTGATGGAGAGTTTTTAAATTTTGCTATTGGAGCAATAGTAGGGGCAATAGCTGAAACTACATCACAAGCTATCGCAGGCAAGGGTTTTGATGGGAGTAAAATATTAGCGAGTGCAGCCATTGGAGGAGTGACATCTGGAGTAAGTGCAATAAAGATGATTGCAACGACAGGAAAAGCTGGAAAAATGGTTATGGAGGGAGGACTAAATGCAGTTGGAGCAGCGAGTGAGTCCATGATTCATGATGGATTAGATGGTAATCAAGCTGATTTAGGCAAGGCGCTGAAGGCGACAGCATCATCCGTACCGGGTTTTGGCAACGCATCTACTATGAGCAAAAGAACAGGATAAGCGGTAATGATAAGTGAAAAACAAAAGTTTGTTAAAATTTGGTGGGTAGCTTTTAAATACTTGTTTACGATAATGGCTATAGGCTTGGTTTTCAGGACATTATTGCTCTTTTACCATGATCAAGCTGATTCTGTAACGTTTTGGAGTATATTATTCGGATTTACTATTGCATTTCTGGGTATTACTTTTGTTTGTGGAATAATTGCAGGATATCTAGTAATTCTAGATAGGAAACATAATCAATAAGTTTCCTTGTTAATATAGTTTGAATCCAAAGCTCCGCCCTTACCATAAATAACGGGGCTTTTTTTAGCCTTGGAATTGCTGGAGAGGGTTGTTACCAATGCCTGGTGACTGGGCTTATCCGCATTGAATCCAACCGCATATGGATGCTGGCAAGGTTGTTTGAGTCTGGATTATTAGTGGCGATTCACAACACAGTTTATCTTAACTCCGACCAAGGCTCACAATATAGCAGCCGCAGCTTCAGAAAGTTACTTTGCTCACTGGTGGCTGCTGGAGCTGGGCAGCCTGAGATTGCAGTCCCACTAACAGCGATAGCAACAGCAGCCTCTATTTCTGCAAATACTTTGAATCAAAGCCTAGAGTCTGGAAATCTCACAGATACAGAGATTAATAAAGCTACTCTTGCAGAAGGAGCTGGAGAGTTGTCTGGTAAGGCGGCAGAAAACGGAGTGAAAATTGCTGGCGAACTTGCTGGAAACTTTGGAGTTAAAGGAAAGGCTGCAGAAGCTCTAATTAACGTGGGCTCTGAATATGCTGGGCAAGTAGTATCAAATTTTGTTAAGAACGAAACAATAGAAGATATGTAAGGTAAAAGAAACAATATGAAAAAAGGCGTCTTAGTCCGTATTTATTTAGAAAAGAAATATATATTAGTGTTTAGAATTTTAATGATAGTTATTTCAGCATGCTCTTTGTGGAGGATTGCGTATGTTTTACAACAGGGGCATGTTTTTAGGAATGGTGGGGAAGTTTATTCAAATCAACCGTCGTTTTATACTTACTTGCTTAAATTTCTAATTATGTTTTTGTTATTTCTTTGGTTTGGAACTGGTGGAGTGAAAGAAAAAAATGAAGAGACATAAGCTAAATTTAAATCGCATTAAAGTGTGGTGATAATTCATTTAAGGTTGTATCCAACTAAAGCCTATATTTAGACCGTTACAGGTTAACACTCACTATCTCTCGGCGCACCTTCATCGCATTTTTTGCAATTAAGTTGATGGCCCAGCATGGATTGCCTGCCCTGTTCAGTGATTACCCATTCGCGATTACTCCACGGCGGATTATGCCGCACATGCTGAAAATGGCCGCAGGCCAGTTCTGCCACCCAATGCTGTTCTTCATCCAGATGATAGCCTTGAATCGGTTGCTGCATGTCCGGTTATATATCAACCATTCTGCTGATAGGCAGCGACCAGCAATGTTTCCACTTCATCGCTGACTTGTTCAACATCAGTTAAGCTGATTTTATGTGTAGCCTGTCCCGGCCCATTGGCGGCTTGTAACAAGTGTGATTGGGGAGCATCGGTAAAACGCAGCCCTACATCCACGCGGTTTTTGGTTGCTGCCGCAATAGCGGTAAACTGACGTTTACGTATAAAGGGAATATAACTGGCGCGCCCTTCTATTTGCACATCCGCTCCCAGAGTCATAATCCGTTGTCGCAAGTGTTGAAAAATTACCAATAAAGGCGCTTTGGCACCGGCGTATTGTTGGGAGATATATTCTTCCAGCGTCGGCGGCTGCCAGCCTGCCGCGCGGGCTGCCGCATCGGCAATGGCCCACTGGGAATTTTGTGCTATACCGTGTTGCTGTTTTAACCAGCGCCTGACTTCGTTTTGATTCAGCGGATCAATAGCGCTTTGCTCAACGAGATCAACCCACTGTTGCAATGATTTACCGGTACGTTGTTGTAAAGATGACGCAACCGCTGCCAGCATCTGATCGGGGTTAGTCATTTCCGTCGTCGGCCTTATGCTGAGTTCCTTCACCGGGAGTAATAAATAATATGCGGGTTGCCACGTCGGTTTTAGCGGTATGCCATAAGCCTTTGGGCACCACCACATACTCGCCGGGTTGTTGCAGGGTTAATGTATGTCGTTGCTGTCCATCATCAATAATAAAGGTCGCTTCACCGGATAGCAGGATCACCGTTTCATCCCCTTCGGGATGCATTTCCCAGCTTCCCCAGTCTGATTCAAAATCATAACTGGCGATCAGTTCGTGTCCTTTAAAATTGTTAAAGTTATCTTCCAATTCCTGGTAAATCGTCGGCGTTACCGGCACTTTTGTCGCCATTTTATCCGGGCCTAGCACCACAAATTCATTAGCAATATTGGATTTTTCGGGTTTCATTTTAAACGCTCGCGTTATGCATTAACCATTTTGTGATCGAAGGAAAAAGGCAACAGTTGTTTAATCGGCACCTGTTTGAGTGCGCCCTGCCATTGAAATATCAATAAAATATCGGCACCAAATTCAGAAATAAACTGGCGGCACATACCGCAAGGGCTGATATCGCCTTTGGGTGAATAAACCGCAATAGCAATAATATTTCTGTGCCCCTGGCTTACCGCACTCCCCAGTGCCACTCGCTCGGCACACAGTCCTGACGGATAGGCGGCATTCTCGACATTGACCCCGGTTATAACCTTGCCGTTGTCCACAAGCACTGCGGCTCCAACCGGATAACGGGAATAAGGCTCATAGGCTTTATCGATAGTCTGCTCCGCTGCAGCCATTAATTTAGACATTTCGCTTTGTGACAGTGTATTCATTTATCACTATTTTCCTGATTAGATGGCTAGTTAGTCTCAGATAAAAAGACACAAGCGTCAATCAGGAAGGTAATTCAGTGACGAACTAAAACGGCTCTCGCCAAGCGCAGGGCGCGCAAAGAAAATAACGCCAGCTTCGAGTAACGAGCTGCGAGCCACGAGCTAAAACCCGTCCTATGGTATTCATTCAAATGTAGGTCGGCGTTTACGCCGCCAAGAGCAAAAATCCAGACAGAGCAATAAATGACTTCCCGTTTCGACTTGGCGTCTCTGCATGAAAGTTTATTTTAAATTGTTGAGCTAATGTTCTGTTCATACTCTAGAAAAACATTTTGCTCATTACGATGGCGTCTTCCCAGCCGCCACCCGCGGCAGGATAATAATTTTTGCGATGTTCAATTTCGGCAAAATCAAACGCCTGATAAAGATTAATCGCCACGCTATTGGATTCGCGCACTTCCAGCCAGAGTTGTTGCGCACCGCGCTGGCGGCACTGTTGTTCAAAATGTTCCATCAACCTTCGACCCAAGCCCTTGCCTCGCATTAATGGACTGACACCAATATCGATCAAGGTCAGTTCATCCAATACCTGGTGCCCCACGTAAAAACCGGCAATTTGCTGTTCCCACTCGGCCTGATAAGCAAAGTATTTATTCCCGAGGCAAGATAGAAAAGTTTGCTCTGAAGATGGAAATGCCTGACATTCGCCATGAACCTGAAAGGCTCTGTGATAATTTTGCGGGGTTATCCGGCTAAAGACTATTTCTGCCACTGCTGCAGTGCATTCCACAGTTGCTTTTTAAGCTGGGGCTGAGTGTGAAGCTGTTCAAGATCGGGGGTGACTAGCCCTTCCGCATTGATTTGGATACTCTCGCCCACTTGCCAATTCAGCGTTTCTCGCGCAATTTGCTGCAACAGTTCCACTGCCAGCGCCACATCTTTAGCGAAAGCAGAATCACGATCCACCAACTGAGGCTCGGGTTCGGAATTTGTTTGCGGTATTTCGGGTGATGTCTCAACTGAAACTGGCGGCGATACAACGGCCGTTTCTGTAACCGGCGGGCTGCGAGTTTCATCATCTGCAACAGGCGTGCGCAATCGCCACTGAACAATATCCAGTTGATCCAGTACCGCTTGCTGATATTCTGATAAGGCTTTCATGGCAAACAGATTAGCACATAAAATTGCGAAGATAATACGAGGGTCTGTTTATCTTTCATATTCAACAGTGAGGAAGATGAAAGATAAACAGACCCTAAAGAAAAGTGGCAGGGGTGGAGGGACTCGAACCCCCAGCCATCGGTTTTGGAGACCGCTGTTCTACCAATTGGAACTACACCCCTGCAGATGAATCGCGCATTATACTTATGCCGGTTTAAAGGTAAAGAAAAAAGCCATCGTCTGAATGCAATTTTTAGTCGTACGTCGCTTTTTTAATCAGTTTGTTGCTCAGCCGCCGCATACCATAGATCCGCGGTCAGTTGGGCAACGGGTAACATACCTATTACCTGGCGTAATACCGATGCCTCGGATAGACCATTTTGGCGACCATAATAACCACATAACAACTTGATATGTTTGTTACTTAACTGATTTACCAACACGGCGTTGGCAATATCGAAGTAACGGTTTGAACGGGCAGCATATTCCCAGTCCAGCAAAATTCCCTTAGGTGATAAACAAATGTGTTCAAAGGCAAGGTCGTGATGACAAAAACAGTCCCGTTTGGCCTGCATCCACAAGTGCGCGGTGTTATTAATCCTTTGCTGCCAATAAGACTGGTCTTTTTCAATCCGATTAAGATAGCGCTGCCATTGTGCCAGCAGGGGGAGTTCATCGACCTTAACGCTAACATTGTGCACAGCCGTTAAACTGTCAGCTAATAATGGCAGATGTAAGTCCGCGGTAAACATATGATCATTAAGCGTCTCAATCTCGCACCATTTTTCGATATGGATTAAATCGTCATCGGAGATATGCACCGGCTCTGGTGCTAAACCCAGTTCAGCCAGTTTACGTTGTAACGCGAAGCTGTCATTGCGGGTGAGCAGCACAAATTCTTCACCCACAAAGTTTTTAACCAAATAGCAGTCGGTATCCGACTGCAATTTATAGTTGTGGTTAATGGTGCCTCCCTTAAGCGGACTAAGCTTGAAATCTGCTGATACCCAGCTCAGGTTTTGCAAGTAGGTTTCCAGCTGTTCAGCACCGTTCATGCAAATGCCTCTGAAGAGTTCACCCGTGCTTTTTTCCATTGCCAGTAACCGTATACGGCAAAACCGAAATAGGTAATGAATAACAATGCGGTCAAATACAGACCTGTTTGCCAATACAAATAAGCCGATACTGTATTAATGACCATCCAGTACAACCAGTTTTCCAGTATTTTCTGGGTGACCATCCAGGTGGTAAACAAGCTGAATACTGTAGTTAATACATCCAGATACAAATGCTCTGCCGAAAAGCTACTGGCCAGCAGCTTGATCAACAACAGACTTAGTACTAGTAACCCACCAACAACCACGATGTGATATTGCCAGTTTTTTTCAATCACTTGTAAAGGCTGTTCTTGATGATTTGCCCGCCAGTTCCACCAGCCATAAACCGCCATCAGCAAATAGTAAAAATGCAAAAACGACTGCATTGGCAAACTGTGCTCCCACAGTAACCAGGTATAAATACCGGTGCCGATCAGCGCACTAGGCCAGCACCAGACACTTTGCCGGGCGGCCAGCCAGACGTAGGCTATGGCTAACGCTACACCCAGCATTTCCCATACAGATTGTTGTGCCCATTGCTGGGCAACCAACTCCATGATGTTCACGCGCCGCTACCGACTTTGTCACCGTTTAGAAATTTACACACAAAAATTGCCTGGCCAATTTCCTGATGACTACGTTGCATTTCTTCGGCCAGAATCTGCATGGTGGGCAAGTATTCCCCTTCCACCACGGTACTGGTTCTGCCAGTATCCACGGTTAATTCAGCATAACTGTTTAAACGATCGATAAACGCCTGGATAGGGGCAATATATTTTTCGTTTAACGGATAAAGTGATATTTCTGCGATTAGTTTCATGTTCTTTCCTTCCTGTAAATTCGCTGCGGCTTAATAGTGATAGTTAACGTTGATCCCAACACGGCGAGGCTCGCCAAACTGCTCGTAGGTATGCTCCAGATATTCGTCACGAGGATCATTACCAAAAAAGAAACCACGATTGGCGTAAGTGCGATCAAACAGATTGCGGGCATATAAACTGACTTTCCAGTTACCCATTTGATAATCCACACTGGTATGCAGCAACACCACATTATCGGAACGGGAATCATGGCTATAGGAGTAGTAGAATGTGTCTTTGGCGTCCAGTTCCACTAACCAGCTTAATACCGAATTGAGTTGCCAGTTAATCCCGGCATTAAGCTGATATTCTGGTGCGTGCGCCTGTTCGCGATGGTTAATCACCTTAACCGTTGTACCATCCTGTCGACTGATGCCATTGATCTCGGTTTTTAGCCAGCCGATATTGGCAAAACCGCTAACCTGTTCGGAGATCTGATAACCCAATTGCAATTCGATCCCGTAGTTTGTGCCATCCGCCGCGTTGTTATAAAAACCGGCGAAGGACTGGTCTTTAACAAACCAGTTTTTATACTGGATATCATCACGCCACTGGTAAAACACATTGGCGTCATAACTCAAATCACCCGCAGCATTACTTCCTTTAACACCAAATTCCAGGCCGAGTAACGATTCGGGTTTAAACGCTTTATGCGCAAGTAAAAGGTCACGGAACTCTTCAAAACCGGCAGAATCGACTTTACTCAATGCTTCACCATTCACGCCACCCATTTTAAAACTGCGTAGCGCGCTGGCGTACCACATAGTTTGTTGATCAGTTTGATAATGGTAACTGAATTGCGCCCCCCAGTCGGTGTCATCCACGCTAGTGACAATCTGGTTGGAGTCCTGATAATCCAGCTTTTGTGAAGCTAAGCGTAAACTACTGGTCAGCCAGCTACGCTCGGACAGGTGATACTGGTATTCACCAAAAATAGCGGCATCTTCGCGGGCGACATCGCTGAAAAACTGCGCATCAGTATAGGCATCCCAGTCAAAGAAATTACGCTGCAACGCTTCGTCTTTATCGGCGTAATAGGCGCCAATGGTCCAGCGGTTAGTCACACCGGCTTTGCTGGTCAATTTAAATTCGGCACTGGTATTATCCCGGTCACGCAAATATTCATCGCTGGTAGAGTACTCCCAACCCGGCGCGATCCCTACATAGCTCCAGTCTTCGTCAAAGGCATAACCTAAATCAGCTTGCAGATAGCTTAATTGCAATTGTAGATCAGCCCAGTTCAGCCCCTGATATGCGGCTTTGACTGCGGCGGCCTTACTTTTCTGGCGATCAAAACCCGGCTCATCAGACAAGGTAGTACGATCCCTGTCCAGCGAAAAGGCATCATAACCGTTATCCACATCGATAAAATGCAGTACGGTGTTGATATTCAAGTCAGCGCTCGCCTGCCAGTCAAATTTGGCTCGGGCGGAAAACTCGTCAATATTCTGCGTATCGTCACGATCAAGGAAGGTATTTTCAATAAAGCCGTCGCTGCTATTTTGATGCACCGAGACACGATAATTAGTCGAATCGGTTAACGCACCTCCGGCGGCGGCACCTAAATGCCAGCTATTGTAGTTTGCAGCTCCCGCCTGCAAATCAAAACTGCTACGGGCATCGGCTTCTTTGCTGATCACGTTGATCATTCCGGCCAAGCCGTCAGCGCCAAAGCGGGTGCTATTAGGCCCTTTAAATACCTCGACTTGCGCCACATCAAACATGCTAGCACCGGCCCCCAAACCGGAATAGTTGATCCCGTCAACAATAAAACCCACTGACGGGTTAACAGGATCAACAAACTGGCTACGCTCACCGATACCGCGAATTTGAATAAAACGGCCACGGCTGGCACCACTGGCAAAATTGACATTAGCCGCCCGGTTAAGCATGTCATCCAGATGCTGGGCATGGCGCTGCTCAATGCTGGCATCATCCCAAACGGTAATGCTGCTGGCCATTTCCGATAACGGCGTACTGGTTAAGGTGCCCTGAACCACAATGGTTTCGAGCGCGTCATTATCAATTTGCTCCGCCTGGATAGCCCAAGAGGTAAAAGAAAGTGCCATTACACTGGCAAGTATGTTTGGTCTAAATTGTTTCATAGGATCTCTTCAGTTAGAAAAGATCCGGCTTTACGGCAGGTATAATAGTGGATGTAATAAAGATTAAACATCAGCCCATTCCTACGCCGGTATTATCCGGATCAGGTATCAGGGTTCCCACTGCTGGATCTCAGCCAAATATCAATCAGGATATTTAGCACCCCTTGGTGTCTACTTTCAGTTAACAGAAAGTATTGGCGGCGATTCTAGCAATACGCCATTAACTTACAAGTATGATTACGAAATATATTAGAAAACAATCACTGGTCGGCTGACCAAGAGCCTTCAGCTATATAATAAGCTCCTTCAGCGACAATCAACAGAACCTAGCCTAAACCATTAACCGGTAATTTAAGATAGCTTACACCATTATCTTCCGGCTTAGGAAAATGTCCGGCCCTGATATTCACCTGGATACTGGGCATAATCAGATTAGGCATGCCTAAAGTCGCATCACGAGTTTGACGGATCTGGATAAACTCCGCTTCTGCCGTCTCGGCATTAATATGCACATTGGCCTGCTTATGCTCTGCCACGCTGGCAACAAACTTTAACTCACGTCCATTAGGCTGATAATCGTGACTCACATAGATCAGTGTTTCATCAGGGAGTTGGTACAATTTTTTTACTGACTGGAATAACGTCGCGGCGCTACCGCCGGGGAAATCGCAACGCGCGGTGCCAGCATCAGGCATAAACAGGCTGTCTCCGACAAAAGCGTGGCCGTCGATCAGGTAGGTCAAACTATCGTTGGTATGGCCAGGTGTCGCCAATATCTGTCCCGTCGAATTGCCGAGTCTGAAAGTATCACCTTCATTGAACAACAAATCGAAATCGCTGCCATCTGTTTGGATACTGTCAGCCAGATTATAAATTTTCTGAAAGGTACTTTGTACTTTGGTGATCCCGCCACCAATGGCAATCCTGCCGCCTGCTTTAGCTTTAACATATTGCGCAGCGGTTAAATGATCAGCGTGGGCATGAGTTTCCAGGATCCACTGTAGCCTCAGTTGACGACTATCCAGAAAATCCAGCAGTTGCTCGGCAAAGCGGGTATCGGTGTGACCCGACGCATAGTCGAAGTCCAACACCGGGTCGATTACCGCCGCGTATTTACTGTCCTGGTCATAAACAACGTAACTGAGCGTGGAGGTGTGCTGGTGAAAAAACGCTTCAACCTGTACTGACATAACAATTATTCCTGCCTATGAATCAATACTTGTACTTTAGCAAAACACGAATTACCATACAACAACAAGTTATAAGATATTCTTTTATGGAATTTAGATGTTTCCTATTCTGCTAGGCGCATTATTTATTGGTTTAAGTCTGGGTATTTTTGGCTCGGGAGGCTCAATCCTGACAGTACCGGTACTGGTTTATCTGGGTGGACAGGATCCTAAAGTCGCCATCGCTGGTTCATTACTGGTGGTTGCCAGCATCAGTTTTGTCTCGACATTATTTAACTTACCCAAGCGATACATTAGCTGGAAACATGTGATATGGCTCGGGTTACCGGGCATTTTGGGTACCGTTGCCGGTTCGTCGCTGGCTGATTTGGTGAGTGGCGCTATTCAGTTATTGGTTTTCGCCGTTCTAATGTTGTTAGCGGTGGTCTTTATGTGGCGTAACAGTGCCTCACTTCAACCGGAAAACACCCAACCTAACCTGCCATTATTAATTTTGCAGGGGGCAACAATCGGGGTCGCCACCGGCTTTGTCGGTGTGGGAGGTGGCTTTTTAATTGTGCCTGCGCTGGTGTTGATCGGGCATTTGGCATTTTATCGCGCGGCCGCGACCAGCCTGGTCATTATTGTGATCAACTCAAGTATCGGTTTTATTCATTACCAGCACCTGCTCAGTCAACAGGCCCTGCACCTTAATTGGCCGGTTTTAGCCATATTGTCGGCCTGTGGTATCGCGGGCAGTTTTGTCGGTCAAAAATTAGTACCCAAGCTACCGCGCATACTATTGCAAAAAAGTTTTGCGATATTTTTGCTGGGCATGGCCAGCTTCGTTATCTACCAGACCCTGCCCACAGTCATCGCTTGAATAAGAGGTAAATTGATATGTCAGATATGCCACTCATAAATTATCAACAGTTGGTCCAGCAAGCCAAACAACAAATACAGGAAATTAATGTAGATAGCCTGTATCAGCTGCAAGATAAACAACACGCCATTATCATTGATATTCGGGAGACGGACGAGAGTAATGCTGGCGTCATTGAAGATGCCATTTGTATTCCTCGAGGCATTCTGGAAGCCAATTTGATTAATATTGCGGTTATCAAAGATCAACCTGATCCGTTATTGGCCTTGTCTGAATATGACCTGTATTTATACTGTCGTAGTGGCGCGCGATCTGCGTTGGCTGCTCAGTCTTTGCAAGCCATGGGGCTGAACAGTGTATTTTCTGTTGCCGGTGGTATTCTGGCCTGGCAGGAAAAGGGCTATCGCCTGACAACAAAAGAGGATAAATAAGTGGACAATTTTACCCCAGTTTCCGCCTTGTTCGGCGGCGCACTTATCGGCCTGTCGGCCTGGTTGTTATGGTGGCTGATTGGTCGCATAGCCGGTATTTCAGGCATTGTGTCTGGTATAAATGTGTCGTTATCCAGCGAGACCCGCTGGCGGCTACTGTTTGTTGGTGGTTTGATTCTGGGTTGTTTTTTGGCAGTGCAGTTTGGCGCGCAGCGCCCTCAGGCCCCATCAGGTTCGACAACGTTATTAATTATTGCCGGGTTACTGGTCGGTACCGGAACGGTAATTGGCAGCGGTTGTACCAGCGGACATGGTGTATGCGGGATCAGCCGTTTTTCCAAACGCTCAATCAGTGCAACATTAATCTTTATGGCGGTTGCGATGTTAACCGTCTGGTTGATGAGGGCTTAATAATGCGGGACTTATCGGCTTTGTTAGCAGGTATTTTATTTGGGCTGGGCCTGTGTGTGGCGCAAATGACCAATCCCCAAAAAGTACTGGATTTTCTGGATATTAGCGGCAACTGGGATCCCAGCCTGGCACTGGTAATGGGGGGCGCATTAGTTATTGCCGGGCTCGGCTTTAAACTTTCTAAGGCAAAACGTAAGCCTTTATTTGCCAACGGTTTTAACCCACCCAAAAAAATTAAAATTGACCGCAGCCTGATAATCGGCGCAGTGCTGTTTGGCATTGGCTGGGGGTTAATCGGGTTATGTCCTGGTCCTGCTATTGCGTCACTGGCCTATGCGTCACAAGAATTGCTCATTTTTGTTGTTGCCATGCTGGTGGGAATGTTTATCAGTAAACGATTATCCTGAGAAGAGAGATACCATGACGACACTTAGCGCAATTCCGGTTGAACAGGCCAAACAAGCCGCGCTATTTTTGCGTGGTCTGGCTAATGAACATCGGCTGCAAATTCTCTGTCAGCTGGCAGGAGGAGAAAAAAATGTCGGTGAGTTACTGGAAAACTCTACGCTCAGCCCTTCATCATTTTCCCAACATTTGGCGGTATTACGTCAACAGGATTTGATCCAGTTCCGTAAGCAGGCACAGACATTGTTTTACTCCATCAAAGATCAGGACATTTTGCTGTTTATCCAACAACTCAAAGACAAATTCTGTCCTGACTTGTAGGCATAAACACTTACTTCATTGGCAGGACTGCTATTCAACTTCTATGCTGACGGTATAACATTCCAAACCAACAATGGAGATAATCTATGCCAAACCAGTCCCCCGAAAACAATTCCAAGCCCAGTTCCATTGCCAATATGGAAGGTTTACAAACCGCTATCGTTAACGGCGAGAAGGAGCGAGTCAAACAACTATTGGCCAATCGTGTATTGGACGAACTACAACAAAGTTATTTAATCGATTTGGCTAACCTGAACAATGACGCAGAGATGGTGAAATTGTTAGAAAATACCCCACTCAAGCCCTGACATGTTATGTCATCAGGGCAGTTTTATCTGTTAATGAGTCAAAACGTGACAATATTTTTATACGTCTGCGTCGCTCACTAAACTCAATAACTAACAGTAAATCAACCAATTAAATGGGTCGTTGGGCGCATCCCGGTTTTCAAAATTTGGCAAAATAGATATAAATAACAAGCAAAATAATTAACCTCAACTCGGGATAAGAGATGTCGTTTATATTTACAAAGGGTAAATAATTCAGATAGTTATATTATTCACTCAACCATTGTTGAATAAATAGTTTACTCAATGACGACATTTTTGTGCTTAACAAGGCGGGGTTTCGTACGTCATAGCGGGCTATGACTAGAAAGCCCAACGCTGCTAGGTGCAAAAAGAGCGTTATTGAGAGGCGTGGCTTATCCCGAGCTGGGGTTAATTAGGGTTACATCTGGGAATGATAGAAGCAATTGGATGCGTAAATTGCTCATTCAAGATGTTATACACACTGTTAATCCTCAGTGGAGCTCAACAACAATGAATAAACTGAAAATTGTAACTGCATTTTTGATTGGAACACTTATCCCTATGACCAGTACCGGACAAGATCTAACTGACACTAAACTCAGCACCAAAACCGTATTAAACATCGCAGTAGTGAAAAATATAGCCACGGCTGCTGAGGCTGAAGCAATTAAAAACGGCTGGAATGTCTCTATTGCCATTGTGGATGATGCCGGACAGTTGCTGTATTTCCAGCGTATGGATGATGTTGCCAACTCAAGCGCGGATATTGCTATTGCCAAAGCCAAACATGCGGCCAATTACCGACGCGATACAAAATTCCACCAGACCTTGCTCGAAAACGGCAACAATGTAGTACTCGCTTTACCGGACAGTATGCCAATAGAAGGCGGCGTTCGACTAATGGCCGGTAACAAAGTTATTGGTGGTATTGGCGTTTCCGGCGCGCAATCGCCGGAAGATGGTCAAATTGCACAAGCTGGCGCAGATTTGTTGAAAAATAAGCAATGAAACTTAAGGCGGTAATATTTGACATGGATGGCTTACTAATTGATTCAGAGCCATTCTGGAAACAGGCTGAGTATCAGGTTTTTAGCGCCAAAGGCGTTAAAGTTACGCCGCAACTATCAGAGTTAACCGCCACAATGACCACCAGACAGGTGGCTGAATTCTGGTTTACCCGATATCCCTGGGCAGATGCATCACTCGATGATGTTGAAAATAACGTCATCGATAAAGTGATTGAATTAGTCACCGAGCAGGGACGCCCGCTAGATGGTGTAACAGAAACTATTGATATTCTGAAAGCCAATCAAATAAAAATTGGTTTAGCCACCAATTCACCGGCTAAAGTGATGCACTCTATTCTGGCCAAATTGGGCATTGGTCATAAGTTTGATGTACTCACTTCAGCAGATGAAGTCAATCAGGGCAAGCCTTCCCCCGAAATTTACCAGCTCACCTTGTCACGGCTGGGCGTAACGGCTAGCAATACGATAGCTTTTGAAGACTCGCTTGGCGGACTTGCCGCCTCAGTCGCGGCAGGTATTCGCACAATCGCCATTCCGGCGCAACAGCATTATCAGTCAGATAAGTTTGCTGCCGCAGCCGCCCAACTCCCCAGTTTATCGCACTTTCAACTGGAACTTGCCGAACAATGCCTGGCTGGCTAATTCGGTATTCCCGTTATTTTTGCGTTAACCCGTCTGCCAAAGCAGCCAAACATAAAGCAACATTTTCATTGCGGGCGGCGTAACCCATCAAGCCAACTCGCCAGGCTTTACCGGCAAAATTGCCCAGGCCAGCGCCGATTTCCAGATTGTAATGATTGAGCAAATAACTACGCACCTTGGCATCATCAATCCCTGACGGGATCCAGACAGAGTTAAGCTGCGGCAGGCGCTCTTTTTCCGGTACGATAAAATCCAGCCCCATTTCGGCAAAACCTTTAGCCAGTTGCTGATGTTGTTGTCGATGTCTGTCCCAGCTGTTTTCCAGGCCTTCGCTGTGCAAAATCACCAATGCTTCATGCAGTGCATAAAGCGAATTTACCGGGGCGGTATGATGATAACTGCGTTTACCTTCGCCCGACCAATAGCCCATCACCAATGACTGGTCGAGAAACCAGCTTTGAATCGGCGTTTTGCGATTTTTGATCGTATCCACTGCCGCCTGACTGAAACTGACCGGCGATAAGCCCGGCACACAGGACAAACATTTCTGGCTGCCGGAATAAATCGCATCAATCCCCCAATCATCAACCCGCAGCTCCACGCCACCCAACGAAGTTACCGCATCGACAATAGTCAAACAACCGTATTGCTTGGCCAGGGCACATAGGGTTTTGGCATCGGACAATGCGCCGGTGGAGGTTTCGGCATGCACAAAGGCAACAAATTTGGCATCAGGATGGGCTTTTAATGCGTCTTCCAGTTTTTCCGGGCTAACCGCCCTGCCCCAATCATCTTCCACCACGACGGCTTCGGCACCACAACGCACTACGTTTTCATGCATACGGGTACCGAATACGCCATTAATGCACACAATGACTTTGTCACCCGGCTCAAGCAGATTGACAAAACAGGCTTCCATCCCGGCCGAACCGGGCGCCGATACCGCAATGGTAAAAGTATTGTCAGTTTGAAAAGCATACTGCAACAGCTGTTTGAGCTCGTCCATCATACCGACAAACAACGGATCTAGATGTCCAATAGTGGGTCTGGCTAGCGCTGATAGCACTCGCGGGTTGATATCCGAGGGACCCGGTCCCATTAACGTACGATGAGGCGGAATAAAAGATTGGAATGACATCAATTTGCTCCTGAAAATTGGTTAAACTGAATTGATAGCGCAAGCCTAACACAAACTTTTTTTAACGCCGTTGATTGCAACCGAATATCGACTATTCATCACACGAATAACAGGATCTGTTATGCAAAATTTTATTTTTCACAATCCGACTAAAGTGGCTTTTGGTAAAGACAGTATCCAGCAGCTGGGCAGCTTATTACCCGCCAACAGCAAGATTTTATTGTTATATGGTGGCGGCAGTATTAAAAATAACGGCGTTTATCAGCAGGTTACAGATCAACTCAAGGGCCACCAATGGAGTGAATTTGCCGGGATCGAAGCTAATCCCGAATTCACGACGCTGATGAAAGCCGTCGAAATCGTTAAACAGCAAAATATTGATTATCTGCTCGCCGTGGGCGGCGGCTCGGTAGTCGATGGCAGCAAATTTATCGCCGCAGCCGCTAATTTTGAAGGCGATCCCTGGGATATTCTGGCCAAAGGAGCAACAGTGGAAAGTGCCATTCCAATAGGTTGTGTTTTAACTTTGCCCGCCACCGGCAGTGAAACCAATACGGCTTCTGTGATTAATCGCAGTGAAATGGGCAAAAAGCTGTCTTTCATGTCCGAGCAAGTGCGCCCGCAGTTTGCGGTACTCGATCCGCAAGTCACCTACTCCCTGCCCGACCGCCAGTTGGCGAATGGTGTGGTGGATGCCTTTGTGCATGTGATGGAACAGTATCTCACCTATCCGGTTAACGCCACGGTACAGGATCGCTTCGCTGAGGGATTATTACAAAACCTGATTGAATTGGGCCCAAAAGTGTTCGAGCCAGAAAATTATGAGGTGCGCGCCAATTTAATGTGGAATGCCACCCAGGCTCTCAACGGTTTAATTGGCGCAGGTGTTCCGCAGGACTGGGCCACCCACCAGATTGGCCATGAACTGACCGCCTTATACGGCCTCGATCATGCCGTTACACTAGCCATTGTGTTGCCACAACTAATGCGTCACCAACGCAGCGCCAAACGCGATAAACTCATCCAGTTTGCCCAGCGTGTCTGGCATTTAGATACCAGCGACGAGGACAAGGCGATTGATCAGGCAATTGAAAAAACCGAAGCTTTCTTCCAGCAAATGGGTATGAAAACCTATTTGCACGAACACAATGTCGATGATTCGGTTATCCGACTAGTGCCCAGAAAACTGATGGAAAACGGTGTCATGAAGCTCGGAGAACGCGGCGATATGACCCCAAAAGATGCAGAACTGATTATTAAAGCCGCGTTGTAGATAAGGCGTTCACCTAGAAAATAAAAAACATATTGGTTTCGTCAACAATTCCCTTTGGTTGCTCGCACCTCGCGCTCAGGGCTAACGGGTTTGGTTTTAGCTAGCGACTCTAACTTGTCTTGGATAGGGGCGACCTGTTCGAATGTCCAAACATGGACGTCTGGATAGGGCGCACATTTTACATGGATGTTGCATCGCGCCGGTTCGACTAAACAAGTCTCAACTAGCCAAGGATCAGCAAGTTAGTGGAGCGAAACACCTTTTTACCCCTTTTGGGTGTTTCGAAAAGGGGGGTGCGCTCCCGGGACGGGGTGTGAAAGAAGGCATGGATGTCGTTGGCGAAGCCAATAATCATCCTTCGACTGCTCGTTCCTCGCGCTCAGGGCGAACGGGGCTAGTTTGCAGGAATGATCCGCTGTAACCACGCTCAGGGTGACCGGGGAATGAGTCGCCTATTCCCCCATATTCAAGCTACGAATTTCTTCTTTGGTTTGGGTGACTAACTGTTCCATGGTTTTGCCATGAGGCATAGGTTTTTTGGTGTCCGGATCAACTCGTACAAACACAATATCATCGGCATAACAGATGGTTTTCTTGGTGGCCTTGTTGCGCACCAGGCAAGATACGGTGATAGAAGTACGTCCGACTTTTTTGGTCTCCAGTCCAAATTCAACCACATCGCCTTGTATCGCTGGCGACTCAAAACTGATTTCGCCAATATGCTTGGTGACCAGAAAGTTGGTTTCCAGTTGGCAAATGGCGTAAATAGCCGCTTCTTCATCTATCCATTCCAGTGCCCGGCCACCGAACAGTGCGTTGGCATAATTGAGATCATTGGGCATGACTAGTCGACGGGATAAAAAGCGCATTCGTATTCCTTATCAAGTTTCAATACAATTAGGGGGTAGGACGTGCATATAATTATAAACATAAACTATCCCTCAGAGAATGAATGCTTCAATCTAAGATAGATCAGTGGCTGGACGAGCGCATTAACGCACCTTGCCAACGACAGTTAGTGGTTATCCATGCTGAACAGGATTGGGCGCGTCAGCAAGCACTGGCTATTCTGGACAAGCTCAATCTAACCCGCTCATTATGGTGCGGTAACAGCGCCGATAATCAGCCTTACATTCAGGCCAAACAATACCATCAACACCTGGGGCGTGAATATCAGGCACTGGTGTATAACGCCTATGACGGATTGCGTGCCAACGCACTGGCGGCACTCAGCGGTGTAGTGGCGCAACAGGGATTGATGATCATTATCTGTCCGCCGCTGGGGAAATGGGCAGATTTTAATGATCCGCAAAAACCGGAGCGAATTTCTTTTGGCTATACCACAGAAGCCCGTCATAGCCTGTTTGTTAAATGGTTAAAACAGCATATTGAACAGGATAACGATGTGGTACTGATCAGTCAGGAGCATTTTCGTGGTCATAATGTGCCATTACATAAACAGTTACAGCAAGTCACATCCCCCTACAAAACCCTGGATCAACAACACGCAGTGGAAGCCATTTTAACCCTGGTTGATCAGTCAAATCCGGCACCGCTAGTCATCACCGCCGATCGCGGCAGAGGTAAATCATCGGCATTGGGTATTGCCGCGGCGCAACTGCTCAATAACGGCCATCAGCGCATATTGGTCACGGCGCCTATTTTTGCCTCTGTCAGCCAACTATTCCAGCATGCCGAAGAAGGTTTGCCGGGTTCGGAGCAGCAACGGCAAGCATTAATATTAGGCCATCAACGTATTGAATTTCAGCCGGTAGATCGCATTCTGGCCGAGCAACCGCAAGCTGATATTTTAATGATTGATGAAGCGGCTTCCATTCCGGCACCGCTGCTACAAGCATTAACCCGTCATTACTCCAAAATAGTTTTTTCTACCACTATTCATGGTTATGAAGGCAGTGGCCGAGGTTTTGAAATCCGCTTCAAGGGGTATTTGCAGCATCATTTTCCCGCTTATCAAAGGCTACACCTACAGCAGCCTATTCGCTGGCAAACTGGTGATCCGCTGGAAAAATTCTGGTTTGATACCTTGCTGCTAAAGTCTGTCGATAGCCAGACAAGTTATCAAGCCGGACAGGATTTACAGGTCGAGTTGATCGATCAACCCAGTTTGGCCAGCAATCCCAAACTGCTGACGCAGATTTTTTGCCTGTTGATCAATGCCCATTACCAGACCACACCGGACGACCTGGTGCGTATGCTCGACGCGCCGGACCAGCAGGTATTTGTGCTACGCCAGCAAAATCATCTGTTGGGGGCCGCATTAGCCAATCTGGAAGGTACCGAAATATTACGCCCATTAGCGGTGGCGATTAGCGAAGGAAAACGTCGAGTTAAAGGTCATTTACTGCCACAGAATCTGGCGATGAATTTCGGCCGTCATGATTTGGTGTGCTACCAGTATTTGCGCATCATCCGTATTGCCATAGCGCCCGAGTTTCAGTTTCAGGGGTTGGGGCAATACTTCATTCGCCAACTCACCCAACATGCCCGAAAAAAGCGCTATGACTTTATTGGCAGCTCATTTGGTGCCAGCCCACAACTGTTGGCATTCTGGTCCAAGGCCGGATTTCATCTGGTGCGTCAGGGCCAAAAGAAAGATGCCTCAAGTGGCGAATTCAGCGCTTTTATGCTGGCCGGCCTGCATCAGGGGGCCGTCAAACTCAGACAGGCCTTAACCGACATCTATCAGCAGCAACAAGGCGAGCAGCCATGACAACCGGTCAGGTTTCGCCAGTAGCTTACGGTATTCTCAAGGGATTCGAGCGACATTTTCGTCACTACAGTCGCATTACCGGCGAAGCCCAGCATTTTTTTGAACAAGGCCAATGGCAGCAATCCCGCGATGCCGTCAGGCAACGGATCAGCATTTATGAAGCTGATCTGGCCGATGTAATTGGCAAGATTTATCAACAAATGCAGCCCCTGCAACAACCTGAATCTTTCTGGGTGGCGCTGAAACAGCATTTCCTGAAACTGTTAAACAATCATCCGCAAACCGAACTGGCCGAAACCTTCTACAACTCGATAATCGGGCGGATTTTTACCCATCAAAAAATTGATGACAATATTATGTTCGTGTTACCCAGCCGCTGCTATCTGGCCGGCCAGGTACGGGGTAAAGTAGTGCGTGTGTTTGACGGCAACCAAACTATTGGCCAAGCCATGGCAGCTATCTTCGACAGCTATCATCTAAATATCCAACTGGCCAACAAGCCCCGCGATATCGGCAATATTGATCACTACTTGCGCAGTCGCTATTCCAGTCAGGAATTGCAACAAATGCAATCTATCGAGATGCTGATCCCGATCTTCTACCGCAATCAAAATGCCTATCTTGTAGGCCGGATCTGCACCGGCAATGACAGCATCCCCTTTGTCATCGCCTTGATGCTGAATGAGCATCATCAACTATACGTCGATGCCCTACTGACCGAGCGAGAAGATCTGAGTGTACTGTTTGGCTTTGCCCGCTCCTATTTTCTGGTCGACAGTCAGTATCCGGCCGAAGTAGTGGCATTTTTGCAGCAACTGCTGCCGAACAAAAAGCATTTTGAACTCTATATTGCGTTAGGCTTTTACAAACACGGTAAAACTGTTTTTTATCGCAATTTTATCCAGCACCTTGAACACAGTGAGGACCAGCTTGAAGTTGCCCCCGGTATCGCCGGCCTGGTCATGGCGGTGTTCCATCTGCCATCCTATGGTGTGGTATTCAAGGTGATTAAAGATGAGTTTGCCGAGAGCAAAAAAATCAGCCGTGAACATGTAAAACACTGCTATCGCATGGTGAAAATGCATGACCGGGTGGGCCGAATGGCCGATACCCATGAGTTTGCCAACTTCCGCCTGCCCCGAGTGCGACTCTCGTCATCATTGCTGAGCCACTTGCAGGATGTAGCGGCCAGCAGCATTGAGCTGACCGAGGATGAAGTGATTATCAAACATCTGTATATCGAGCGCAAAATGACGCCGCTAAATATCTATCTGCAACAGGAAACGGACTTGGCTAAAGCCGAAGCGGTGATCAAGGATTTAGGGCGTTGCATTAAGGAAATTGCCGCAGCCAATATTTTTCCGGGCGATATGCTGCACAAGAATTTTGGCGTAACCCGCCATGGCCGGGTGATTTTTTATGATTATGACGAAATTTGTACTATGTCCGAGCGCAACTTCCGCTATCTGCCCCAATCCGACGATCCATACGTACTGGACTCTCTATCTGTCGCTCCTGATGATGTTTTTCCCGAACAATTCGAACATTTCATCGTGGGCAAGAAACCCTTTAAAGCCATGCTTAAACAACACCATCCGGAATTAATGGATCCGGCCTATTGGCGAACATTGCAGCAACAAATCCGGCAAAACCGGATTCACAATGTGCTGCCCTATCCTGCAGAACGACGGTTTATCGTATAAAATAGTTAACTCATCGTAAGTGGACACTTTTCACCACAGTTAACCTCATTTAGCTACCTGTTCGCTCTTTATCCGCCCGAAGTATTTAGGTATTCTGCGTCGCTTGTGTTCCACATTCCGCACTCTGTCACCAGGTTAATCGGATCAATAAAAATATCCCTCATGCAGGGGGAAATGTTGTAGGAGTATTTATGTACAAACCGCTCGTCTTTTGGGCTGCCGTACTGATTTCATCAGTGACCCAGGCATCCACTATTCAACAAACCAAGGGGCATTTTGAAGACAAGTTCCGTCAATTAGACGAAGCCTTGCCAACGCCCAACGTATACCGCAATGCCGCAGGTGAACCGGGCCATCAGTATTGGCAACAAAAGGTTGATTACAAAATCAAGGCCAAACTGGACGAAAACAAACGTCGCATCGAAGCATCAGAGCAAATTAAATACACCAATAATTCACCTGATACGCTGAAGTATTTGTGGCTACAACTGGATCAGAATAAATTCAAACCTGACTCCATGGCGGAACTGTCTACCGCCTTTGCCGATCCGGCCCGTCGCGGCCCGGCAACCAGTGCTGGCGATGGTGATACCCCCGCCAAATTAAGCCTGGCCGAGTTACGTCGTCAGCAATTTATGGCCGATCATCAACTGGGTTACGACATCCTGAACCTCAAGGATGCAGAAGGTAACAAACTGCACCATGTGATTGTCGGCACCAATATGCGGGTCGATCTGAACAAGCCGTTAAAGCCGGGTAACAGCGTTGATTTCTCGATGAGTTTTGCCTTTAACATTGTTGAAGAAGATGCCGTATCTGCCCGTTCAGGTTACGAACACTTCCCGGACGATGCTCGCGAAGGCGGTAACGATATTTTCCTGTTAGCCCAGTGGTTCCCGCGTTTACACGCTTATACCGACTATGAAGCCTGGACCAACAAAGAATTTTTAGGCCGTGGGGAATTTACCCTGGAATTTGGTGATTACCAGGTGGATATCACCGTACCAGCCGATCACATTGTTGCCGCAACCGGTGAATTGCAAAATGCCAAAGAAGTATTAACCAGCGAGCAGCAAAAGCGCCTCGAACAAGCCAAGGACACTAAACGCCCGGTGTTTATTGTCACCGCAGAAGAAGCGCTGGAAAACGAGAAAGCCGCGACCAGCAAACAAAAAACCTGGCGTTTTAAAGCAGATAATGTGCGCGATTTTGCCTGGGGTTCTTCACGTAAATTTATGTGGGATGCCAAAGGTTATCATCAAGGTGGCAAGGTCAATCCTTTTGTGATGGCCATGTCTTTCTATCCCAAAGAAGGCGGCGATCTGTGGAAGAAATATTCTACCGAAGCCATAGTACATACACTGGAAGTTTACTCACGTTTCTCGTTTGATTATCCCTATCCCACATCCCAGTCAGTTAACGGCCCGGTTGGCGGCATGGAATATCCGATGATTACCTTCAACGGTCCGCGTACCGAATTGCAGGATGATGGCAGCCGTACTTACTCCCAGTCAGAGAAACGTTTCCTGATTGGCGTGGTGATCCACGAGATTGGTCATACCTACTTCCCGATGATTGTAAACTCAGACGAGCGTCAGTGGACCTGGATGGACGAAGGTCTAAACAGCTTCCTCGACGGTGTTGCCGGACGTGAATGGGATCCGCAAATTCCCTGGGGTGTAGAGCCGCGTGATGTAGTGGATTATATGAAATCCAGCAATCAGGTTCCGGTCATGACCCAATCAGATAGCGTATTACGTTTAGGTCCGAATGCTTATACCAAGCCAGCAGTAGCGCTGAATATTCTGCGTGAAACCATTTTAGGCCGCGAATTATTCGATTTTGCTTTTAAAGAATACGCCAATCGCTGGATGTTCAAACGTCCGACACCATCAGATTTCTTCCGCACTATGGAAGAAGCCAGTGGCGTGGATCTGGACTGGTTCTTCCGCGGCTGGTTCTACACCACCGATCATGTGGATATCTCTATCGATCATATTTATTCCATGCGCATGGATACTAAAGATCCGGATATCGACTTTGATCGCGAACGTCAGTTTGAAGCCGACAAACCGCTTTCTTTGACTGATGAACGCAATAAAGCTGCCGGTATGAAACTGTGGGTAGAAAAGAACCCGGATGTAACAGATTTTTATGATAAAAATGACCGTTTCACCGTCACCAATAAAGAGCGCAATACTTACCAGAAATTCCTGAAAGGTCTGGAAGACTGGGAACGCGTAGCCTTTGAACGTGCCATTAAAGAAGACAAGAACTTCTACGTACTGGAGTTTTCCAACAAAGGCGGGCTGGTGATGCCGATTATCCTGAAGCTGGATTTCGCTGACGGCAGCACTGAGAATATGCGTATCCCGGCTGAAATCTGGCGTCGCAATTCAGATTCGGTTAAAAAGCTGATCGTCACCGACAAAGATAAGGTGTTGACTCAGGTCGAGATCGATCCGCGCTGGGAAACCGCCGATGTGGATATTGAAAACAACTATTACCCGCGCCGTATCATTCCTTCTCGTGTAGAAGCCTACAAGAAGAAGAAAAGCACCAGCAAAGTCTCTCGTGACATCATGCAGGACATCAAAACCGAGCTAAAATCCGATGATGATGACAAGAAAGACGAAGACAAGGACTAACTGAATGCGCCGCTTGCTACTCGGCTCGCTGTTGCTGTGTTTGTCCGTGCTGATGCCCGCTTTTGGGCATCAGCAAAAAGCGGCAATCACCACAGTACTGTTTAATGCCCGCACCAGTCATATTGAGGTGATGCACAAGTTCTTTTTGCATGATGCCGAACATGCGGTGCGCAGTATTTTTGGTCAGCAAGCAGATATTCTGCGCTCCAAGGACACCCAGAAAACCTTTAGTGACTACGTGGCCCGGCGCTTCGAGTTGCTCAAGGAGGGTAAACCGCTGCCATTGAGCAAGGTCGGTTTTGAAGTAGAAGGTAAATTTTTCTGGGTCTATCAGGAAACCGATATTCCGGTCGAGCTACACAATCTGTCGGTGCGCCATAACGCATTACGCGAATTATGGCCCAGCCAAATCAATACAGTAAATATCGAAGGCAAGAGCGACAAAGTGGAAACATTGACCTTTAGCGGAGCTACCGAACTGCTTAGTGTAGAATTCAACTAGAACTTATTTGCTTTATAAACAACAAAGCCAGCCTAGCTGGCTTTTTTATTGATTGCGTTTTATTCCAGTGTCATACCCGCAACCTTGAAAGCTTCCCACAAAATTAATAATGAGCAGGTATAACTGATCGCCCAGAACAGTGAACGGATTTTATCCAGATTAATTAAATAGCAAATATGGTAAGCCACACGCGCAGCTACCCAGGCAAAGGCGTAATTTAACGCAGTATGGGTAACTCCAGCCATCCCCACCAAAGCCACGACTCCAGGTGCGAACATAATCAGTGCTTCAAAGGAGTTTTCGTGACTGGCTTTGGCCCGAGCACCAAATCCGGTCAACCGCGCCTGCTGGCCTCGGGGGTTTTGATTGTCATAACCTCCGTCTTTGCCCTGAGCAATAGCTAATGGCAGTTTGGTCAGGACAGGCAGTAAAACAGCAATAAATAAACAGATCAGTATAGTTTGCATAGTGTTTCCTAAAGGTTAGTCTGTATCCATGAATCAAGTCGAAATACCTTGTCCATGTTAGAACAAATATTGCAGATAAAAACCCCCTCACCAGAACAATCTTTACAGTTCGATTGGCCAAACCCCAACCAGTGCGAAGTGTGGGTTAAACGCGACGATTTATTGCATCCGGTTATCTCGGGCAATAAGTGGCGCAAACTGAAATATGCGCTACAAGCTATTTATGCTGGACAAAGTAGCCAGATCATCAGCTTTGGCGGCGGCTATTCTAATCATCTGCATGCACTGGGGTACTGCTGTAACCAGCTTGATATCGCCTTTACTGCAATTGTACGCGGCGATTATTCCGCCAATATGACTCCGACGCTAACGGCGTTGTCTGATTGGGGAGCGAAGATTAAATTTGTAGACAAGCAAACCTATCAACGTCGTTCGGATCATGACTATTTGCTTGAGCTCCAGCAGCAATATCCCGAAGCGGTCGTTATCCCCGAAGGGGGTTCACAGCGACCAGCATTGTCAGGTGTGGCCGATATGGTTAACGAGCTGCAACATCATTACGATTATATTCTGTTACCGGTAGCCAGCGGCGGCACGCTGGCGGGACTCATCCATAGCCAAATAAATACCAAACTGATTGGCATTGCAGTATTAAAAGGCCAGGGTTATCTGGAACAGCTTGTGAAAGATCTGCTGTCCGAGCACTCACCTACACAATGGCAAATTGCCCACCACTTTCATCATGGCGGTTATGCCAAACAACCGGATGAACTGGTACATTTTTGCCAACAATCTCAAAATGATTTGAATATCCCCTTGGAGCCTGTTTACAGCGGCAAACTGTTTTATGCCGCGCGCGAGTTGCTGGCCGAGCAATATTTTCCTCAAGGCAGCAGAATACTGCTGCTGCATACCGGTGGTTTGCAGGCCGGGTAATCAGGGCTATTGATCGTTGCTGGGTGTTTTGGCATTTGTCACAGCCAAGGCCACCGTTGTATTATCAAAATTCGATAAATTCAGGTTGGATCTTTAAACAGTGCAGCAGTTAACTCCTAAACAAATTCGCCAACAAATTCGTCAACAGCAGATCACCGGCAATACGTCGGGGCTGGCTAAAGGCTTTGTGCAATGTAACATGGTAATTCTGCCTGCCGACTGGGCGGTCGACTTTCAGCAGTTCTGTGAACGCAACCCCCGTCCATGTCCTATTATTGCGATGTCGGAAAAACCGGGAGATATCCATCTGGACAAAGTGGGCGAAGATGTTGATATTCGCCACGATCTACCTCAATACCGGATATTTGAACAAGGTAAATTGATCGGTGAAGTGGCCGACGTGGCAGACTACTGGCGCGATGATCTGGTGACCTTCTTTCTCGGCTGTTCCTTTTCCTTTGAAGAAGCGCTAATTGATGACGGCATTGAAATCAGAAATATCAGCGAGCATAAAAACGTGCCCATGTATCGCACCAATATAGCCTGTGAACCGGCTGGACGGTTCAGCGGCGATATGGTGGTCAGCATGCGCCCGATGGTGCCGGCTGACGCGATTCGGGCAGTGCAAATTTGCAGCCTTTTTCCTTCAGTCCATGGTGCACCGATTCATTTTGGTAATCCGAACATGATTGGCATCAGGGATATTAATCAACCGGACTTTGGTGACGCTGTCAGCATAAAAGAAAACGAAGTACCGGTTTTCTGGGCCTGTGGTGTTACGCCCCAAGTCGCACTGGAACAGGCCAAACCACCCTTTTGCATTACTCATAGTCCGGGTTGTATGCTGGTCACCGACATTACTAATCGCAGTCTTTCCACTGGTGGATAATTCGTTAATGAAAAATACCTTAAGCCAGTCTGATCAGCGTTTAAGTCAGCAGGTAGAAAATTTGCTGGTCGAAAGAAACTTGCGCGGGATGCAAACCATCCAGCCTTTGCTGCAGTCCGGATATTGCGCCAGAGCGGCGCAGCTGCTGCTCAATCTCGATGGTAAAGTGCTGATCGGTACCGGTTTCCCGGTTAATAGTACCTTTGAAACCGATGGACCAGTGGGCGCTATTGCCCTGTATCAGGCACTGGAACACTTAAACGCCGAACCGATTCTGGTGTGCGGAAATCCGTTATTTACTGCCGTTAAAGACCACTATAACGCCGTACAACTGACAGTGGGCGATCTGGACAACGCCAAACAGGAAAGCCTCAAGATATTAGCACAATTGCAACCTCAGGCGGTGATATCCATTGAACGCGCTGGCATGACCGCCAACGGGCGATTCTTTAATATGCGCGGTGAAGATATCAGCGATCGTTGCGCCTGTTTTGACTATTTTATGTCGCAGAGCCAGTGTCCCAGTATTGGCATCGGTGATGGCGGCAACGAAATCGGCATGGGTAATATTCATCAACGCCTCAGTCATTTGAATATCGTCCCCAGTATCACCACCTGCACCGAATTGGTGATTGCCGATGTATCCAATTGGGCGGCTTACGGTATTATTCTATTTTTGCAACGCTGGACAGGCAAACCATTGCTGGAGCAAATAAATCCCAAAGAGATTATCCGTTTTCTGAGTAATAAAGGCAGCGTGGATGGCGTCACTCGTGAAAACACCATGACCGAAGACGGCCTTTGCTATAGTGAAGGAGAGGCTCTACTGTCAGAGCTTATCCTGATGGCCAATAGATAAAAAACGGATTGATGTGGCTATGCATAAAGATCATATGTAATGAATAAAAAATCGATAATATCGAATTTAAATTCATGTATTCCTGAATTGAAAACTGCTAACTTAGCGGGCTTTATTGGGCCACGGTCAATCCCCCTAAATCACAGGATTAGAATAATTTAATGAACATGCTAAATATTGCTAAATTTGGCGGCACCAGTGTGGCAAATTTCGCCGCTATGCAAAACTGTGCCCGCATCGTCATGGCTAATGATGCTACCCGTGTGGTGGTGGTCAGTGCATCTGCTGGCGTCACCAATTATCTGGTCGAGCTGGCTAATGATGACTTAACTGAATCCCAAATTGACATGCTGGTTAAACAGATTGAAAAAATCGAACTGGCTATTCTGGAGCAACTTTCCGATCCGGCCGAAACTCGCATCGAACTGCAATGTTTGCTAAGTGAATTATCTGAACTGGCGCACAATAAAGTCGATCTGCTCAGCGCCGAGGGTAAAGACGGCCTGCTGTCCATGGGCGAGCGTATGTCGTCGTTATTATTTACTGCAGTGCTTAAACAATTAGGTAGCCCGGCAGTTAATTTTGACGCACGACGAGTGATTAAAACCGATAGCCAGTTTGGTCAGGGCACCCCGGACATCAGCGCGATTGAGCAACAGGCACAATTGTTGATGACACCGGCGCTGGCCGAACAGGTACTTGTCACCCAAGGCTTTATTGGCTCCGATGCCAACAATAAAACCACCACTTTAGGCCGCGGTGGTTCGGATTATACCGCCGCACTGCTGGCCGAAGCCCTAGACGCGCAAACCTGTGAAATCTGGACCGATGTGATCGGCGTTTACACCACCGATCCGCGCATTACCGATAAAGCCAGACCCTTGCCGGAACTGAGTTTTGATGAAGCAGCGGAAATGGCGACTTTTGGTGCCAAAGTCCTGCACCCGGCTACAATGGTGCCGGCATTGCGTAAAAATATTCGTGTATTTGTCGGCTCCAGCCGAGAGCCGGAAAAAGGCGGTACCTGGATTGCCAAAGATTGCGGTGATGAACCCTACTACCGGGCAGTAACACGGCGTAAAGATCAGGTGATGGTCACGGTTAAAACTCCCAGCATGCTATATGCACCAGGCTTTTTATCTCAGGTTTTTGGCATTATCGCCAAACACAATATCAGTGTGGATCTGGTCACCACATCAGAGATATCGGTGTCGCTGACTATCGATAATCCGCCCAATTCGGTGCGTAATAAAATTAACCAGAAAACCATAGAGGACTTACGCCAGATTTGTGAAGTGACCGTAGAAGAAGGTTACGATCTGGTCACTGTGGTGGGGAATAATATGCATAGCCAGGCAGGCGTATCCAGCCGGATCTTTAATGCGTTACAAAACCACAACCTGCGCATGATTTGTTATGGTGCTAATCCCCACAATATGTCGTTTCTGGTTAACGAGAATAACAGTAGTCAGGTGGTGACCGACTTACATCAGGAGTTATTTGAGTAATTGAAAACTGTCTTCCCCGGTAAAGGCCGGGGAATAGCTTATGATATATCGCGAGACTTTTGATCCATTTGTCTTATCAGACAGCAATTGAACGCAAAATCATAAAAGCGTCATATCCATCAATTACTTTTTCCAGTTGGCAGTTTACAATGTCCGGACTACAACGGACTTATCTATATTGACTTACTAAGGTTAAGCAAGCTTATGAATAAACTTTCAATCGGCCTATTAATTTTCTCCGGTCTGCTAAATACAGCCTGCGTCGCGACACCTTCATCAACTGAACACAACGTGACCGCTCAAACCCGCAAAACGCCTAAAAATATTATTTTCCTGATCGGTGACGGCATGGGCTTAGAACATACCACTGCCTATCGTTATTACAGCGATGATCCTGCCACCAAAGCAATGGAAACCACTATTTTTGATGAATTACTGGTCGGGATGGCATCAACTTATCCTGACGATGATACTGTTGTCACCGATTCCGCCGCTTCTGCCACCGCGTTGAGCAGTGGAGTAAAGTCATACAATGGTGCTATTGGTGTTGATACCCATAAAGAGCCGCTGGAAACCGTACTGGAGAAAGCTAAAAAACTGGGCAAACAAACCGCTATCGTGGTGACTTCGCAAATCAACCACGCCACGCCAGCCAGTTTTATCGCCCACAATGAAAGCAGACAGAATTATGATCAAATTGCCGATAATTATTTAAGCAATTTGATTGATGGTAAACCCATTGTTGATTTGATGTTCGGTGGCGGGACCCAATACTACATTCGTGATGATCGTAATCTGGTCAACGAATTCAAGGATTACGGCTATCAATATACTAATAGCCTGCAACAACTGGATAAAATCACGGCTCTGCCAGCATTAGGTTTATTTGCTCCGGTGGGCCTACCTTTTGCTATTGATAGCGGCGACCAGCCGCGTCGTTTGACGCCGATGGCTAAAAAAGCCTTGTCACTGTTATCCCTGAAGAATGATAAAGGTTTCTTTATGATGATCGAGGGTAGCCAAATTGACTGGTGTGCGCACGCCAATGATGTGGCTTGTGCGATGGGAGAACTGGATGATTTCGCCAGCACCATTGAAGCTGTCAAAGCCTTCGCTGAAAAAGACGGAGAGACACTGATTGTAGTGACTGCTGATCATAGTACCGGTGGATTAAGTATCGGCGGTTATGATAAATATATCTGGAAAATCGACCTGATAAAGCAGATCCACGGTTCAGTGGAAACCATCAGCAAAACCATGGCGGATTCCAAAGATGTTGTAGGCACCTGGAATAAATATATCGACTTTCCACTCACCGATGAAGAAAGCAAACTGCTAGTCACTGCCAGTCAACAAAAGTACAGCGTGCTAAAACAGACATTGCTGGATGTGATTAACCATCGCACCCTGACAGGCTGGACATCTCATGGCCATACTGCTGGTGATGTTCAAATTTTTGCTTATGGTGTCGGTGCCGACAAATTTGCCGGACATCTGGACAACATTGATATAGCCAAAAATATCTTTTCGTTTCTTAATACAAAAAATTAACCAGGTTAACCTGAGTTCGGATTAAGTTGAAAAATAAGGACTTCCAAGAGAAGTCCTTAGCGCCTGTTGATCTTTGGTGTATGTTTTTGCAGCAGTTTGTAGCGTATTTATACAAGGCAGAGCGAGTGTGGTGCAGTTATGCTGCATGAATGAGCGATAACGCTGTAGAAATGCGCTACAAACACTGCCCCCACGGTTTTAAAGAAAGAGGGTCAACCCAACACCTAAGGCGTTGGTTTGAACAAAATCCATACACCAAAGATCAACAGGCTCTAGTTTACAACCCAGAAAAACTGAAACATCACAACTTTCCTGCGCCGCTCTGGCATACTATCTATATCCTTTTTTGATTAAACCGTTGTAACAGATGAAATATTCAGAATCAGAATCACTTAAATTACATAATCAGTTGTGTTTTACACTCTATTCGACCTCATTAGCGATGAGTAGATTGTATAAACCGTTACTGAGCAAACTGCATCTGACTTACCCGCAATACTTGATCATGCTCATTCTCTGGGAAAGAGACGGTATTACCGTGACCGACATCAGCAAGTTACTGCATCAGGAGAAAGGTGCTCTTAGCCCAGTTATAAAACGACTGGAAAAACAACAACTCATCGTTAGGCAACGTAATAAACAAGATGACAGACTAGTTAACATATCGCTGACCAAAGCAGGTCAGCAGTTAAAAGAACAAGCTGCCAGTATTCCGCAACAAATTTTATGCTCAACAGGGTTAGAAATAAACGACGTGTTGACCTTAAAAGCCAAACTCGAACAAGTTAGAAATAGTCTCGATTAATCGTCTTATAAAATAGAATGAGTTATTCTAAAAATAAGTTATCGCGATAACAATTATTGCGATAACATAATGTTGTAGTCGATAACCTATACTTTCAATTTAATCGAGGATCCAATCATGCAAGTACTCTATAAAGCAGTAGCAACATCAACAGGCGGACGTGACGGTCACGCGGTTTCAAGTGATAAAGTGCTGGATGTTAAACTGGCCACACCAAAAGAATTAGGCGGTGGTGGCGGTAATGCAACCAACCCTGAACAATTATTTGCGGCAGGCTATTCTGCCTGTTTTATTGGCGCACTTAAATTTGTCGGCGGTGAACAAAAAGTCAGCATCCCTCAGGACACCAGTATTAAAGCCGAAGTCGGCATTGGCAAAATTGAGGGTGGCTTTGGACTGGATATCGATTTGCATATCAACTTGCCGGGACTGGAGCAAAACGTGGCTGAAGATTTAGCCGCAAAAGCCCATCAGGTATGCCCTTACTCAAACGCCACACGAGGCAATATTGACGTAAGGCTACATGTAAGCGTTTAGTATCTGTTGATCTGTGACAACCGCAGCTAAAGCCTTCACTTTGAGGGCTTTAGCTTAATTCCTTTCAGCTCAACCTGATTGACTTTTAAACTATCCCATCCCGTAGCGATGTGCTAAATTAATCAAACAAGCATAAAAACACCCTATATAACAATATGTTAACTTATAAATTTGGGATGATTATGTTCAAGCCTCTCGGTATTATCGCTTTGGTTATGCTGTTGATAACACAAAGTTTTTGTTGGGCCAATTCAACCTCGACTATTGTTACCTTAGCCGCCGAAGACAGTTGGCCGCCCTATGCCAATGAACAAGGTGAAGGGATCTCGCATAATATCATTCAAAGCGCCTTTAATGCCGTTGGCATAAAAGTGAAATTCGTTGTCGCTCCCTATGCCAGAGCGCTGCGTTTAACAGAACAAGGACAGGTTCATGGTTGCTTTAACGTCACCAAACAATCAACCACATTGAGAAAATTCCGCTTCGGTGACCAAAAGCTATTTGATGCGCCGGTGTCTTTTTATTTTAATAAAGCGTCATTACTTCATTTCGATAGGGTTGAACATGCACCTGACGGCATGACTGTGGGCGTGATTATCGGATATGAGTATGGTGACATCTATCTAAAACAGAGTCACCGTTTTACCGAAGTAAAGGTATCCAACCAGAAACAACTTATCGGCTTACTTCGGGCTGGCAAAGTACAAACCGCTATTATGTTCGACAAAGTCGCTGAATACACACTACAACAAATGGGACTGCCAGAGAATGTCATTGTGAAAGGCCCTGCCAGTGAGCCTAGCGAGATATTTGTCGCCTTCAGCAAGAGCCAGCAATTTACCGAGATGGATTGGCTTATAAACCAGTTTGACCAAGGGATGCGGATTATTAATCAATAAAAAAGCACCTTGATAAGATGCTTTGTATGCAACCATTTGGCTATTAAGACAACCGACTTCTAAAGTCTTCGTATTCAAACTTGCGCACCAGTTCGAAGCTGTTGTCTTTTTTCAAAATACCGATAGACGGATGTTCAACGCCATTGAAGAAGGTGGTTTTGACCATAGTGTAATGGATCATATCTTCAAAAATCAGTCTGTCTCCGACTTCCAGTGGAAACTCAAAACTGTAACTGTCAATCACATCGCCGGCCAAACATGAGTTACCACCCAATTTATAATCGAAGTTTTTCTCGCCCACTAATCCGGCATTGCGCACTTCAGGGCGATATGGCATTTCCAGCACGTCAGGCATATGGCCGGTAGCCGAAATATCCAAAATGGCGATACTGCCGTCATTTTCGACCACATCCACTACTTCACACACCAGGGTGCCAGTTTGCCAGGCCACTGCCGAACCGGGTTCGAGAATAATTTGCAGATCGTATTTTTCCCGGAAAGTTTTCAACAAATTAATCAGGTGCTCGACATCATAACCTTTACGCGTCATTAAATGACCACCACCCAGATTCAACCACTTAAGTTGAGGCAACCATTTGGCGAAGCGTTTTTCGACTGCCTGCAGCGTACGCTCAGCGGCAAAAGAGTCACATTCACACAAATTGTGCACATGAAAACCGTCAATTCCGGATAAATCGACACCTTCGAGATCTTCAGCCTTCACCCCCAAACGTGAACCTGGTGCACTAGGATCGTAGAGTTCAGTTTCAGCCTCGCGATGTTCGGGATTAATACGCAATCCCATTGAGATGCCCGCGTCGGCAACCTGCTGCTGATAACGCTGCCACTGGCTCAAACTGTTAAATGAAATGTGATTGACCAGTTTCACCAGTTCATCAATATCATTTTGTTTATAAGCCGGTGAATAGGCATGGACTTCCTTACCCATCTCGAACTTGGCCAGCTTGGCTTCCCATACTGAACTGGCGGTACAACCTTGCAAATATTGTCCAACCAGAGGAAACGTGGACCACATGGAAAACCCTTTAAGGGCCAGAATAATATCCACACCGGCTTCACGCTGGACACGCTCCATCAGTTGCAGATTGGCTTCCAGTTTTTGTTCCTCACACACATAACAGGGCGAAGGAATAAGCGGATTAAGTAACGGATCGATCAAGATTAACTCTCCGGCGCATACACAAAACAGATTTTGCCATTCCGCCACTTAGTGCCGGAACAGCCTTTGACTTATGTTAACCTTTTAATCAGTTTTTAAAAGGGGATGACTCACACTCAATCACATGCCAGGGCAGGCCGTGAATATTAAGCATGTCCATAAAAGGGTCTGGATCAAATTGTTCCATATTCCACACACCGGCTTTTTTCCAGGTGCCGTTCAACATCAAGGCTGCACCAATCATAGCCGGAACCCCTGTGGTATAAGATACGGCTTGTGCCCCCACTTCTTCATTACACTTGGCATGGTCACAGTTGTTGTAGATAAAGATGGTTTTCTCGTTACCATCCTTAATACCGGTAATATAGGTGCCGATACAGGTTTGACCGGTATAACCTTCAGCCAAGGAGCCGGGGTTAGGTAATACCGCTTTAAGGAATTCCAGCGGCACAATTTGCTGCCCCTGAAACTCAACCGGCTCAATCGAGGTCATACCAATGCCTTCCAGCACGCGCAAGTGATTTAAATAGGCATCACCAAAAGTCATCCAGAAACGGGCGCGTTTAAGGGTCGGAAAGTGCTTCACTATGGATTCCAGCTCTTCATGGAACATCAAATAAGACGCTCGCACACCAATGTTTTGATAATCCAGATCTTCACGCACACTCAATGGATCAGTTTCTTTCCACTCACCATTTTCCCAATAACGACCACGCTGGGTAATTTCACGGATGTTGATTTCCGGGTTAAAGTTGGTGGCAAAAGCCTGACCATGATCACCGCCGTTACAATCGACGATATCCAGAGTGTGAATTTCATCAAAATAATGCTTGGCCGCGTAGGCGGTGTACACGTTGGTTACGCCCGGATCAAAACCGCTACCCAATAACGCCATCAAACCGGCTTTTTCAAACTTATCCTGATAGGCCCATTGCCAGGAATATTCAAATTTTGCTTCGTCCTTGGGTTCGTAATTGGCGGTATCCAGATAATCCACGCCAGTTTCTAAACACGCGTCCATTATGGCTAAATCTTGATAGGGTAAAGCTAAATTGATCACCAAATCAGGTTTGACCTGATTAATAACCTTAACGACTTCTGAGGCATGATCGGCATCAACGGCGAAAGTGCCTTTAACCCGGTCAGCACCGACTTCAGCTTGTAACGCCTCGCATTTGGATACAGTACGACTGGCCAGATAGATTTCATCAAAGTGTTCCGGCAAACGGGCACATTTTTTCACTGTGACGGCACTTACTCCACCTGCACCTATAATCAATACTCGAGACATGAATTAACCCTCTAAAATTGGCTCATAAAAACGCGCATGTTAATGCACTATGACGACAAAAAATAGCAGTTATCTTGCTAACTAGCCAAAATGCGACCAACATTGAACCGAATAACAAAAATGTCTCATTTTTACTCTATAGGGAAAACGGAGTTGCTTATGTCTAAATCACCAACCTGCAAGTCATTCTCCAAGTTTTTATCGATCCGAACGATCCCGTTACTCAGTTTAGCTTTGATATCCAGTTATCCTGTTGTAGCTCAACAAGCCGCGATTGACGAAGCCGACAGTGAAGAACAATATGAAGTGGTTATCGTTACTGCGCAAAAGCGCGCACAGAAATTGGCCGAAGTACCTATTGCTATATCTTCATTCAGCGCTGCCAATATTGAACAAACCGGTATCACCCAACTCACCGAACTGTCGGATTTTATTCCTAACTTATCAGTGACTCGTACTACGGACTTTACCTCAGCCATCACTATTCGAGGGGTTGGAGCGAATAGTCGTAATATCGGTTTTGATACCCGTGTGGGAGTGTATCTGGATGGTGTTTATCTGGGTCAGTCGCCCGCGCTGAATCAGGAGTTGCTGGATCTGGAACGTATTGAAGTACTGCGTGGTCCGCAGGGCACACTGTTTGGTAAAAATACCGTTGCAGGTGCTATCAACCTGATATCCAAAAAGCCTTCCGATGTACTTGAAGGTAAATTCAGTGCTTCATTAGGTAATATGAACGCCCGTGAATTTCAGGGTCAAATTAACCTGCCGGTTTCCGATACCAGTGCAGCTAAATTTTCGGTCACCAAACTGGACAGGGACGGTTATATTAAAAATCTGACCACCGATCACGATTTAAACGAACGTGATGCGCTGGCCTATCGCGGTCAGTTTCGCTCACAACTATCCGATAAACTGCAGCTCAATTTTAGTGTCGATGGGCTGAATACCGAACGGCTGTCGTTTTTAGGTGAAGCCATCTCCGATACGCTGGGCAACACGCTGGATATGGGTGCACCCGACAAAGATCAGGTCGCGACCACGGTTGATACCTTTGAGAAACGTGATATCTATGGTGGCGCAATGGATTTGTCCTACCATATGGACAACGGCTTTGATCTAAAATCCATTACAGCCTATCGGGATACCGATATTTTTTATCGCAATGATTCCGATTATGCTGTAGCCGACTTACTGGTGATTGAGTACAGCGACCAGTACCAGCAATGGTCGCAGGAATTCCAGTTTATTTCTCCGCAAGGTGATTCGCCTTTTGACTATATTGCCGGTCTCTATTTGTATAAACAGGATGCCGTTACCCGGCGAGATGCGATAAACGGTGTTCACTCCTTCCTGTTCGGCAATGTTCCCGGCACCGTGGTTTATAACAGCGGTAATGTCGCGACCGACAGCTATGCCGCTTACTTTAACAGTGCTTACGATCTCACTTCGACCAGCACACTGGGATTGGGTTTGCGCTACAGTGACGAACAAAAAGATCTCGACTGGTTACTGGATGGTTCCAATTCCGGCATATTCGGCATTGGCAGCACCGACGGCTCGTTGCAAGATAGTCGCAGCGACAGTTACCTGTCCTATTCAGTCAATTTCAGTCATGCATTTAAAAATGATCTGATTGGTTACGCCAAATATTCTACTGGCTTCAAAAGCGGCGGTTACAACCTCGATTACATCACCAATAGTGATTTGGCTGCCGGTATTGAATTTGACAAGGAAACTGTCGGCAGCACCGAACTGGGCCTGAAAGGTAATTTTTACCGTAACCGTCTGGTACTGAATATGGCGGCATTTCATTCCGAATTTAAAAACTATCAGGTTAACCAGTTTATCGACCTGGGTAATGGCGCGTCGTCCATTTCCATTCGTAACGCCGCCAAAGCCACCACTCAGGGACTGGAATTGGAAATGACCTACCGCCCGATCAGCAATCTCGAAATTCAGGCCAGTATGGGTTTGCTGGATACCGAGTTTGATGATTTCCCCGGAGGGCTGACCGGTGGAGGCAACGCCAAAGGCAAAGATCTGATCAATGCCCCAGATAGTAATTTTTCACTCGGCGTCCAATATCTCAGCGAATTTCCAGCCATGAATGCAGATATCATCTGGCGACTGGATGTAACCAATAGCAGCGGTTTTTTCACTACTGTCGATAATGTTAAAAACGAAACGTTAGCCGACAGCACGGAGGTAGAATTTGGTCATGTGGATAGCATTACCCTGGTGAATGCGCGTATCGGGCTGCTTGGCACCAATAACGGTTGGGAAGCCTATTTATGGGGGCGTAATCTGGCTGACGTGCGCGATCCAATCGACAACCGTAAGGATTTTTTCGGTACCGTCACCACTAATTATCAAGAGCCACGCACTTATGGTGTTGAAGTGATATACAGCTTTTAAGCGGAGAATCGAATGCGAGTTTTTTTATTATGTCTGTCTTTAGCGGGATTAACCTGTATGGCCCAGGAACAGGAGCAACCTCCTCCATTGCCAGAGCTACCCAGCTATCCGGCAGCAACCGAGCTGACGGCACGCAGCAGTGGAGAAGTGTATTTTTCATCGGTTACCCCGGGTGATTACAAATGGCTGGTACTACCGGATCAGGCATTGCCGGCGACGACAGTAAAAGCCCGGTTATTTTTGCCAGCCGATGCCAGCGCGATTAAACCGGTTCCCGCTATGATCATCCTGCATGGCAGCGGTGGCATTCTGCCCAGCCGCGAAATAGCGTATGGGGAATGGATGGCCAGTCACGGTATTGCCGGTCTGGTAGTCAATTCTTATGCTGCCCGAGGCGTAACGGAAGATACGCCCTATGCCTTACGGGTGGCAATTGTCAGCGATGCGGATGAGGTAGCCGATGCCTATAGTGCGCTCAAATTTCTTAATCAGCATCCGGCAATTAATTCTAAAAAGATCGGGGTAATGGGCTTTTCTTACGGTGGTATGGCTACTCGTGCCGCATTAGATAACCGTATTTATCAGAATTTGGCCGCCAATGTCGCTCCTTTCGCCTTGCATCTGGATTACTACGGGCCCTGTCATTTTGACCTGCAAACCATCAAAACCACCGGAGCACCGTTATTTAGTTTGCGTGGTGCACAAGATAAATCTAACGATCTCGAAGCCTGTGCGCGAGTTGAAAACCGTCTGCGGGATGCCGGTTCAGATATAGGCAGTACAATCTTTCCCACCGCCGGTCATGCCTGGGAAATGGACTCAACCAAGCAATTTGTTGCCACCCTGAACCCCGCGCCCTGCCATCAGGTATTAATGAAAAATGGTGACTGGCAACTGGATGGCAATACTATTGCTGTTCCAGCTTTAACCGGACGGCAGCAGAAATATCAATTTCGCCTGGGTTTATTAGGACAAATGAAGCAAACCTGTATGTCTGAGGGATATATTATGGGAGAAGATGAACAAACTCATAAGCTATCCAATTTACTGCTATCGCAATATACCACGGCGTATTTGTTGAACGAAAAGGAATAGAGATGAAAAAGTTTAGCTTCGCACTGCTGGCAATCTTGTTGTCGGCGTACCTTCACGCCGGGACTCAAACAGGCAATCCAATACAACGTCTCAGTTCAGAGCAATTTAAACAGTTTAATTTACCCTTTTCGCAGGCTGTACAAGTAGACGGCATATTGTATTTGTCTGGTGAGTTGGGCGTACAACCGGGTAAATTAAAATTGGTCGAAGGTGGAGTTATCCCCGAAACCCGTCAGGCGCTGGACAATATCAAGGCCACCTTAGAACGCTTTGGTTCCGGTATGGACAAAGTGATCAAGTGCACCTTGTTTTTAGCTGATATCAACGAATGGGCCGATGTGAACAAGGTTTATATTGAGTATTTTAAAGATGCGCTACCGGCGCGCAGCGCTATTGCCGGGAGCGGTTTGGGCCTAGGTGCCCGAGTGGAAATTGAATGTATGGCGTTAGCGGGTCAGTAGATTGATCTCATTGTCGGTGTCGAGTTTACCGAGCCATCTTAAACTGCGCCCAAACCGGCATATTTATTTGCAGTTCCAGGCGGTTTACTGACCATTCGCTGATATCTGCCAATAAGGTCTGTTTGCCAACCTGGATCTCGACTCTGACTATCGATGCTTCAACCGGCGTTATACTGTTAACATTGCCCTGCAATACATTAACAATACTGCTGGATGACGGCGGTTGGGTCGATAAACTGACCTGATTGGCGTCGATCATCACCGATTCGGTCGGCATGTTGCCGTCCATATGCTGCATAAACAACGGTTGCCCCTCACACACCAGTTCAGCAATAGCATAACCATTTACTTGCTGAATAAAACGGCATTGCAAAATCGAAAAAGCACGCTTTTTACCGGCCAGATTAATCTGACGGATCATTTCATGTCCCTGCCCGTGCCCTATGACCTTTCCTTGCTCGAGCTGCAGCATATAGTCACAACATAATGCCAATTCATGTAACGAATGGCTGACCATAATCATCGGCAACTCAAATTGGCGATTAATCAGGTTCAGCCTGTCCAATACTTTGTGTCGCATGGTTTCATCCAATGCCGATACCGGTTCATCCAGTAACAACAACTGGGGATTATTCAACAATGCGCGAGCCAGTGCCACACGCTGCTGTTCACCGCCGGACAGATCACCGATATGCCGAGGCAAAAGCCTGTTTAAGTCAAACCAGTCACTGACCTGGCCAATATCGAAGCGCGCCGGCTTAGCTAAATGCAGGGCGAACTGTAAATTTTCCATAACCGTTAAATGAGGAAATAATGCCGCTTCCTGAAAAACCAGACCAATGCGTTTGGCGTCAAAGCGGATCGAACCGGACATGCTTTGTTCCAGCCCGGCAATACACCGTAACAGACTGGTTTTACCCGAACCTGAAGGCCCATATAAGCCAACAATATTATTGTTGACCGGTAATTGACATTGCACATCCAGAACCTCGCGGCCCTGCTTGGTGAGCTGAATGGCTATTTCCATAACGCCTCGCGTCGTCCGTTAATCCGGTATAGCAATGCCAGCAACAGCAAAGAAGATATCAGTAATCCACCGGCCAATTGATGGGCTTGGCTGTATTGCATCGACTCCACGTGATCAAACAAGGCAATAGACAACACCTGGGTTTCGCCTGGAATATTGCCGCCAATCATTAGCACCACACCAAACTCGCCTACTGTATGGGCAAAACTGAGTCCGAATGCAGTGATAAAACTGCTGCGGGTCAAAGGCAGTATTAAACGTAAAAATCGTTGCCATCCGGATAATCCCATGGTCTGGGCCACATCCAGATAACGGGGATTGAGTTGCACAAAAGCACTGTGCAACGGTTGCACCACAAAAGGCAGCGAATAAAAAATCGAGCCGATTAAAATCCCGCTGAAACTGAATGCCAGTTGCTGCCCGCTGATGCCTTGCCACAACTGCCCTACCCATGTATCCGGCGCAAAGGCAACCAGCAGATAAAACCCCAGTACTGTGGGCGGTAAAATAAGCGGCAGGGCCACAATTGCCTGGATAAAGGGTTTAAAGGCACTCTGCCAGCGTGACATCCACCATGCCAGCGGGGTCCCAATCAACAGCAGGATAAGACTGGTAAAAAAGGCCAGTTTTAAAGTGACAATTACCGCTAGCCAGTCGCTGCTAACCATCTTTTCGGGCACTGGCCTGATAGCCTGCCGCCAGGATCATCTCCTGACCGGTAGCAGAGAAGATAAAATCGATAAACTGCTGGGCTAACGCCTGATGACCACTTCTTTTAAGTATCACCAATTGCTGCTCTACAGGCTGATAATAACTGGCCGGTACTGACCAAATTTGTTGGCGGGGCACAGTCAATACCTGACTGGCGGCAACAAAACCGCCTGTTGCATTGCCGCTATGCACAAACTGAAAGGCCTGTGCCACATTATTGCCCTGTACAATATGCGGTTGTAATGCAGCCAGCAAACCTGCCTTTTCCAGCGTTTGCATTGCAGCCTGACCATAAGGTGCCAAATCAGGATTAGCAATAGATAACTTGCCCTGCCAGTGTTGCAAACTTTGTTGATTTACATCATTGGATTTAGGGATCCACAACACCAGCTTCCCCATTGCATAAGTCTGGCGTGAGCCCGGCACGATTAACTGCTGTTGCTCAAGTTTTTGTGGATGAGCAGTATTGGCAGCAAAAAAAATATCATAAGGCGCACCATGTTTAATCTGCGCATATAACATCCCGGTAGAGCCAAAAGATAACTGCACTTTGTGACCGCTGTGTTGTTCAAATTTTTTAACCAGCTGTTTGGAAGTGCCGAGAAAATTGGCCGCCACCGCGATATGCAGAGGATTGTTGTCAGCAGCAGATACATCTGCCGCGATCAGACTGAAACAACCCAAGCCAGCTAACAGCCCCAATAATATTCTTCGCATTAGCTATCTTCCTTGTCTAGCCATTGGCTTGCAGCCTGTATATCCGAGTTTTTACTGGCCACCCATTGATCGCCCTGAGCCGATTTTTCTTTCTTCCAGATAGGCGCGCGAGTTTTCAGATAGTCCATAATAAATTGCGCCGCATTAAACGCAGCATCACGATGCTGGCTGGTTACCCCGACAAACACAATTTGTTCGCCTGCATCCAGTTCACCCACCCGATGGATAATCCGAATATTACCCAATGGCCAGCGCGCACGGGCGTCATTTACAATCTGTTGCAGCGCCTGTTCGGTCATCTGCGGATAATGCTCAAGGTGCAGTCCGCTAATTTTACCTTGCTGGTTGAAGTCCCGTACCAGTCCACAAAACGTCACTATGGCGCCCTCTCCCTGTTGGCGTAACAGCTGATATTGTTCAGCGACATCAAAATCCTGTGTCTGCACCGAAATCATACCTAACCTCCGGTCACTGGCGGAAAAAAAGCCAGTTCATCACCTGCCTGAACAGCGGTATCCAAACCGACAATGGTATGGTTCAAGGCACAAAGTACTTCGCCTTCCTGCAAAGCTAACCATTTACCTTGCTGTTCCACCAATTGCTGCCGGACTTGTCCCACCGTGGCAGAGTTGGACAACGACCATTCCAGTTGTTCACAATCAAGACGTTCGCGTAGCTGGGCAAAAAATTTGATTTTGATCATTTATATTTTCCACTTAACGGCTTGCACTCTCTGCCTCCCATACACCGCTTTTACCCCCTTGCTTGTGCAATACCCGTATCCCGTCAATCTGCATTCCCGGATCAACCGCCTTGCACATATCAAACAGGGTTAATGCTGCCACAGAAACAGCCGTCAACGCTTCCATTTCCACGCCGGTTTGGCCACTCAATTTGCACATCGCTTCGATACGTACTGAAGAGAGTTCTGCTAAAATTTCAAAATCTATTTGCACCTTGGATAAGGTCAAAGGATGGCAAAGTGGAATTAAATCAGCACATTTTTTTGCCCCCTGAATACCGGCGATACGCGCCACGGCAAGCACATCGCCTTTTTTATGGCCTTTTTGTGCGATTAGCTGCAAGGTTTCGGCATTCATACGCACAAAACCTTCGGCAATGGCTGTTCTGGAGGTCACCGCTTTGTCGGTCACATCCACCATATTGGCTTCACCCTTATGATTGAGGTGAGTTAATTTAACCTCGTCCTGTGCCATCAGTTATCCCGGCTTTCACAAAGTGCTACACCCGCTTTAAGGTGCTGGACAAAATTACACGGACGATGGCTGGCATCCAGCTGCTGTTTAATAATTCCTTCCCAACCGGTTTTGCAGGCTCCGGTCGAGCCGGGCAAACAGAATATTGCGGTTCCATTCGCCATCCCACCCAAGGCCCGGGACTGAACAGTAGAACTACCAATTTCAGCATAAGACAAATGCCGGAATAGCTCACCAAAACCCTCAATATCCCGGTCGAACAAAGGTTGCAGTGCTTGCGGGGTAACATCTCTATCGGTAAAGCCTGTGCCTCCAGTAATCAACACAGATTGTACATTCTCGCTGGCAATCCACTGCGATACTATGGCACGTAATTTATACACATCATCAATCACTATTTGCCGATCAGCCAGTTGATGACCGCTATCCTGGATCGCGTCGACCAAATATTGTCCGGAGGTATCTGTTGCCACAGTGCGGGTATCTGATACCGTCAACACGGCAATATTTAGTGCAATAAAGGGGGAACTGGCCTTGCTCATAACTCACTCGTTTGGTGCGATTAATGGCAATTAAATTACCATAAAAACAAATCAAAATTGATGCTTTAACAAATAAAAAAAGCAATCATCTCTGGTGACCTCATCAGGAAATGCTTATCCTTCTGTCAACTCATTAACACAGCTTCTGGTATGTCAAAACAGTTATCTCAGTCACAGGCCATGCGTTACAACCGCCAAATTATGCTGGCAGGCTTCGATCTGGAGCGCCAAGAAATGCTGCTCAACGCTAAAGTATTGCAAATTGGTGTGGGTGGTTTGGGTTGCGCCAGTGCCCA